>DAOTVS010000277.1:0-4721 GCA_034436375.1 Anaerolineae bacterium | reverse complement strand
CGGCCCGGCTGCAGGCAACCCGCCCAATCCCCCCTCCCGGGTCAGAGCCGGGCAGGCGCACAGCGCCTTTGCCGGCTGTTACCGGGAGCCGGCTGGATCAAGTGCGGTTGCAGTATTAAGAGCGCCTAACAAAACCTGTGGTGCAGTCGGAGCCTCGGGTGGCCTCGCTCAAGCACACAACAGAGTTTACCCACAGTATCGCTTCCAGCCTCGGGTGCTTTCCGGAAGTCTAGGCTCGACGCTGCCAGGAGTCAAAAATGCAGCCGGCGCCTGAGCAGATCCAGGTCGGCGGAGCGTGCTTGGGCGGCCCCTTCGATGGCGGAGCGGGCGAGGGGCGTGGGGGCGCTCAGTTGGGGCAGCAAACCCTCGATGAGCCGGCTGTAAAAGCCGCTGGAGGTAGGGCTCTGCAGGAGGGTGGCGAGAGCCTGCGCCGGCTGGGGCCCTTCCTCTCGGCCGAGCCGCTCGAGAAGATCGGGCCGCTCGCGCACCAGGTACTCGAGGGGCGGCGCACTGCCGGCCACGATCCCGGCATGCAGCTCGGCGTCGCTGAGGGCGAGCGATGCGGCCAACTCCTCGCGCTCCGCTTCGGGTGTGCTGCTCAGGTCGCGCTGCCAGATCAGGTAGCGGGTGTAGAGGTCATAGACGGCCTCGACCAGGCTGGCGGGGTATTGCACAATGGCCTGGGGTGAGCTCTCACCGAGCACCGTCAGGCCGCGCGGCGAGAGGTCGAGCCCGCTCACGATGCGCTCAGCCAGCTGTCCAACCCCCTGGGGCGTGAGCCACTCGGGGCCGATGGCCAGCCGACGCACGATCCCCTCTACCGCATCGCGGATCTCGTGGGTCACCTGCTCATTGATGCGCATCAGCGCCCCCGGCTCTTCCCAGCCCGGGGTGCGCTCGACGAGCTTGAGAGGGTCGGTCACCTCAAAACGGATCACGGCGCTGACGGTGGCTGGCTCGGTTTCCATCTCGGGGAGGGGGCAGCGCAGCGTCACTTTGACCCGTTGCACGGCCAGGCTGACCACGATGGCGTATTGCTCAGCGTCGCTCCACGGAGGGGCGGCAAAGAGGGCATAGCTGATGGTCGTGCCTGCCGGGTACAGGTTGGGCCGGCCCTCTGCGTCGTGCAGGCGGCCTTTGTTGCAGTAGATCGCTACCGTCCCTGGCAGCACAGTATAGTGCACGCGCCAGGGAAACTCCAGCCGCACAACGGAGCGGATCAGGTCAATCTGAGCGCTGATATCGTAAGATGGCTGTTGTGCCATCAATCCCTCCCATATCAATGGTATCCTTGCTCAACCAGCCAGTTGTGCCGCCAGGCCTCAAAGGCGCGGTCGATCCACAGGTTGTGTTCGGCCAGGCGTAGGGCTTCGGCGGCGAGGTAGAGCGCCGCCAGGGCTACGGTGGGCGTTGAGAGCGCCAACTGCCAACCATAGGTCGCGCGCAGCAGGGGCAGAATGGGCCAGGCGAGCAGGAGCATCAGCGCCGCTGTGGCGGTGACCAGCGCTCCCGGCCAGCCCAGACTGGCCTGCGATAGCTGCCGCGCCAGCCTGACCAGCCCGCTATCCTCTGGCAGGCGCCAAGTCACAGCCAGCGCCAGCCCTCCTGCCAGAGCGTAGAGCACGATCAGCCAGGCGATATATGCCAGCCAAGCCGGGCTGCGCCAGCCCAGGAGCAGCAGCCACCAGTATTGCTGCTCGGCCCACAGCCATAGCTGCCTGGCCAGGTACAACGGCGGCAGGTAGAGCAGCAGCGCGCAGGCCAGGAACATCAGCCAGTACACGATTGCTCCTCCTGCTGGCACATGTGAACCGATACTGTGGGTGAACCAGGTTGCGCGCCCGAGCGGGATGGCCCGGGGAAGCCGCCGGGCACAGAGGACAAAGCCCTGCAGGCTCGTGTGATGGAATCTTGGCTTGCACAGCAAGCTCTGCTCGTGCACGAGCCCCGAAGGGGGCTTTGTATTCCAAGCCCGATGGTTTCGAGATGACCCGGGGCTAAAGCCGCCGGGCACAGAGGACAAAGCCCTGTGGGCTCGTGTGAGGGAATCCTGGCTTGCACAGCGGGGTTCGCTCGTGCATGAGCCCCGGAGGGGACTTTGTGTTCCAAGCCCGATGGCTTCCAGCCTCGGGCGGCGTGCTGGAGCGCTGGGCCGAGGCTGCCAACAACATTGCTCAGGCGCCCACCACGAATTGCGGGAGCGCCCAGGCGCCACAGGCGCCGCGCCGGCCCCACTGCAGTCAGGAGGGCCAGAGCGCCCACGATGAGCTTAGGGAGCGCCCACGTGCAGGCGCCGCAGGCCGCGCATTGCCCCTGCCCCGGGCAGGCCCAGCCCCACAGCAGCCCCATCGCGCCAGCAGAGGCGCCATAGAGCAAGTCGCGCGCCTGCTTCAGGCCGCGGAGGCGCTGGATGAGCGTGTTGATCATGGTTTGACCTCCCCCATCATGAATAATCTGGGATCCAGGACAATTCAGTCGTCATGCCAGGCATATCCGGAGCGCCCGCTGCCAGCGGGCGCTCCGGATATGCCTGGCACAGAGAGATCGGGGGCGGCCACAGGCTCAACCGCTTGCCGAGGCCCCTGCGCGGCCGCCACCCGCCGCAGGCGGAGGTAGGTGATGCGGTCTCGCTGCAGGGTGGGCAGCTGATGCACGCTCTGGCGGTGCGTGTCGAGCCAACTGCGCACGGCAACGGCGGCCTCACGGCTGAGCACGGCAAACGACCACTCGGGCCCCTCGGTCTCGCCCATCCAGAGCGGCAACGCCCGGCGGTGCAGGGCCTCCATGGTGCCAGCAGGGGAGAAGCTTCCCCCCGCCACGAGCATTTCCTCCACCCGCGCCTCGATGGGGGCTATCGCCCGGGCGCTGACGGCCCCGGCCATGGTGGCCCCTACCACCCGGGCCGGCAGGCTGCCAGTCAGGGCGGCGGCCAGCGCCTGGGCGGGCGCCCCTGCGAGCGCCTGCTCGATGGGGATGCTCTCGGCCAGGTGCGCGCAGCGGATGGGGTCGCTCAGCCGACGTTCCAGGTAGACCGACTCGCCGGCGCGCCGGCCCAGATCACCCGCCATGCGCCCGGCTGTAGCCTCGAGGGTGCGCAGTTCGCGGGTCAGAGCTTTGACCTGAGCGGCGCAGATGGCTACCGCATCCTGCCAGTGCTGCAGGATATCGTGTGCGGCGCCTAAGAGCAGGCCCAGGACGGCGTTTTCATAGAGGCGCGTTGCCTCGCGTGACCCGCTGCGGGCCTCGCGCCCATAGGTGCGCGCCTGCACCCCTGCCGCCAGCAGCCCCAGGCTGATACCGGCTGCGAGCCCGACGCCCCACCCTGCAACCCCCGGCCACAGGTCCGCCCCGATGGCGCCCCCCAATATGAGCCAGGGCGCAGCGCGCAGGGCGAGGGCTGTGGCCGGCGCCAGGCGCTCTCGCGCCCGCTCTCCAGCCGCGCGCCAGGGGCTCATCTGCCCGGCCAGGGCCTCGGCCAGGATGAGCACATCGTGGCCGTTGCTCTGGCGCAGCCAGAGGGGCCCCGGGCGCTGGTGGCTCACGCGCTCCTGGGCCACCGTGAGCGCCTGCATGGCCAGGTCGGCCATGCCCTGCGCCCGCGCCAGGCACCCCTCGCCATCGGCCACGGTACGCTGCAACAGCTCTTGCCAGCGGTCCAGCACCGTCTTTTCGTGGGCATGCAGGCGCCGCTGCAGGGCGGCCGCCAGGCGCGCCAGGTCCTGAGCCAGGGCTGCCTGCGCCTCCTCCTGCTCCTCGCGCCCACCGGCCAGGATGCGCTCCAGGTGGCGCTGCACTTCCCCTTCGGCCCGCGTCTCTACCCGCCAGTGACCAGGAGGCGAAGGGTACTTTGCCGCTTGACGCGTTTCGCCCACCTCCAACCCCCAGCCGGCGAGCACCTCATTGGCCCAGGCGGGAAAGAGGCTGGCAATCCCCTGGCCCAGGCGCTTGGCCCAGAGCTCCTCTGGGCCCTCGGACGCCAACTGCAGTCCAAAGAGGTCGGCGACCGGGGCGCGAGCGGCCGGTTGGGCCGGCGCAGCCAGGCAGGCCTGGGCCAGGCGCTCCAGGACCCCGGCGCGCACGCAGGCTTCCATCTGTGGGCGGGCGATGGCGATGGCGCTGGCCCCCAGGGCCAGCACGCGCCGCCCATCTTGCCCGGGCGGAAAGAGCGCCTCGATCTCCTGCGGCGCCTGCGAGGCGAGCAGGGCGTTGAGGGTCAGGCGGATCGTCTCCCAGGGCTCCCGCTCACCCCCGGTACCATAGCCCCGTTGCTTGAGGGCGCCCAACACAAAGCAGGTCAAGGGGCGGGCCTGTTCGGCCAACGTTGCCGGGCTGGCGCCCACGTAGAACAGGCGCAGCGTGGGCTCCAGGCGCCCCTGGCAGGCACGGCGGAGGTTCGTGACCAGAGGGCCCAGCAGCGCCAGACCCTCCTGATCTTCCCCGCTCAGGATCACATAGGCGTCGAGCTGCGGCCCACGCTCGCCCCCGGGCGCAAACCCGTGCTCCATCAGCGCCAGCCACAGGGGATGCACCAGGAGTGGGTCTATCAGTCCACGCAGGGCCGCCACAGAGATATGCTCCGGTTGCGAAAAGGGGCGGAAGCGCAGCAAGTAGCCAGGGTAGAGCGAGCCGATCTCTCGCCGGAAGCGCTCCTCCAGCCACTGCAGGGGCTCACGCAGCGAGTTCCCCAACGCCAGCACCAGGGTTGGCGCAGCAGGGACGGG
>DAOTVS010000276.1:0-2680 GCA_034436375.1 Anaerolineae bacterium | reverse complement strand
CTCTGGGGCACCGCAGTCGTCCAGTTGCTGATGGGCTTTCCACAGGGGAAGCTCATCACCACCGGGGCATACGGCGTGGTGCGCAATCCCATCTACTCCAGCGTGATCTGGTTCATCCTTCCCGGCGTCGCTCTCGTGACGTTGGCCTGGGTCTACCTGGTTCCTTCGCTCTTTCTGTATGCCGGGGTTCTGATCTTCATCGGCGCCGAGGAGAGGCAGCTCACAGAAGCCTTTGGCAAGGAGTATCGAGAGTACCTGGCCAGGGTTGATCGCCTGGTCCCGCTACGGAGGCCCCCGCTTGCGCAGGCCGGGCGCTAGCGTGGCATCGTGCAAAGGAGGTATGGAAATGAGAGCTCTGGTCGCATACATGTCCAAGACAGGAAACACCCGGAAGGTCGCCGAAGCCATCTATGGCGCGCTCGATTGTGAGAAGGAGATCATGCCCGTCGACCAGGTGGTCGACATCAGCGCGTACGATCTGAGCTTCCTCGGCTTCCCGGTGGAGAGATTCGGCCCGGCACCCAAGGCGGTTAGCCTCCTGCGCAGGCTTTGCCGGCCGGGCAGCGACGTGGCGCTCTTCGTCACCCACGCCGCACCTGAGGATGCGGACGAACTCCCGCGGTGCCTGGAGGGGTTCCGCAACGCTGCGGCCGGCGCCAACATCCTGGGCATGTTCGACTGCCAGGGGCAGCTTGCCAGGTGGGTCAAGTTCATCATGACGGTCCTGCCCGACCGAGAGCTGCGCGCCATGGCCAAGCGAGACAGCAGCCAGGGCCAGCCCGACGCCGCGGGGCTGGGCCGTGCGCGGGCATACGCCAGGGAGATGGTGGAGAGGAAGAGAAGCCAGGCGACATGCCCGTAAGAGCGGTCGCACCGACCCAGGCCGAATCCATTCGGCAGGGCGGGGCGATTGTGGTAAAATAGGGGCCGGCCCGCCCGACGCGGGCCGCATATCGTCCGGGCAAGGTGGCCCGCGCGTTTGAGGAGGGGCAACATGCCCGGTCTTGTCGTGTTGGGCGCCCAATGGGGCGATGAGGGCAAGGGGCGCATCGTAGACCTATTGGCGGCCGGTGCGCAGGTGGTGGTCCGCTACCAGGGCGGCCACAACGCCGGCCACACGGTGGTGGTGGGCGGTCAGACCCTGAAGCTGCACCAGATCCCCTCGGGCATCGTGCGCCGCGGGGTGCTCTGCGTGATCGGCAACGGCACCGTCGTCGAGCCGCTCTCGCTGACGGCCGAGATGGACGAGGTGGCGCGGCTGGGCTTCGACCTGGAGGCGTTGCGCATCAGCCGGGCGGCCCACCTGATCCTGCCCTACCACCAGGCGCTCGATCAGGCGCAGGAGGCGAGCCGCGGCGCCAGGGCCATCGGCACCACGGGGCGCGGCATCGGCCCGG
The DNA here is from genome assembly GCA_034436375.1 of Anaerolineae bacterium. GTDB lineage: Bacteria > Chloroflexota > Anaerolineae > SpSt-313 > SpSt-313 > DAOTVS01. The sequence continues at coordinate 1,283 of DAOTVS010000276.1, read as the reverse complement.
CTTACGCCGACAAGGCGGCGCGGACCGGCCTGCGCGCCGAGGAACTGGTCCACTGGGACCGCTTTGCCGCGCACCTGCGCGAGGTGGCCGCGGCCAAGAATGAGATGCTGGTGCGCCTGTACGGCCAGCCGCCCCTCGACATCGAGGCCATGCTGGAGCAACTGCGGCCCGCAGCGGCACGGCTGGCGCCCCACATGGCCGATACGTCGCTCGTGGTGCACCAGGCCCTGCAAAAGGGGCAGCGCGTGCTCTTCGAGGGCGCCCAGGGCACGTTGCTGGACATCGATCATGGCACCTACCCCTTTGTGACGTCGTCGAACCCGGTGGCGGGCGGAGCCTGCGTGGGCGCCGGCGTGGGGCCGGGAGCGGTGTCGGGGGTGCTGGGCGTGGTCAAGGCCTACACCACCCGCGTGGGCGCGGGGCCCTTCCCCTGTGAGCTCTCTGACGAGGTGGGCGAGCACCTGGTGCGGATGGGCGCCGAGTTCGGCACCACCACCGGCCGGCGCCGCCGCTGCGGCTGGCTCGACACGGTGATCGTGCGCTATGCAGCGCGCCTGTCGGGCTTTACCGGGCTCGCCGTGACCAAGCTCGACGTGCTCTCGGGCCTGCCGAACCTGCGTATCTGCACCGCCTACCGCTGCGGGGGCATGGTGACCGAGGATTGGCCGCCGGTGGGCTACTCCCTGGACGACTGCCAGCCGGTCTATGAGGAGCTGCCGGGCTGGAGCGAGAGCCTGGGCGCCGTGCGGCGCTGGGAGGACCTGCCGCCCGCCGCGCAGCGCTACGTGGAGCGGATCGAGGCCCTCGTGGGCGTGTCGGTGGACCTGGTGTCGGTCGGCCCCGAGCGCGAGCAGTTGATCGTGCGGCGGGATGCGTGGGGGTAAAGCGTACTGCGTATTGCGTACTGCGTAAGGCGCGCTGCGGAGGGCCGCCGGCAGCAGCAAGTGCAGTCGAGTAGCCGATTACGCATTACGCATTACGTTCCGCGTTTCACGAAGGAGATCGTATGGCACAAGGCGTTACTCCTCGCAGTGAGGATTATTCCCGTTGGTATACCGACGTGGTGCAGATGGCCGAGCTGGCCGATTATGCTCCGGTCAAGGGTTGCATGGTGATTCGCCCCTACGGCTATGCGTTGTGGGAGGCGATCAAGGATGGCCTGGACCGGCGGTTCAAGGCCACTGGCCACCAGAACGCCTATTTCCCGCTTTTCATACCGGAGAGTTTTATCAAAAAGGAAGCTGAACACGTTGAGGGGTTCTCGCCAGAGCTGGCAGTGGTGA
>DAOTVS010000275.1:0-8905 GCA_034436375.1 Anaerolineae bacterium | reverse complement strand
CTGCACGCAGTGCGCACCGGCCTGACAGGCCCACAAACGCCATGATCGCCCGTCTGCGCCGCCTGGTCCCTTCAGGTGATGCCGGCGGCAATGCGCTGAGCTCGCACCCGGGCCTGCGAGCGCTCGCGGCGGCCCTGCTCGTGCTGGTCGCCCTCCTCTGCGCCTGGTGGGGGGCCACACGCTGGTATCGGGACCGCCTGCTCGCCGACCGGCGCGACCAGGAGGCTGTCAGCGTCAGCCTCTACTGCAATGCGCTGTCGCTGGCCATCCAGCAGCAGGCCAGCCGCTTCCAGGAGCTGCACGCCTTTGTGCAGGCCAACCCCACGGATCCCCAGTTCGACCTCCACTTTCGCACCTATGCTTCGGCCCTCTATGCGGGCAGCAAGGGCATCCGCAGCCTGCTGGTCGCGCCGGGCGATACCGTCGCCTACGTCTACCCCCTCGCCGGGAATCAGTCCATCATCGGCTACCGGCCTTCCGACGACCCACGGGACTCTGTGCGAGCCGATGCGCGCCAGGCTATCGAGACGGGCCACGCCGTGCTGAGCGACCCCCTCGCCCTGCCCCGTGGGTCCGTAGGCATTACCCTCTATCAGGCGGTCAACGGCGACATGGGACACTGGGGCCTGATCGGTATGCTCCTCGACGTCTCGACGCTTATGGACGATACCGGCCTGAGCGCGCAGACCGGCTCCTTTGCCCTGCGCGATAGCGGCGGTCACATCTTTTACGGCCCGCCCGAGGTCTTTGCGCGCAACCCCATCATCGGCACCGTAGAGCTGCCCGAAGGCGCCTGGCAACTGGGCTATGTCCCCCGTGATGGCTGGCAGGTGCCCGCAGCAGAGTACCTGGCCTTTGACCTGGCCGGCCTGGCCATCGTGCTGCTGCTGCCGGGCCTCACCTACCTGATCATTAACCGCCAGCAACAGCTGGCGCTGGCGGTAGAGCGGCGCACGGCCGAGATTGCGCACGTCAGCGCCCAGCTCCAGGAGAGCCATCTGCTCAACGAGCAGACCAAGCGGGTCGCGGCCCTGGAAGAACGCCAGCGCCTGGCCCGCGACCTGCACGATTCGGTCTCGCAGGCCCTCTACGGCATCGGCCTCGGGGCGCAGACCGCCCGCCGCCTGCTCGACCGGGATCCCAGCCGCGCGGCCGAGCCCATGGACTATTGCATCGCCCTGACCAAGGCAGCCATCGCCGAGATGCGCGCCCTGATCTTCGAGCTGCGGCCCGATTCGCTTGAGCGGGAGGGGCTGGCAGCGGCCCTCGCCAAGCAGACCGAGGCGCTGCAACTGCGCTCCGGCCTGCAGTTGCAGAGCGCCCTGTGCGCCGAGCCGGCCCTGCCCCTCGAGGTCAAAGAGGCCCTCTACCGCATCGCCCAGGAAGCCCTGAACAACATTGCCAAACATGCTCAGGCCACCCATGTAGAGGTGGAGATGAGCGAGCAGGGAGGCGCCGTGCGCTTGCGCATCTCCGACGACGGCGTCGGCTTTGATCCCCAGGGGGAATACCCGGGGCACCTGGGCCTGCGCTCCATGGCTGAGCGGGCCCGCAACATCGGTGCCCATCTGGAGATCGAGAGCAGCCCCGGCCAGGGCGTTTGCCTGCAAGTGCGCGTGCCCCTGGCAGAGGGAAAGGGGTAGGTTAAGAAGGGATAGCGCCTGGTTGGCACCCGCGGGTGCCAACCAGGCGCTATCCCTTCTTAACCTACCCCTTGGCATTGCCTTGCTTTAGTGGAAGACGGCCGCACTCCCCTTGTACAGCGCATCATTGGGCGCGAGCGCCGCCGCTTTGGCGATATCTGCCTTTGCCTGTGCGCTGTGGGCATCGGCCAGGTACTCGCCCCAGCCTTTCAGGAAGTAGGCCGCGGCCAGGTCGGGCTCGGCGGTCAGGGCCTGCGTTGCATTCTCCGTCAGGCGCTTGCTCACATCGGGCACAAAGTTGGCGATCATCGGGTCGGTCGTGAGCGGCGACTGGGCGCTGAAGATCTGCTCCGGCTTGTACGAGCGCAGAAGGTCCACCGCAGCCCCATAATCGCCATAGAACACGTTGTTGAGCAGCGGCACCACCGGCGACACATCCTGCATCACGGCAAGGGGCTGAGCCGCCATGGCATCGGTATGCAGCTTGATGAGGGCATAGTCCCAGCCCAACGTCTCCTGGTCGGCCGGCGTTTCCTGGGCGGCTGCCTGCCTGGCCTGCTCGATCTGGGCCAGGGCATCCTTCCACAGCCCGGCCTTGGCCAGCTCTACAGCGCGGTCGGCTGCCTTGGCTGCGGCATCATCCTGGGAAGCCTCCAGAGGCTGCAGCGTGACCTCCGCCAGTCTGGCCTGCTGCGGATCCCAGGTCAGGACCTGGAATTGGGTCTTGCGTGCGCCGCAGGCATAGCAGAGGACGTAAGGATCTGAGTCGTCGAGCACCACGTCGAGCTTGCCGTCGCCATTGACATCTTTCACACTGCCCATCCCCGGGCTGGGGCTCGCAACATTGAGCTCCATGCGCAGCGTGGTCCCATCGTAGGAGAGGAGCTGGTAGCTGCCCCCATGGGCGCCCGACTCGCCCGCGACTTGCAGCCAAACGCGGCTGGGGTCCAGCTGCACCTGCTGGGTGAAAGCCTCATCGACCGCGTCGGGACCACCATCTTGGGTATCCAGGTCCATACGCGCCAGCTCCTGCCAGCCCGCATCGGTATGGGTGTAGAGAGCCACAAAATGGTTCGGCAGGGGCTTCAGCTCAAAGTTGCGGAGCCCCGTGCTGATCACGGCCCACAGGGGCTTGCTGCCTTGGGGCACCGTCAACGGCAGCGCGCTCAGACCACCGGCAAAGGCATTGTCTGGCAGAGTCGCCTTGACCTGGGCGATCAGGTCCTCCGTCGGGATGGCGGCGGGCGCCTGGTCGGGGGCCTGGGCCTGGCTAGGCGTAGCCGGCTCTGCCGTCACACTAAAACCGTCGCAGGCGATATAGCCGCCGTTGATCTCCCAGACCACGGTATAGGTGCCGGTCATGAGGGCCGGCGCCGGGAAATCCGCGGGATAGTGTACATAGGCCCAATCGGGCGGCTGGAGCTTAACCGTGGCTGTGGTCTCCTTGCCGTCGGGCGCGATGACGCGCGCCGTCGCATTGTAGCCCTTGCGGTCCTGGTCCGACTTGTTGCGCAGCCCAAGCTCCACGCTGCTCTCCGCAACATCAGCCGTGCGCGGCGCGGAAACCTGCCAGTCACCGGCGATGCTCGGTTGGGCATCGCTGCCGCACTGCCAGGTTGCGGGGTCAAAGCGGAGCGCAGAGATATCCACCACCATCGTGGGCAGGGGGGTTGGCTCGGTCTGGCCTGCTTGAGGGGGTACCTGCGTGCTGCCCCCGGCCGCCAGATCCCTGGGCATACAGCCGGCCGTGCCCAACAGGGCAGCCAACAGGAGCATCAATAGAGATAAGCGCATTACCCGTCGTTTCATCACTCGCTCTCCTCGTGGGGCGCACCTCTGGCGCGCAGCCCTTCTCTGATGACCCTATTGTAGCATAGTGCCTCTCGCCTGGCAGCGGGCCGAGGTCTACTCCTCATGTAGGACTTTAGTCCTACCAGGTCGGGCAGCGCGGTGGCCGGGAAGCATGCTCCGCATCAGCCCGGCTGCCACCTGGCGCTCAGGCTGGTCTATGGCACTGCCAACATGGGCTTTTGACGCACCCGATTCAACCGTCTAGAATAGCTTCACGTGGTTCTGACGGCCTACAGGCTATCGGCAAAGGAGACTGGCATGGTGGAACTCTACGGGCTCAAGTACACGCGCGAGGCGCTGCTGCGCAAGGTCGGCGATATCGCGCAGGTCGGCGGGGTGCGGCTGGCGGAGCTGGCCGACGGGCGCGAGCGCGGGGTGCGCGTGGCCGATTTCCGCACGGGCACCGGGTTTGCCTTTACGGTGCACATCGACCGTGGGCTGGATATTGGGGCGGCAGAGTACTGCGGCGAGGCGCTGGCGCACAAGACCGCCGCCGGGGTGCCGGCGCCGAGCTACTACGAGCCGGAAGGGACCGGTTGGGTGAATGGCTTCCCTGCTGGGCTGCTGGCGACCTGTGGCTTGAGCTTTGCCGGGCACCCCTGCGAGGATGGTGGGCAGCAGTTGGGCCTACACGGCCCCGTGTCCTACATCCCGGCAACGAATGTGTGGGCCGATGGCAGCTGGCAGGGCGACACCTATGAGATGTTCGTGCAGGGCAAAGTGCGCGAAGGCCACCTCTTTGGCGACAAGCTGGAGCTGACGAGGCGCATTTCGGCGCGGCTGGGTGAGTCGCGCCTGTTTATCAACGACCGCGTGGTGAACTATGGCGCCGTGCGCTCGCCGCTGATGATCATCTACCACTGCAATATGGGCTTTCCGCTGGTGGATGAGGGAGCGGAGATGGTGGGGCCCTCGCGCAGCATCAAGCCAGCGACCGAGAGCGCCCGGCCGGGCGTCCCGCGGGCCATGCGCTTTGAGGCGCCGCAGGCGGGCATCGGCGAGGAGGTGTTCTACCACGACATGGCCGCCGATGCGGAGGGCATGGTGACCGTGGGGCTCGTGAATCGCGCCTTCCACCATGGCCGCGGGCTAGGGCTTTATATCCGCTACCGACAGGCCGAGCTGCCCCGGTTCACCGAGTGGAAGATGATGGGCGCAGGCGATTACGTGGTGGGGCTCGAGCCATCGAACTGTGAGCCCATCGGCGGCCGTGCGGCTGAGCGGACCCGGGGCACCCTGCAGTTCCTGGAGCCGGGCGAGAGCCGCGAGTTTGTGCTGGAGCTCGGCGTGTTGCCCGATAACACAGCCATCGAGACCATGTTCAAATAGGAATAGGGAGGGCGGTGGAAGCAAAAAACGCGCCTGCCCCGTGGGGCAAGCGCGTTTTTTGCTTCCACCGCCCTCCCTATTCCTTGACTGCTTCCGGCTGGATCAGGATAGGGATGATCGTCGGATGGCGCTTGGTCTCGGAGTAGAAGTAGGCCTCCAGGGCCTTTTTCACCACCGTCTCGAGGCCATTGTGGTCGCCCGTGGCGGGCAGGCGGCCCAGCGCCTCGATGACGCGCTGCTGTGCGCCAGCCAACAATTCGCCCGACTCGCGCACAAACACAAAGCCGCGGCAATTGATCTGCGGCGCCGAGATCAGCCGCCCCGCCTCATCGACGGCCATGGCGGCCACGACGACGCCGTCGCGCCCCAGGGCCTCGCGCTCACGTAGGACCGCCGGGCCTACCTCGCCGACGCTCGCGCCATCGACAAAGACGTAACCGCCAGGCACACGCTCGGTAATGCGGGCGCCCCCGGCGTCGATCTCGATCACATGGCCGTTCTCGACGGCAAAGATGTTATCGCGCGGGATGCCCATGCGCTCAGCCAGGCGGGTATGAGCATGCAACATCCGCAATTCCCCGTGCACCGGGATGAAATAGCGCGGCTTGACCAGGCTCAGGAGGAGCTTGAGCTCTTCCTGGCTCGCATGCCCCGAAACGTGCACTGAAGCCACTTCGCCATACACGACTTCGGCGCCCCGCTGCAACAGCTTGTTGATGGTGCGGTGCGCCATCTCCTCGTTGCCCGGGATGATCTGCGCCGAATGGACGACCGTGTCGCCCGGCACGATGCGCAGCAATTTGTAGCGGCCCGTCGCCATGCGCGACAAGGCCGACTCGGGCTCACCCTGGCTGCCGGTTGCCATCACGGCCACCTTGTTCGCCGGGAGACTGTCGACCGTCCCCAGATCCACCTCAACCCCTTCTGGAATGCTGAGGTAACCCAGGTCGCGGGCAATCTGCACGCTCTCGACCATGCTCCGGCCGGCAAAGGCGATGCGGCGATCCCAGCGCACAGCGCAATCGACCACTTGTTGGATGCGCGACAGGAGCGAAGCAAAGGTCGCCACAATGATGCGGCCGGGCGCCTCGCGAAAGATCCGGTCCAGCGCGGGCGTCACACTGCGCTCCGATGGCGTGGAACCCGGTGACTCTGCATTGGTGCTATCGGCCATCAGGGCGAGCACACCGCGCGCGCCCAGGCGCGCCAGGGTCGAAAAATCGGCTGCCTCCCCAAAGACCGGGGTGTAGTCGAACTTGAAATCGCCCGAATGCACCACCAGGCCCAGGGGCGTCTCGATCGCCAGGCCCACATTGTCGGGAATGGAGTGGTTTTGGCGGAAGAACTCCACCTTGAACGGCCCCATCTCCACCCTGTCGCCCGTCTGAACCGTGTGCACAACGGGGTCCTCAGACAGGTGCGCGGAGCGGAGTTTGCTCTCGATCAGGCCGCAAGTCAGCGGGGTCGCATACACCGGGGCGTTGATCTCACGAAGCACGTAGGGCAAGGCCCCCACGTGATCCTCATGCCCGTGGGTGATGATGATACCCACCACCTGCGACGCCTTGTCGCGCAGGTAACCAAAGTCAGGGATGACGGTATCAATCCCCAACATGTCGTTCTCCGGGAACATGATCCCGGCATCGATAATCAGGATGGCTTCGTTGTAGACCAGGGCAGTCATGTTCTTGCCGATCTCTCCGCAGCCACCCAATGGGATAATCTTCAGTTGTTCTGCCATTTTCCAGGATATTCACTTCTTTTCTCTGCATCCTTGCAGAGATGGATCATTAAAATAGCCGCGCGGCCAGGACGGCGCACGCGGCGAGAACTCTCTAGGCCAATTATGTTGACGGTATGATACCACAGAGGGACCATTCTGTCAATCTAAGCACGAAGGGCACGAAGCGATGCGAAGAGCGCGAAGAGCAAACTCGCCACTGTGCTCACTGCACGGCCGTATGGTCTCATCTCTCACCCGGCCAAAGACGAAGGATGCAAGGAAAATACCCCCCACACTGCCACTGAGCAGAGCGAAATTGCCGGAACCGCGGCCACCGCAGAATCCTCTTCTGGAGCACGCAAGATGCCTGCTGCCCTACAACGCACAAAAAGCGATACTCTCTTCGCGCCCTCCGTGCTTCCGGAATGCCCCCTATCTACACAACTTCTCTCAGCTTGCGTGGGTCGTTGGTGATGATGCCATCCACCCCCAGCGCCACCAGGCGACGGGCCTCCGCGGGGTCGTCGACCGTCCAGGCGTTGACGCGGACGCCCCAGCGTCGCGCCTGGGCCATGAAAGCGGCATCGATCATTTCATGGGCGGGATGAAGGGCATCGGGGTGCACAAAGGGCAAAAGCCACAGGTCGCGCACAAAGATGGGCATGTCGGGCGCATAGAGCATGGCGCGCGGCAGGGCGGGCGCCAGTCGGCGCAAGCGAATCAAACGCAGAGGGTTAAACGAAGAGACGATCACCCGTCCCTCCATCCTGTGCTCGCGCACAATGCGCGCCACCTCGCGCTCCAGGCCATCGGCCCGGGCGCTGACGCCCTTGAGCTCGATATTCACTACCGCCTGCGGCCCCACCGCCTCGAGCGCCTCTCCCAACGTAGGAATGCGCTCGCCAGCAAAGGCGGGCGCAAAATGCGAGCCGGCGTCGAGGCGCTGGATCTCAGCCAGGGTCATTTCGGCCACCCGGCCGGGTTGGCCGGCAACGGCGCTCACCGTGTCATCGTGGATAACGACCACGGCGCCATCCCGCGTGCGGTGCACATCCAGCTCGACGCCGTCGGCCCCTGCGGCCAACGCAGCACGAAAAGAGGCCAGGGTATTCTCGGGCGCCTCCGCCGCCGCGCCCCGGTGGCCCAGCAACAGGCGTGGGCGGCCAAGGCCCCCCTGCGGGCCTTCCACCGCCCCCCGATAGAGCCCATCAAGGCGGCGCGGCTGCCAGCTAAAATACTCATAGGCCACCAGCCCCCCCAGAGCAAGAGCAACGCCGCTCATAAAGCGCGTGAGCCGAGCCATAGCATCCTCCTTTACCAATCATGCGGCCTCCATTTTACTACCACTTGCCCCAGTGCTCAATCTCCAGTACTCCACCATCCATTATTACGTGAGCCTTACCATCCCTTATGATCTCTTTACGGATTCCACTCATGCGGGTGTGCTAGAATGGGTGCAAGTTAACAAGCGTTCACCCGCAGGATATCTTTGCAGCGGTTGGTCCAACTGCGATCAGTTGGGCACTGTGGGAGGGTGGCAACCCCAAAGGACACAGCGAGCAGAGACCGCAAACCCTATTCTCACATCGCAATCGTGCGGTTCATTGCTCCTCACATCCTACCCCTGCGTTCGCTGTGTCCTTTGGGGTTGCCACCCTCCCACTTCAAACATTCTGCCGTGCTCAAGCCTCCCCCAAAAGGTCTCCCCCAGGCCTCTTATTCGTCCACTTGAGCCGTCTACATTGCGCATAACAGCATGCAGGCATGTGGATAACTGGCCGTGTTCCTGTGGATAACTGGCATTCACTGTGGATAACTCTTATTGCGAGCCGTCCTTATCCCCAAAACTATCCACGAGTACATCCACCCCGTCCACAAGACCAGTCCTTTTGTCCTAATCCCCACCTCAAGTCACCAGTACCGGTACATTTTGCCCATCGTTATCCACGGCTGTTATCCCCACCATCGTCAGCCCGCTAAACACTAACTGCGGGGTCTCCAAGGGTCCTATGCCCAGGTCTAGTAGCATAGGGGGGCCTCGCTCTACTTCTCCCCGCTATCCACACCCCTACTACTACCACTGAATATAATTCTATTACTCTGACAAGGTATACATTTGCTGGCAAACTCGGTTGCGCGCTCGAGCATCGATGCAGATCTATGACACAGGAAGCACACAAAAAGAGACACCGGGCTTCGGAGCCTGGTGTCTCTGGGGCATTGACTGGCGCTGGCGTCAGGATGTGGATGAGGCTTTACCGTGGTAGAGAGCCTCGCGGATAGCCAGGAGCTCACGGCGCATCTGTTCATCCTCTTCGATCTGTTCGGTGACTTTGTCGCATGCGTGCAGGACTGTGGT
>DAOTVS010000274.1:0-5916 GCA_034436375.1 Anaerolineae bacterium | reverse complement strand
ATCTGGGGCTACTTTAACGGGCCCGACGAGAGGCTGGCGATCGAGGACGGCAACTATTACACCGAGATCACCGCTCTGCATGCCTACAAGAGAGGGCTCATATCGAAGGACCTCTATTTCAGTATCCTGGACGAAACCAGGGATAGGCTTGCCCGGGCCGGGTTCGAGGATATTGACCTGCGGGGGAACCACGTGATGCTGGCCTTTGACAAATCGGGCCACATCGTCGGCAGCACCCCGGATAACCCGGATGTCAGAATAGGCACGTTCGAGTCTCTGAGGAGGCTTTGATGCCCCGATGCCTCCGGTACGACAGCAGGAGGGACACGGGAGCACGAGAGGCTTTGGAACACGAAGGACTCTGGAGCACGAAGGTCGCGAAGGGACACGAAGGACGCGAAGGTGGCTGGCGCTCAAGGCGCAGGCTGCCCTGGCGGAGTATGGACGAAGCGTTTCTTGCCCAAGGGCTTTTGCCGAAATTGACCAACAGGCAGACGCGATACCCTCCCTGTACGACAGCGGCTCGAAAGCGTATCCTTTGCGTGACCCTGTCCGAATCTTCTCTTCCACAGTGTCTCTCCTTCGCGACCTTCGTGCCCCTTCGCGGTCTTCGTGCTCCAGAACTCTTCGTGTTCTACATTCTTCTTGGCCGATACTGCAGCGCCTCCGCCAGATGATGCGTCTTGATCTCCTCCATCCCCTCCAGATCGGCGATCGTGCGCGCCAGCTTCAGGATCCTGTGGAAGGCCCGCGCGCTCATGCCGAGTTGCTGCACGGCCGCCTTTAACAGCGCCCGCCCGGAATCGTCGAGTCGGCAGTGCTCGCGCACCTCGGCGGGGCCCATGTCGGCATTGGTGATGATGCGGGCGGTGCGGCGCTGCTGCGAGGGGGCGCGCAGCTCCTTTTCGGTATCGACGCCAAAGCGAGCGCGTTGGATGGCGCGGGCATGCTCCACACGGGCCCGCACGGCGGCGGAGGATTCGCCTAATCGCTCGTCGGTGAGCTTGTCGTACTCGACGCGAGGCACGTCGAGGTGGATATCGATGCGGTCGAGGAGGGGGCCGGAGATGCGGCGCTGGTAGCGGCTGACAGTGGAGAGGGAGCAGGTGCACTCGTGGGTGGGGTCGCCGAAATAGCCGCAGGGGCACGGGTTCATAGCCGCGATGAGCATGAAATTGGCTGGGAAGGTGAGGGTGCCCTGGGCGCGGGAGATGGTGACGATCTTGTCTTCCAGGGGCTGGCGCATGACTTCGAGCACGCGCGGGCCGAACTCGGGCAGTTCGTCGAGAAAGAGGACGCCGCGGTGGCCGAGGGAGACCTCCCCCGGCCGCGGCCATTGCCCGCCGCCGACGAGCCCGGCGTGGGAGATGGTGTGGTGCGGCGCGCGGAAGGGCCGCTGCACGATGAGGGGCGTATCGGCTGGCAGGAGGCCCGACACGGAGTATATCTTGGTGATCTCGAGCGCCTCTTCGATGCTCAGGCTGGGCATGATGGAGGGCACGGCGCGTGCGAGGAGCGTTTTGCCGGCGCCGGGCGGGCCGGAGAGGAGGCAGCAGTGCCCGCCGGCCGCGGCGACTTCGAGGGCGCGCTTGCAGTGCTCCTGGCCCTTGATGACGGCAAAATCGGTCGCATAGGCGACCTGGTTCAGGGCATCGGCGGAGAGGGTATGCTCGTAGGGGGCAATGCGCTCCTGCCCGTTCAGATGGCGGATAAGTGCCCCCAGATCGGCGACGGGGTAGACGGTGATGCCGGGGATGAGCGCCGCCTCGGCGGCATCTTGCGCAGGGACGTAGATGTGCTTGAGCCCGCGCTCGCGGGCGGTGGCCACCATGGGCAAAACGCCGTTGGTGTGGCGGACGGAGCTATCCAGCGAGAGCTCGCCCACAAAGAGCGAATCCGAGATGTCGCCATAGAGCTGCTCGCCGGCCAGCAGGGCGCCGATGGCGATGGGCAGGTCGTAGGCGGGACCTTCTTTGCGCAGGTCGGCGGGGGCCAGGTTGATGGTGAGGCGGTGATTGGGAAAGTGGGCGCCGGCGTTGCGGATGGCGGTGCGCACCCGGTCCATCGATTCCTTGACGGCGGCATCAGGTAGCCCCACCAGGGTCAACGAAGGGAGGCCGCGGGTATTGTGGTCGACCTCTACTTCCACCAGGACTCCCTCGAGCCCTACGACGGCGCAGCTGAAGACTTTGGCCAGCATCGGCACCTCCGGGCGTAATAAAGCAATCCGTAAGGCGTAAGGTCGCCATTGCGGCGTGCATCTTGCTTTTCGTGATGTTCGTCGCGGCAGGGATTGCGCAAGTATCAGGCATGCCGCAGTGGCGACCTTGCGTATTACTTCATCACTTATTACGTTGGTCGCCTCACACGTCTCGCCGGCCCTCCAGCGCCTCGCCCAAAGTGACCTCGTCGGCGTACTCCAGGTCGCCGCCGACGGGGAGCCCCATGGCCAGGCGGGTGACGCGCGCGCCGAGGGGGGTGATCTGGCGGGCCAGGTACATGGCGGTGGCGTCGCCCTCCATGGTGGGGTTGGTGGCCACCAGGACCTCGCGCACGCCGCCGGCCCGCACGCGCTCCACGAGCTCGCGCGCCTTGATCTCGTCGGGGCCGATGCCGTCAACGGGCGAGAGCGCGCCGTGCAGGACGTGGTAGACGCCCCTGAAGCGCCGCGTGCGCTCGATGGCCAGCAGATCCAGCGGCTCCTCGACGACGCAAATGACGCCATGGTCGCGTTCCGGGTTGGCGCAGATGGGGCAGGGGCTCTGCTCGGCGATGCTGAAGCACGTCTGGCAGAGCACGGTGCCCTCACGCAGGCCGCGGATGGCGTCGGCCAGGGCCAATACCTGCGGCTCGGGGGCGCGCAAGAGAAAATAGGTGAGGCGCGAGGCTGTTTTGGGCCCGATGCCGGGCAGCCGGCTGAGCTCCTCAATCAGCCGGCCCACGGGCCCGGGAGTGAGAGACATTAGAATAACCCCGGGATATTCAGGCCGCCGGTGAGGGGCGCCATGCGCTGCTCGGCCAGCTTGCGCGCCATCTCCGAGGCCTGATTGAACGCTGCGACCAGCAGGTCCTGCAGCATCTCCACATCGTCGGGGTCTAGCACCGACGGATCGATCTTGACGGCCTTGACTTCCTGGTGGCCGGTCATGGTCACCGAGACGGCGCCGCCGCCGACGGTGGCGGTTACGGTCTCCTGCTCCAGCGCCTGTTGTGCGGCGACAAGCTGGTTCTGCAACTCTTGCACCTGGCGCATGCTGGGCGTTCCGCCGCCCATCGGCATGCGCATGCGGCCGCCTTTACCTTTGCTTCCCACGGAATACCTCCTGAAGAGCGATCAGCTATCAGCGCTCAATCGTCGCTGGCAGCCGATGCATCGTCATCTTGAATCGTGTTTTCGGTTTCAGCGCCTTTATCCGGATGGATGGCGCTGACCTGGGCGCCCAGATTGCGCACCAGGTAATTGACTAATGGGTCCTCCTGAACGGCGGGCGCCTTCTGCACCGGCTTTGCGGCCTGAGCAGGCGCCGCCCGTCCTGCGCTGGCAGGCTGGGCGGGGGCCTCGCGCACCGGCGCCACGCCGGTGTTGGGCTTTGGCGCCTCCCGTGCTGCCGGCGGGGCTTCCCCGGGCAGGCGGCACTCCACCTGCAAGGGGATGCCCAACACCTCCTGGAGCGCATCTTCCAGCGTCCGGCGATTCTCGTCCTTCATGATGCGGTCGCGATGAGAGGAGGTGGAAATCTCCAGGATCAGCCGATTGCCCTGCACCCCGACCAGCCGTGCTGGACGCACAAGCGCGGCGAACAGCCTGTTGCGCTTGCCCACGCTGTCAAGGATCTGTTGCCATCTCTGCTTCAAAGCTCCCATGTCTGCCTGGGCAACCGGCGCAGCGTTTTTCTCTGCCGGCTGCGGGGCCTGAGCCGGCATGCTTGCCACGGCCGGGCGCTCAACCGGGGCAGGCGCCTGCGCGCTCGTGGCGGCCGGCCTCTCAGCGCGGCGCACTGCGCGAGGCTCCTCAATGGAAGCCGGCCGCTCAGCGGCGGGCCGCGATGCGGGCGCAGGTGGTTCGGCTGCAGGTGCGGAGCGGCGCTCCTCAGCCGGCGCCGGCTCCGCCATGCTGCGCCCGAGGAGTACGGCCTGCACAAAGGCCATCTCCAGCGGCATCTGTGGGCGGACCTCGCCGCGCGCGACCGTCTCGCTCTGGCTGAACAGGTGCAGGCCGTCCACCAGGCGGCCCAGGCTCAGGCGGGAGCTCTGCGCACGCAGGCGGGCTGCCATATCGGGGCTCGCGCCGGCCAGCTTTTCGTCACCCCCCGCCATGAGCAGCATCAGGCTGCGCAGGTGATCGATGATCTCCAGGTGCAGCTGGCGCGCATCGGCCCCCTCATCCACCAGGCGATTGATCAGGCGCAGCCCCGTCGTCAGGTCGCCGTCGATCCAGGCATCGACCAGCTCAGCCACCGCCTGCGCTGGCACGGCCCCCAGCAGCTCCTGCACGCGCTCCAGGGTGATCTCGGCGTCGCCGGTTGCGGCCAGCTGATCCAGCAGGCTCTCGGCATCGCGGAAGGACCCGGCGGCGCGCCGCGCAATGGCCTCGATGGCCGCCGGCTGGATGCGAAAGCCCTCGACCTCGCAGATATGATTGAGCTGATGCTCCAGGTCGGCGAGGGGGATGCGGCGGAAATCGAAACGCTGGCAGCGGGAGAGGATGGTGGCCGGGATTTTCTGTGGCTCGGTGGTGGCCAGGACAAAAATGACATGCGCCGGGGGCTCTTCCAGGGTCTTGAGCAGGGCGTTGAATGCCTCGGTAGTGAGCATGTGTACTTCGTCGATCACATAGACCTTGTAGCGGCCCTCGTTAGGCGCAAAGGCGACTTTGTCTCGCAGCTCGCGAATCTCATCGATGCCGCGGTTCGAGGCGGCGTCGATCTCGATCAAGTCCAGGGCGCGCCCCTCATTAATGGCCTGGCAGAGGGCACACTGATTGCAGGGGCGCTGCTCGGGCTCGGCCAGGCAGTTGGCGGCTTTGGCCAGGATGCGCGCGGTGGAGGTCTTGCCCGTGCCGCGCGGACCTGTGAAAAGGTAAGCGTGGGCAATGCGGCCACTGCGGAGCGCATTCTGCAGCGTGCGCGTCACATGATCCTGGGCGATGACTTGCTCAAAACTCTGTGAACGCCACCTGCGGTATAATGCCTGCCCACTCATGGAATGCCTGACCCTTCGTCACTACCTGCCGGCATGCCTGCTGCGGCTTGCCGGATATCCGAATCACAAACCGGCCACTGGGTCCGGCCCGGAAACCTGGTTGAGATAGTGTATCATCTCTGCCTTAACTTGGCAAGTCCTTCTGGGACCCTATCTTGGTCAACTAGATGATATAATGTTTGGGAGCCGTTTTGGTTTCCCCTGCACTCTGCGCTATAATGATCTGGTAGGGTTGGGCGGGAATCCGCGCTTCAGCGGGGCGCAGGAGCGCCCTTGGCGGCGCTGTCTGCAGATGGCCCACTTGTCCTTGGGCGACCTTTGGTCCTCTGCAGCAAGTGTGCTATAATGGCCTCGCGAGTCTGCTGGGCCCGCAGTTGTGGTCAGTAACCAAGGAGGGCTGGAATGCCGCGATTCATCGGACCGACGGAACTGATCATCATTCTGGTGATCGTGGTCCTGATCTTCGGTGTGGGCAAGCTGGGTGATGTCGGTGGGGCGCTCGGCAAGAGTATCCGCGAATTCAAGAAGGGCATGGGCGACGACGAGCAGCCGGCGGCCAAGGAAAACGCAGTTGCCGAAAAGCCCGCTGAAAAGTCGATGAAGGAATAAGCCTCTCGCCACAGCATATTCGTTATGGCAGAGACGTCCTCTGACGGGGCGTCTCTGCTGTCATTAAGGGTAGGGGTAGAGCAGGGGGGCATTGGCCGGCTGCGC
>DAOTVS010000273.1:0-3218 GCA_034436375.1 Anaerolineae bacterium | reverse complement strand
GGTTTGTTGGGCGGGTCTGAAACCTGCCCAACAAACCTGCCTCCCCTCTCCCTTTACCACAAGCCTGCCTGCAAATCAGTGTTCGGTGGTGAGCTGACGGACAAACTCTTCCGCTTGGTGATCCCAGGCGCGGGCGCTGACCTGGAGACGGGGCTGCCCATTTCCCATCACAGCGACCGTCACCTGGCCGCCCCCGCCGGTGAATGCGAGGCTCTGGCCCTGCTCGGCCGCAAGCGAGAGCCCCAGCTCCTCGGCGAAAAAGTCGCGCGCACGCCGCAGCACTTCCGCAGGCGGCCGGTCGGTTTCGGCCTCAATATGGATGACGCCGGCCATGGCCTCGGCCCGGTTCTTGACGAACTCTTGCGCCTGGGCATGCCAATGGCTGGTCACCACACTGACGATATTGGGCCGCCCGGCATCAACCCGCACCACAAGATCACCAAACGGATCAGAGAAGAGCAAACGATTCGGCTCGCGCCGCACCAGCGCCATGTCGGGCGCCGCTTCTTGCCCAAAATAGCGCATAGCCCGCGCCCTTAGCTCATTGACCGGGAGATTCGTTTCAGTCCAATACTTCACGTGCCACTTCCAGTTCGGGACTCAGGTCCTCGACAGTCTCGTGCCAGGGCTCCAAGGTTGCCGCCTGGCGAGCGGACGTGAGCGAGGAGTCGATGGCCTGGAGCAGCGGCGTGATGCTAAAGGGTTTGCTCAGGATATGATCGGCCAGGCGTCGCACATCGGGGCCAGCAGGGGAACTGGAAACGACGATGACAGGGATCTTGCGGGTGCGCGCGTCGGTCTTGAGCAACGCCAGCAATCCCTGCCCACTGTAGGTGCCCAGCTCGATATCCAGGGTGATCAGGTCGATCCGGTGACGCTCCAGGGCAGACAGCGCAGCAATAACGTGGGGCGCCCACATAACCTGATAGCCGGCGCCCACCAGAAGCTCCTGCAACATGTCGGCGATGACGGCATCATCTTCAACAACCAAGATTCGCGATGGCTCGAGCACTGTCGGATACCTCATGCCCAGTTTCGCCCATGACGGGCCAGGCGATGGACGCCCAGGAGCCTATCCGGCAACCCTGAGATATGCAGTAACCACAGGCTCCTTTCACCAGGATCGCCCGCTAGGCCCACGGGGCCAATTGTATGGCTCCAGCTTAGCAAGAATTGTGCCATAGGGCAGGAAAAGTACAGGAATTTGACCAAAAAGAGCCGATTCTATGCCATGGTGGCACAGAAATTGCTCAATGCATCCTGCCCAAGCCTGAATAGGGGCGCGCAAGGTACGAGGGTTGCAGCGGGGAGGATACTCATGGCCAAGGTGATCGGGATCGACCTGGGGACGACCAATTCGGTAGTCGCAGTCGTGGAAGGTGACCAATCGGTGGTGATACCCAACTCGGAAGGCGGCAGATTGACCCCCTCGGTTGTCGCGTTCACCAAGACCGGCGAGATCGTTGTCGGCGCCGCCGCCCGGCGGCAAGCCGCCATCAATCCCCAAAACACCGTCTACTCGATCAAGCGCTTCATGGGGCGCCGGTACGAGCAGGTGAGCGACGAGGCCAAGATGGTATCCTACCAGGTGGTGGCCGGTCCGGCAGGGGATGCGCGCGTACACATCCCGCAGATGGACCGTGACTATACCCCTCAGGAAATCTCCGCCATGATCCTGCAAAAGCTGAAACGAGACGCCGAATCGTACGTGGGCGAGCCGGTGACGCAGGCTGTGATCACCGTGCCGGCCTATTTCAATGATTCGCAGCGCATGGCCACCAAAGACGCCGGCCGCATCGCCGGGCTCGAGGTGTTGAGGATCGTCAACGAGCCGACCGCCGCTTCGTTGGCCTATGGCCTGGAGAAAAAGGAACTGGAGACTATCATGGTCTTTGACCTGGGCGGGGGCACGTATGATGTCTCGATCCTGGAGGTTGGCGAGGGTGTCATCGAGGTCAAGGCAACGAACGGCGATACGCACCTGGGCGGCGATGATTATGACGAGAAGATTGCCAATTATGTCGCCGACGAGTTCCGCCGCGAGCAGGGGATCGATCTGCGCCAGGACCAGCAGGCGCTGCAGCGGCTGCGAGAGGCATCGGAGCGGGCCAAGATGGAGCTCTCGCTGGTGCTGGAAACGGAGATCAACCTGCCTTTTATTACGGCCGATGCGAGCGGCCCCAAGCACCTGCAGACCCGGATCACGCGGGCCAAGTTCGAGCAACTCACAGCCGATCTGACCGACCGCTTGCGGGGGCCGTTCCAGAACGCCCTGAGCGATGCCGGGCTGACGCCTGCCGATATCCGAGAGGTGGTGCTGGTGGGTGGCTCGACACGGATGCCCGCCGTCTCAGCGCTGTTGGAACAGTTATTCGGTCAGAAGGAGATCCATCGCGGGGTCAACCCTGACGAGGTCGTGGCCGTGGGGGCGGCGCTGCAGGCCGGTGTCCTCACAGGGCAGGTCCAGAACATTGTATTGCTGGATGTGACGCCCCTCTCGCTGGGGGTAGAGACGTTGGGCGGCATCATGACGACATTGATCCCACGCAACACGACCATTCCAACCCGCAAGACCGAGATTTTCTCAACGGCCGATGACGGGCAAACTGCGGTCGATATCCACGTGCTGCAGGGTGAACGCGAATTGGCTGCCGACAATATGCCGCTGGGCCGCTTCCGGCTGGAAGGCATCGCGCCAGCGCCGCGCGGCGTGCCGCAGATCGATGTGACCTTTGATATTGACGCCAACGGCATTCTGAACGTCACAGCTCACGACAAGGGCACCGGGCGCGAGCAAAAGATCACCATTACCGCCTCCACCAATCTCAGCAAAGCTGATATTGATCGTATGGTCGATGAGGCGCGTGAGCATGCAGCCGACGACCGGCAACGGCGAGAGGTCATCGAGGCACGCAATATGGCTGACCAGGCCATCCACTCGCTGCGGCGCAATATGGATGAGCTGGGGGCCCAGGTTACACCAGAGGAGCACCAGAGTGTGGAAAAGCAGATCGAGCGACTGCGCGAGCTGGCGCAGGGGAATGATGCGGCGGCGATACGGGCAGCCATCACGGACCTGCAACAAACAATGTACCGCGTCTCGGAAAAGGTCTACGCCGGCGCCCGCCAGCAGCCTGGTGCCGGTGAGCCCGGCGGCGAAGGTGTGATTGAGGGAGAGTTCCACCCGGTTTGAAGGCGTGGGGCGTGTGCATCACCAC
>DAOTVS010000272.1:0-4811 GCA_034436375.1 Anaerolineae bacterium | reverse complement strand
CGTGGCTCCATACCTCCTTGCGTTCCGGGCGGTAGCGTGGCACATCCACACGCGCGCAGGGATTCGATGCCAGCCATCCCCAGCGTACAGCAAGGTCGCAGGCCGCCGCCAGCGCCCGGTACACCTTCAGCGCCGTTCGCGCCTTGCCCTCCTTTTGTAAGCGCGCACAGAGTCGGTGTACGGCTTCTGGAGAAAGGCGGTTCAATCGCCAGGTCCCCAGCGCGGGCCGAATGTCGTGGTCGCAGACCTTGACGTAGGACTCGCGCGTAGTCGGCTTCCAGGATGGGGTCTCCGCTTCCAGCCAGGTGTCGAGCAGATCGTCCACCGTGCGGCGGCCAGGGTCCGGCAGTGCCCCCGATGTGGCCGCCTGGCGCTTGAGGTCGGCCAGCTTAGCGGCCACCTCACTGCGAGTGCGCCCGTAGACAGTGCGGCGGACGCGGCCCACCTGGAGCGATGCCTGCCATCGGCCATCGCCGCGCCTGGAGATCGAGCCTTCGCCGGAACTGTGATGGCGGTCCATACCCCCCCCCCTCAAGATGCTGTAATGTTGCTGTCAGGTTTCACGCTCTGACGCACACCACAACCTGTAGGGGGTCCGCGTTGCTGGCAGTGCCAGGGGTTGGGGGTTAGAGCCAAGTGGTTAAGGCAGGGGTCTGCAAAACCCCGACCGTCGGTTCAAGTCCGACCGTCGCCTCTACAGCACAGTTGATGGCCGTCGTGTTGAGCCCCCCATTACCAGTGTGGTAACGGGGGGTTTTTCGTTTCTGATAATCATCACGGCGATTACTCGATCGGTGCTCAAGGCCATGATAGTGCGGAACCCTGGAAATTGACGCCTCAGCGTACACCTTGTATAATCCGAGTGGTACGGACCACCGGATAGTCGCCCGGATGGGCGAGCGCGCACTGCGAGGGACCAGATGAGCCGGCCAGACGAAACCCCTGCCAGCCGGGAACCCCTGCTGGGCCTGGATGATATCGCGGCCATGCGCAGCGGTCCCGCTCCCCTCTACCACAGCCTCGGCCACATCATCCGCAGCCGCATTCAGGGCGGAGAGTGGCAGCCCGGGCAGCAGATCCCTTCCGAGCGCCGGCTGATGGAGCTCTGCGGGCTCAGCCGGGCCACCGTCCGCCAGGGCATCGAATACCTGGTGCGCGAGGGCATTCTCTACCGCGTGCAGGGCAAAGGCACCTTTGTCGCGGCGCCCAAGATCAAGCAGGGTATGCTGCGTCTGTGCGATTTTGCCGCCACGATGCGTCGCAATGGCCTGCAGCCCGGTGCCCGCCTGCTGCAAGAGGGCAACGGTGAGCCGCCCCCCAATGTGCGCCGGGCCCTGGCCCTGGGCGATGCGGACCCGGTAGCCTGGGTCCAGCGCCTCCTGCTCGTGAACGGCGCCCCGCTGATCCTCGAGACCTGCTACATCCCTCAAGCCCGGTTTCCCAGCGGGCTGGCGGGCTATGACGGGCTGGATGATATCCCTGTCTTCATGGCCCGGCTCCATGGTATGCAGATCAGCGACGGCCCCGACGCGTTCGAGCCGGTCATCCTGGAAAGCCGGGAGGCCTCGCTCCTGGGCGTCAAAGCCGGCGTGCCCGCTCTTTGGATCGAGCAGGTGGGCCTCGACGACACAGGCAAGCCCGCCCTCTTTTGCTCCAGCCTCCTGCGCGGCGACCGCTGCCGTTTTTATGTAGGCCTGGCATTATCATAAAGGAGAAGGGACCATGATCAAGGCGCGCGTGGGCTTTATCGTGTTTGGTGTGCACAAGGATGGGTTGCTCGACCCGGCCGGCCAACCCTTTATCGACGACCGGGTCATTGCCGAGGCCAAGCAGGCCCTGCGGCAGGCGGGCCTGGACCTGGTGGAGCACGATACGGTCCTGGCCACCAAACAGGAAGCGCGTGAGTGCCTGAGCCGCTTCAAAAAGATGGACGATATCGACGCCATCGTGCTCTTCTCGGGCACCTGGGTGTGGGCGGCGCACCTGATCGGCGCCGTGCGCGATTTCGCCCTGACCGGCAAGGGCATCGTGCTCTGGACCAACCCCGGCTCGCAGGGCTGGCGGCCCGTCGGCGGCCTGGTGATGCAGGGCGCCTTGAAAGAGATCGGCTTGCTCCACCGCTATGTCTATGGCGACCGCAACGATCCGGAGGTGATCGCCCGTATCGTCTCCTACTGCCGCGCCGCCCACGAAAAGAACTGCCTCAACCTGAGCACCATTGGCGTCTTTGGCGGACGAGGCATGGGCCAGACGTGCGGCGTCGCCGACCCCTCGCAGCTCATGAAGGTGTTCGGCATCGATATCGACTCGCGCGACACCCATGACCTGGTCGAGACGGCCCGGCAGATCACTCCGGCGGAGGTCGCCGCGGCCCGGCAGCGCATCCAGCCCTTCTTCAGTGAGCCCATCCCTACAGGCGAACTGGCCGACCGTTCCATCCGCCTCTACCTGGCGCTCAAAAAGGTGGTGGCCCGTGAGCAGTGGGACATGTACACCATCCAATCCTTCCCCGGCATGGGCGACTATTACGGCGCCACCTGCTTCGCTCAGAGCATGATGCTGAACGACCGCGTCGGCACCTCGACGCTGAGCGATTTCAACACCCTCCTCACCGTCAAGCTGCTCAACGACCTGAGCGCGGAGCCCGTCTATTATGGCGACCTGCAGCACATCGACAAGGCTACCCGCGAGATCAAGATTATCGGCGATGGCGCCTGCCCGCCCTCCCTGGCTGGTGCGGTGGGGCCTGCGGGTTTCGCCGAGCACGGCATTCCGACGGAGGGCCAAGCGGGCGGCCTCTCGGTCAAGCTGGTGTGCAAGCCGGGGGAGGGCGTACTGGCGCGCCTGGGCCGCAATGACGGCCGGTTCGAGATGGCCATCACCCGCTGCACCGTCTACGAGCCGTCAGCCGAGGAACTGCCGGCCCGCCAAGCCGAATGTGGCATTCCCTTCTGGCCCCATGCCTTTGTCACCGTCCATTGCGATGTGGAAGCGCTGCTCCAGGCCTGGAACAATGAGTACGCCTGTCTGGGCTATGGCGCTCACCTGTACGACGACCTGATCGCCTTTTGCGAGCTGACCGGCATCAAGCCCATCGCGCTCTAATTGGGGTGGGGCATAAACCCCACCCCCACAAAAGGCTCGCGCCGGGCACGCGCAGCGCTTGAGACCCGGCACGATCCAGCGGGGGGAGGAGTTCCATGACTGATGGTTTGATCCTGGCGATCGACCTGGGCACAACGGGCTGCAAGGCAACCCTCTTCGACCCGCAGGGCCAGGTCGCCGGTACGGCCTACGAGGAGTACCCCATCATCCATCCCCGGCCTGATTGGGCCGAGCAGGACCCGCACACCTGGTGGCAGGCGGTCTGCCGCACCGTGACCCGCCTGCCCGAGCGCTCGCGGGTCATCGCTGTCTCCGTCACCAGCCAGCGTGAGGGCCTGGTGCCCGTTGATGCCTCGGGCCAGCCCCTCTCCAATTGCATCATCTGGATGGACAAGCGCACCATCGTCCAGTGCGAGACCATCCGCCAGGCCATCAACGAGCGCGCGCTTTTCGGCATCACCGGCCTGCGGCTGGACCCGGCCTTTTCCCTGGCCAAGCTGCTCTGGATCCGCGAGCACCAGCCGGAGGTCTATGCCCGCGCCCACAAGTTCCTGCAGGCTGGCGACTATCTCCTGGCGCGGCTGAGCGGCCGCTTTGCCAGTGAGCACTCCATCGCCTCGCGCACTATGCTCCTCGATATCCGCCGGCGCGCCTGGTCGGCCGATCTCGTGGGGCGCTTTGGCATCAGCGAAGCGCTGCTCCCCGATCTGTTCGAGCCGGGTACCGCGCTCGGGCCGCTCCGGCCCTCAGCCGCTGCCGAGCTGGGCCTGCCGGCGAGTGCCCTCGTTGTCACCGGCGGCGGCGACCAGCAGACCAATGCCATCGGCGCCGGCGCCGTGCGCTCGGGCAGCGCCAGCGTGGGTATCGGCACCGCTACCGCCCCCAGTGTGACCATCGACGAGCCGATCTTCGATCCCCAGCTGCGCGTGCCCTGCTGCTGCGCGGCCATACCCGGCAAGTGGGAGTTCGAGCCGCCCCTGTGGACGACCGGCGTCCTGCTGCGCTGGTTCCGCGACCAATTCGGTGCGGGCGAGGTCGATGCGGCGCGGGCGCGCGGCGTCGACCCCTACGAGCTGCTGACGGCAGAGGCCGCCGAGGCGCCGGCGGGCTCCGACGGGCTGATCACGCTGCCCTATTTCATGGGCGCCGGCGCGCCCTACTGGAACGCCCATGCCCGGGGAGTGCTCTTTGGCCTCAGCCTGGGGCACACCCGCGCCCACGTCATCCGCTCGCTGCTCGAGGCGGTGGCCTATGAGATCCTGCTCAACCTGGAGGCCATCGAGGCGTTGGGCTGGCCTCTGGATAGCCTCTACCTCACTGGCGGCGGCGCCCGCAGCGCCCTTTGGCAAGAGATCATCGCCGATGTCACCGGCAAGCGGGTGCTGCTGCCCGCCACGGAGGGCACGCCCTCCCTGGGGGCGGCCGTGTTGGCCGCAGTCGCTGTCGGGCTGTACCCTGATGTGCCCGCGGCCGCGGCAGCCATGACGCGCACCAGCCGTGAGCTGGAGCCCAACCGCGCCCGCCGTGAGCTCTACCAGCAATACTATGCCGTCTACCGCGAGGCCTATCAGGGGCTGGTGCCGGCTTTTCGCCTGCTGAGCCAGGTCTCGCCTACAGCAGGCTAGCCCTACTGCAGGAGAGAAAGCAACTATGCCGATCGCGAACGATATCGTCAGAGCGGCTCGCAGCGCCGGGCTGGCCATTCC
>DAOTVS010000271.1:0-6366 GCA_034436375.1 Anaerolineae bacterium | reverse complement strand
TGTGCGGAGCGGCGCCAAGAGGCGTATGCCGCTGCGTGGAAGGCCGATCTGATCGTGTTCGTGTTCGACGCGGTGCGCGGCATCGGCGAGGATGAGCTGGCCATCTACCGCGCGCTGACGACCCTGGGGCACCCCTTTGTGGTGGTACTGAACAAGGTTGACCTGGTGCGCGGCGCGCAGAAACCGGTCGCTGAGGCGGCCGCTCGCTGCCTGGGGCTGGAGCCGGCACAGGTCATCCCCATTTCGGCCACCCGGCGCATGAACCTGGGCAAGCTGCTGGCTGCCGTTGTGGAGGCCGATCCGCAGCTCCTGGCCACCCTCTCCGCTGCCCTGCCGGCCTACCGCTGGACGCTGGCTAACCGCACGATACTCAGCGCCTGCACGGCTGCCGGCACAGCCAATGTCCTGACGAGCCCCGTCAGCATTCCCTTTGCCTCTTTTGTGCCCATCACCGCCATCCAGGTGGCTATGGTGCTGAACCTGGCGCGTGTGTTTGGCCAGCGGCTCAGTGCGGCGCGCGCCAAGGAGCTGGCTCTTACCCTCGGCTCGGGGCTATTAGGGCGCAGCCTGTTCTATCACCTGGCTGACCTGGTGCCGGTCGCCGGCTGGATGCTGGGCACAGCGGTAGCCTCGGCCACCACCATGGCCCTGGGCTACTCGGTGGCCCTCTGGTTTGCCTATGGCGAGCGCCCTTCGGCTGAGACTGTGCAGCGCTTGAGCGAATCGGCGGCGCGCTCGCTGGTGCAGGGGGTGCGCGGGCGCCGCGAGGGCGTGAGTCGGCGCCGGGCGGTCGAGCTGGCTGTGCGTGAAACCATGGGCCGCATCGCCGAGCTTGCCGCTCAGGGCCGGAGCGGCCACGCTCGGCATGGTGAGGCAATCGATTGGGAGGGCAAAGTCCCGTCCGAGCCGCCGCTGCGACATGGCAACAACCTGCCCTGAGGCCAGATTCGCCATGCCATGGTAGCGGCTGCTCAGAAGGCCTGGCCAGGTGCTCGCTACGGCTGGCACCCACAAGGGCCACCGCACACTGCGCCGCCTGACGAAGGCCTTGTAGTGGCGGCTTCAGCCCCTCAAGCTGGTTGATCAGTCCCAAAACTTAGCGGTGTCGCTCATCACTTTGTGCGCTCGAGCGGGTTGAGCGGCTAAGGCCGCCACTACGACAGGAGCGTCATGTGCCATCCACATGACGTTGGGTGCCATGGGGTACTCGGAATAACAGGGTGGCGAGGCGTTGGATAGGATTCTGCCCTCCTGGTATCCTGTGTGATAAGGAGGCGCCGCATTGGCGCAAGCCAACTATGACCGGTTGAGCCCCTGGTACGACCTCTTTGCCGCCAGCGAGCGCCCCTATCGTGAGGCGGGGCTGCGCGCCTTGGCTGTGCAGCCGGGTGAGGCCGTGTTGGACCTCGGCTGCGGCACGGGGCAGGTGCTGCCTGCCCTGGCGCAGGCCGTCGGGCCAGAGGGGCGGGTCGCCGGCCTGGACCTTTCCCCTGGCATGTGCCGGCGCGCCCGCGCACGGCTTGGGCAGGGAAGTGTGGTGTGTGGGGATGCCCGCCGCCTGCCTCTTGCGGCGGCTGCTTTCGATGGCCTCCTGCTGAGCTTTACGCTCGAGCTCTTTAGCGAGGGGGAGATCCCTCTCGTCCTGCGGGAATGCCGGCGTGTGCTGCGCCCCGGCGGCCGGCTGGCGGCGGTGGCCCTCTCTCGAGTGGCGCGGCCCGGCGCCGTTGCGCGGCTGTACGGGCGGCTGCACCATGCCTTCCCGAGCGTGATCGACTGCCGGCCGATTCCCGTGGAGCAAGCGCTGGCCGGCGCTGGCTTCCGGGTGCGCTCCGCCCAGACGCTTTTCTTATACCGGCTGCCCGTGGCGGTGGTGGCGGCCGTGGTCTCGGCCTGAGCCCCCGTTTTCTGTACTGATGCCTGCCTGATAGCCGGTGCATCCACCCACGGGATGAAACTTGTGGTGCCCTTTCCATGTCTAACATGTGAAATCAGACCGAATCCAGAGCGCGAGGCGCAGACATGGCAGAGGGCAGTGGAACGCAGATGCAGCGCATCTTTGGCTACGTGCGGCAGGCCGGCACGAGCATTGGCATCTCGGGTGCGGTGGTGCGTGTCTACCGGCTCGTGAATGGAAGCTGGCAGTGGCTGGCCACCCTGGCGACCGATGCCCTCGGCTATTGGGAATGCGAGGCGCCCGCCGGGCCAATGGAGGAGATTCGCATCACCGAAGAGAATCCCCCCGAACACGGTGACGGCGGCTGGCCCAGCGTGCCTTTAGGAGCGCTGGTGCGCGGGCTCAACGCCGTGCATTGGCCCCATCCCGACTTGAGCTGCGGCCCAATCATCTTCTATGACCTCTCCTTCCGGCTCCTGGCCCGTATGTGCCCCAAGCCTCGCACCTCCTGATATGCCTTGCCCGGGCATTACCCCAACCTGGCCCAGCACGCTAACCCCCTTCCTGGGTTCAGGCCGGGTAACGGCGGAGCATATAGCCCGGCCATGCCTCAGAGGGTCACTACTCGGTGGCAAGCTTCACAATTCCTCTACTTGTCCCCTATGGGGCAGGATGATATAATGGCGCCAACCTCAAGGAGGGCAACGCCATGGCGCTCCATCTCTATCTGTCTCCCCATCTCGATGATGCCGTCCTTTCCTGCGGCGGCCTGATCTATCGTCAGGCGCGCGCCGGCGATGAGGCGCGTGTGCTCACCGTCTTCGCCGGTGATCCGCCGCCCGGCGATGGCTCCGCATTTGCCGAGGAACTCAAACAGCGCTGGCATGGGCAGGCTGATCCGGTGGGCCTGCGGCGGGCCGAGGACCGGGCAGCGCTCAGCCGCCTCGGCGCCTCTGGAGAGCATTGGGAGTATCCGGATTGCGTATTTCGCCGCGACCCGGGCAGCGGCCAACCCTACTATGTCGATCGTGATGCCATTTTCGGTGATGTGCATCCCAGCGAGCGCACGGCGTTGGTCGAGGCGCTCGCCTCTCGCCTGCAGGCCTATTGTGCACGCGAGCGCCCGGCGACCATCTATTCCCTGCTCACGGCCGGCCATCATGTCGATCATCAGCTCTTGCAGTGGGCCTCGCGCCGGCTCGCGGCCCGTGGTTGGGACCTGTGCTATTATGAGGATTATCCCTATGCCGAGGAGCCCGAGCGCCTGCAGGCGGCCCTGGCGGCGACCGGCGATGCCTGGCAGGCGCAGCTGGAGCCCATGACCGAAGAGGCCTTGCAGGCCAAGATCGAGGCTATCGCCTGCTATGCCTCACAGATGAGCTCGCTGTTCGAGGATGGCGCCATGCCGCGGCGTGTGCGGGCCTATGCACAGGGCCTGTTGCCGGGGGGCCTTGCAGAGCGCTTTTGGCGTGTAGGGGGATCCCTCGCCGGATCTCGCCGGGTACGCCCATGAATCGACCCGGCCTGCTGAAGATTCTCGTCTTTTGCGCAGGCGGCGCGGCCATGGCGGTGGAAATGTGCGCCTCACGGCTGCTGGCGCCCTATTTCGGCGATTCCCAGCTCGTTTGGGCGGTGCTGATCAGCCTGATCCTGATCTACCTCACGCTAGGCGCTGCCCTGGGCGGCCGTTGGGCCGACCGCTCCCCCAAGCCAGGCTCCCTGGCCCAGTTGCTGATGTGGGCTGGGCTGTGGGTGGGGTGTGTTCCTCTCCTGTCGCGAGTGGTGCTGGGGCTGGCGGGCACGGGCTGGGCGGAGCTACAGCTCGGCCTCCTGGCCTGGGCCTTTGTGGGCGTGCTCCTGATCTTTGCGCCGCCAGTGTTGCTTCTGGGGGCCGTCTCGCCCTATGCCGTGCGCGTAGCCATCCGCGCGGTTGATGATGCCGGGAGCACCGCCGGGCGCATTTCAGCTCTCTCGGCGGCGGGGAGCATTGTGGGCACGCTGGCGCCGGTTCTGCTTTTCATTCCGGCCATCGGCACGCGTGAGACGCTCCTCCTGCTGGGCGTGGGGTTGGTGCTCTTGGGGGGCGTATGCCGCTGGACGTGGGAGCGGCGCGGCCATTGGCTCGCCCTGGCGCTGGCCGCCGGGCTGGCCCTGGCCTGGTGGTTGGGGCGGGGCGGCCTGATCCGCAGCTCTACTGGCGCTACGGTGCTCTATGAACACGAGTCCTCGTACAACTATATTGAGGTTGTGCAACAGGGCACCGAGCGAGAGCTCTTGCTGAACGACGGGCTGGGGATCCACTCGATTTACGATCCGCAGAAGGTGCTTACCGGGCACCTCTTTGACTTTTTCCTGCTAGCGCCCTATTTCGCCGCCCAGCCGGCGGCGCACCCTCAACCCAGCATGGCGCTTATCGGCCTGGCTGGAGGTACGGTGGCGCGAGAGTACACGGCTGTTTTCGGCCCCGTGCCCATCGATGGGGTGGAGCTGGACCCGGCTATCATCGATGTGGCGCGGCGCTACTTTGGTCTGACCGAGCCCAACGTGCACGCCATCGCCCAGGATGGCCGCTACTTCCTGTCACGCACACCCAGGCGCTATGATATCGTGGCGCTGGATGCCTATCGCCCTCCCTACATCCCCTTTCAGCTGACCACGCGCGAGTTCTTTGTCCAGGTGCACAGTCGGCTGACGGAGGATGGGGTGCTGGTCATGAATATTGGCCATACGGGCTTTGACCGCTCGCTCGTGGCCGACCTGGCCGATACGGTACATACCGTCTTCCCCAGCGTCTATTTGCTCGACGCGCCCGAGGATTATAATGATCTGCTGATTGCTTCGATACAGCCTACGATGCTGAGCGATATCCAGGCGCGGTTGGATGGGCTGCAAGACCCCACCCTGGCCTCGGTCGTGGCGCGGGCGCGCGGCCGCCTGCAGACCTGGACCACGCAGCGCGTGGTCTTTACCGACGACCGGGCGCCCGTGGAGCAGGTTGTTCACCGCATGATATTGCGCTATGCCCTTGCCTTGTGGCAGGGGAAGGTAGAGGAGTGATGATGTATGAGCAAGCCTCTGGCCTCGTTGGTGCGCTGGCTGGCTGCCCTGGCGGTCGTCCTGTTCCTGCCGGCGAGCAATGTGCTCTTACTGATGCGGCCCGCCTTTGTGTCCTTCGAGTACAGCCTGCCCGGCTTCCCGCCCTCGGATCGCTTTGACCCGCAGACTCGCCTGTACTGGGCGCAGGAATCGGTGCGCTATCTGCTGGAGCCCGACGATGCCGCGTTGCTGCGTGAGGGGCGGCACATCAGCCAGTTCCAGATAGCGGGACAGCCGGTCTATAACCAACGCGAGCTCCAGCACATGTACGACGTCAAAGGTGTGCTGGGGGGCCTGATTTGGGTATGGCGGGTCACCGGGCTCCTGCTTGTGGCCGGGCTGGCAGTGGCCCTCTGGCGACGCGAGGTGCGGCCCCCATTGGCGCGGGGCATCCTGTTGGGCGGCGTACTGTTGGTGGGCCTGATCGTGGCTATCCTGCTGAGCGCCCTGTTGAACTTTGATTCCTTCTTCACCCACTTTCACGAGGTTTTCTTCAAGGGCAATTCCTGGCTCTTTTACTATTCCGATTCGCTTATCCAGTTCTACCCACTGCCCTTCTGGATGGACGCTACCTATATCCTGGGGGGGCTGTCGTTGCTGGAAGGGCTCGTGCTGGGTGGGATATCGTTCGTCTACCTGAGGCATCGTGAGGTCCGCAAGTGATCACTGTAGAGGAAGCGCGTCGGCATTACCAGGGGGCCAACGCGCGGCAAAGCCGGCTTTGCCGCCCAGCGCATGATTTCGAGCACGTGCTGCGCGTGCTCAAACTGGTGGAGCGCATCGGCGCCGCGGAGGGGGCCGACTTGGCGGTGCTGCGCACCGCGGCGCTGCTGCACGATATCCAGCGGGCGGCCGAGCTTGCCGGCGGCCCCTGCCACGCCCAGGCCGGGGCCGTGCGCGCCCGAGAGATCCTGCAAGGCCAGGATCCTGCGTTTGTGGAAGCTGTGGCCGAGGCCATCGCCAGCCATCGTTTTCGGGGCGGCGAGCCCCCGCGTACCCTGGAGGCGCGTGTCCTCTTTGACGCCGACAAACTCGATGCCATGGGCGCCATCGGCATTGCCCGCGCCTATGCCGTCGCCGGTGCCTTGGGCCAGCGCATCTGGGCCGAGGTGCCGGCCGGCTATGCTGAACGCGACCTCCGTGAGGCTCAGGCCGATATCGTTACGGACGAGCACACCCCCGTCCACGAATACATCTTCAAGCTTGCGCGCTTGCGCGATGCCCTCTTTACCTCCACAGCGCGCCGCATCGCCGAGGGGCGCCACGCGTACATGCAGGCGTTCTTTGCGCGGCTGCAGCGAGAGGTGAGCGGGGAAATGTAGGAGGTAGGGGGGGAGGGGGTGGGCGCGCTATGAAAAGGGGGCAGGATGCCCCCT
>DAOTVS010000270.1:0-3855 GCA_034436375.1 Anaerolineae bacterium | reverse complement strand
TTTTCCCCCTCGGCAAGGAACGTCCACCTGATTACATTCAGTACGGCAAGCACAACGGGCGTGAGGAGTGTCGCGAAGTATGGCTGGTCGAGAGCCGAGAGATGACCCCGTATCTGGCCAGCGAGTTCGCTTGGCCGGGCATGCAACTCAGTGGCAGGATACGACGCTCGCGCAAACCTGCCGGGGCGGCCGCTTGGGAGAAGCGAGAGACCCATACTTGGATCAGCAGTCTGTCGCCAGAACAGACAACGGCCAAGGACATTGCGCAGGCCCTGCGCGGCCATTGGACGGTAGAGAACGGCGTCTTCAGAGTGCGTGACGTCAGCTATAACGAAGATCGTCTCCATGGACGCAAGATCGGTCGCAGCCTCTCGTCGTTTCGCAATGTGGCCATAAACATCATCCGCCACGAACGGTATCCCTTTGTTCCAGATGGCTGGCGCGACATTGCCAGCAAACCTGGCTATGCCCTCTACCTGCTTCGCCATATGAGGTTGATACTCTGATAACCCCTGAGTTCACAGGCGGCGACTGGTATCCGTCGCGATAGTTGTTCTCGCCGGGGTCAAAGTAGCCCCACGAGGCGCCTCGGGAGAGGGCAGCCACAAAGTTGTTCCACGGCTGCTCGAAGGTGAAATGATCATCCTCGTTGAGGATGATCGGCATGGGCCGGTAGCCGGGTACGGTGCGGGCCTCCTCGACCATAGCGGCGATGCGGTTCGGGTCGCTCACGCCATTGCCGTGCATGAGCAGAAAATCAGAGGCGCGCACCACACCCTCCGTGGGAATCGCCCCGCCGCCAAAGCTCGCGCCCACCAGCAGCCGCCGCCCGTTCAGCGCCATGCCCCTGGCCCGCGCGATCAGCTCGGGCACGCGCGCCTGCTGCAGAATGGCGTGCTCGTAGCGGGGCACGTCGCACTCGTTATTGACCTCGAGCAGCACATGCTCATGGCCCCCTGCCAGCACCCAGCGCACCGTCTCCTCGAGCCCGCGCACCACCGCCGCCTCGTCGCGCAGCCCTTCATCCTGGCCAAAGTAGTAAACGCCCAGGATCACGGCCATCCCCAGCTCATCCGTGCGCCGGAGCACGCGCTCCATGCGGTCCAGATAATCCGACTTGAGCGAGCCGTCGGCTCGAAAGGCCGAGTTGAGCCAGGGCTGATGGCGCGCATAGCCCCGGGGGTTGCCGCCCTGCAGGTTCACCGTCACCGCCAGCAAGCCGTGGGCGCGGTAGAGCGGCAGCGCGGCCAGGAACTCGCGCACGTTGCGCTCCGGGTCCCACACACCCGTATCGGGGTAGGCCCAGAGCGGGCGCGTCTCGGGGTTGGCGTCATCAAAGGTCGCCTGCACCATGCGGCTGTTCAACAGCAGCCCCTCCAGCGAGTACCCGCGCCAAGTCCGCCCCTCGTAGGTTGGCCGGCCGTCGATGAAAAAGCGCTCGCCGTCGATCGTCACGCGTGTCATGGGTAGTACCTCCTGGTCCAAAGACAGGATGAGGCGTAATCCGTAATGCGTAAGGTTGTCATGGAGCGTAATAAGTAAACCGTAATAAGTAAACCGTAATAAATAAGGTCGTCACTTCGGCATGCCCGCTGCTTCGCGTCAGTATCGTTGGGACCAACGCCACGAAAAGCAATAGATGCTTCGCAACAGCGACCTTACGTATTGCTTCATTACCTATTACGAATCATAGCAACCTTACGCATTACGGATCACGCATTACGCATCTATCGCGCTCACGACCCGCTGCAGTGTGCCGCGCAGGGCCGTGGCCTCGTCCATTGCCGGCGTCCAGCCCTCCCGTGAACCGGCGCGCGCGGCCACCTCGGGCGCGAGGGGCAGGCCCGTGTCCTCCGGCTGGTACTGCCCGTCGCGGCCGCCCATTTTCCATACCACCAGGTCCAGCGAGGGGACCACGTAAAAGACGTGGTTGCCCGAGCCCTCTTTCCAAAAGGCATCGCGCGGCAGCTCGGGGTAATCGCCCCAGGTGTTGACGTCGAACTGCAGGCTATAGGGATAGTGGGGGTTGTAGGGCGAGCGCTGGCGGCAGAGGCGCACGTACTCGGCCGGCACGAGCTGCCGGTTGCCCCAGCGCCCCTCATGCAGCAGCAGATAGGCAAAGCGGAGCATATCGGTAGGCCGCAGGACAATGCCGCCCCCTCCCGGTGTGTGGCGCAGCCCGGCGGAGCGGTAGCCATAGCCCCAGCGGCCCCAGCCAAGGGGTGCGGCCAGGCGCGAGCGCAGGTACACCTCCAGCTCGACCCCGGTGACGTGGCGCAGCATTATAGAGGCCAGGTGAATGCCCGCCGTGGCATAGGAGTAGCCCTCCCCGGGCGGGCACCAGAGGGTGCGCGTGCTGAGCACCCTGCCGTCGCGGCGCACATGATCGCGCTGGCCGAGGGCGATCTCGTCTACCATGGCCTGCCAGCCGTCGGGGCCCGGCGGATCGATGGAGACTGCCCGGCCGTGCACCCACGAGGCGTCCTCGCCGCCATAGCTGCCGCGGATGCCGGCGGTAAAGCTCAGCAACTGCCCCAGCTTGATCTCGGCCTTGCGCGGGTCGGAGAGGGGGAAGGCCTCCGCCGGGAAATAGGTGGGCGTGAAGATCTTTTGCTCCAGCCCCTCGGGGAAGAGCTCGGGCCGCTCGGCCATGAGCATGCCGACGGCGATGCTGGTGAACGATTTGGCGCAGGATGCCAGGTTGGGCGCTGCCTCGCGGTGCCCCAGGCCAAAATAGCGCTCATAGACGAGCCAGCCGTGGCGCGCCACCAGCAGCCCGCCGTTCTTCGTGGAGCCCTGAATAAAGGCGAAGGCTTCGTCGAGCCGCTGCGTATCCATCCCGGTCACGCGGCGAACGTCGACGGGGTCGCTCAGCGTGCGCCACCCCCCCGGTGTATCGCCACCAGAGTCGGGTGGGGGAAAGTAATTCTCTTCCATGGGGCCCCCCCAGTTTCTGCACCCTCGAGTGTGATTGTAGACCGGCTGGACGGGGGCGTCAACAAAGGGTTTTGCAGGGCGGTCTGCCTGGGATATTTCAACCCATTCTTAACCCCTTTTCATACGGCCCCGTCACATGGCCGTGGTATAATGGAATCAAGCGAGTCTATCGCCGAGTGTGGCACGCCCGCAGGGCGTGTGAGCAATCAGCGAGCGGCCGTGTACGAAGCAATCCCTCTGCTCTCCTGTTGGGTCCCCCGGCTATTCTTGATCCGCTTTTGCCACCACCTGGCTGAACTGATAACGTGTTTTCAACGCGGTGCTTACCTTGCCGTCACATTCTCGTGATATCCTGGATCCGGTGAGCATATCGCTGCAACATGCATGAGATGGTGACGACTATGCCGGATGCGCTTGAAGAACTGGCCGCCAGGGCCAAATCAAGGGCGGCGGCGCTCACGAGCTGGGGCGGACCTCATGTCGAAGGATTCATCGAGACCGATCCCCAGTACAACCTGGCCATCACCCAGATGCAGACCGGCCGCTGGCAAGAGGCGGCGCGGCTGATAGCGATATTGGCGCGCCGCTACCCCGACTCGCCCGACCTGCACGAGCTGCGGGAGCTGCTGGCGCTGCATGTCTCGGCTGAAGAGACATGGGCGGAGGAAACACTCCAGCCCACGAGGCCTGCACGGAGGCTGGTGCGCGCGTTGCTTATTGCCAATGGGGTGCTTTTGGCCCTTGCCGCGCTGGCGCTGCTGGCCCTCTACAGCCGCCTTTTGCCTCTCCCCTGGTAACCACGGCGTGTCACCTTTGCCTGCGCCGATGGCTCCTTATGGTGAGGGGGGCAGGAGTTCTATTCCACTGCTCTCCCTACGGGAGGCGCCATGGCACAGCAGCCGCGCAACTGGAAGCTCC
>DAOTVS010000269.1:0-37017 GCA_034436375.1 Anaerolineae bacterium | reverse complement strand
GCAGGCAACCCGCCCAAACCCCCTGAATGGCTCCACTCCGGTCGCGTGCGAAGCGCGATGCCCGGATGGTATCCGCGCCCCGATGGGTAAGTACGGCTATAGCGTTAGAGGCCAAGACGCAAAGACGCGAAGGAGCGCAAGGGATAACAAGGAGTGGCCCTCTTTGTGGTCCCTTGTCTCTTCGTGCCCTGGTGATTAGGGGTTAAGGGACTCAGCTGTGAGCGGCCTCATAAAGGGCCACGATGTTCTCCACAGGGGTCACCGGCTGCAGGTTGTGGCAGGGGCCCAGAATCAGGCCCGTGCCGTCGCCGGCCAAGGTCGCGATAAGGCTCTGCACCTCGCGCCGCACATCGGCCGGTGAGCCAAAGGGTAACGTACGCTGGTTGTCCACGGCGCTGTGAAAGCACAAGCGTGCGCCATAGTTGGCCTTGAGCGCCTGGAGGTCCCAGTCGCCGCAGCGCCACTGGATGGGGTTCAGGATGTCGATGCCCATAGCGGTCAGCTCGGGTAGCAGGCGCCGCATGTCGCCGTCGTCGTGGTGAAAGACGGCAATGCCGTAGGACCTGGCCAAGTCGATGGCGCGCTGCATCGGCGCCCGGTAGAACGTCTCAAAAAGGCGCGGGCTGATCAAAAGGCCGTGCTGTGAGCCGAAATCATCGGTCACCTGGGTGATATCGATCAGGCCGCGTCCGGCCTCGAAGCAGCGTCGGTGATACTCGGTAAAGAAATCGGACAGGCGCTTGAGCAAATAGTGGGTAAACTCGGGGCGCTCGATGGGGTCCATCAGCGAGCGCTCCAGCCCGCGCAGGAGATTGTGATAGTAAAAGACGGCAGTATAGCCGCAGCAGATCGCCCGGCCGCCGCAGCGCGCCGCCCGCTCGGGCAGGACGGAATAATCGTACCAGTCGGGACTGGGCCAGGGGTAGGCTTCCAGGTCGGCGATCGTCTCGGCCTCGGCCAGCGGGTAGCGCACCTGCTCGCTGTAGGAACCGCCAGCATAGTCCTGCCGCCGGAAGCCCATGCCCCACTCGTTCTCCACATAGTCTCCCTCCGAGCGCAGCGGCGGGCCGCTGTAGCGAGGGCCGATGTTGAGAATGCCGTCGATATCCAGCTTTTCGAACAGCGCCAGGATCGCTTCCGCCGGCCGCGTGAGGCCGCCGCCGCAGAGCCCGACGCCATCGGAGGGCTCACCGCGCCCCAGGCTGATGCCGAGATAGTCGAAAAGCTTCTCCTGCACCTCAGGCGTAGCCCACATATCGGTCGGCACTCTGTCGACCGGCTGATGGCGGATGGCCGCCAGGATGCGCTCACGAGCATTCACAGCAGTTCCTCCTCCGTAGCCATCACCAGGCCCGATTGGGCACAACGCACGATGGAAACACCCTTCGGCTTCCGGGTACCATGCCCCGCATGTAGCCAGAACCGGCCTTCTATATAGTGTGGGGCTGTGGGGCGGCCGCACAGCGGCCGCCCCACAGCCCCACACCCTCAGGGATAAGGCCAGGCTTGGGCGGAGCGGGCCGGCTGGCAGTTGCCCGGAAGGGCGTCGGTGCTGTTTTTCAGGTCAGGGCCGGCCGAAATCATCGATGGCGCGCACGATCTCCGGGAAACTGCGGCGCCACACGCCAGGCGGCACATTCTCGGAGATCTGGATCGACAATCGCCCGGAATGGCCCGCCTCGGCCAGGATGCGCGCCGCCTGCTCGTAGATGGCGGCGGGCTCGGCAATGTGCACCGACGAAGGAAAGTTGAGGAACACGCGCATGCCGGGCCACAGCCGCACCACGTCGCCGGCGCTCGTGTCGTTATCGGGCGGGGGCGAGAGCGAGTCGATGCCGCCAATACCCGTCTCGCCGATGACGCTCCACAGCGGCTTCAGGTAGCCATCCATGTGCACAAAGACGGGCACTCCACGCTCGGCGAGCATCCCGCTCAGCTCCTGATAGAGGGGCAGGCAGTAGCGCTTGAAATGGCGCAGACCAATGACAGGCGCCGTGATGTTGTCGGGAATGTCCACAAAGGGGATGGGTGCGCTCTCTGCTGCCCGGCGCACTACAGCATACACCTGCCGCTCGATCTGTGCCAGCAGGCCGATGCACTCCTCCACCAGGTCGGGGTCATCGGCCATGTGCGCGCAGAGGTCCTCCAGAGAGACCCACTGGATCCAGAGCTGCTGGAAGGGCGTGCGCTCCACCGCGACCAGGGGCAGGCCATCATCGCCCAGCTCGCGATAGTCACGCCAAAAGCGCTCCACGTCGGGCAGGACGACGATGTCACGCAGATAGGCCATGAAGACGCGATAGTCCGCCAGGTCGCGGATATAGTGTTGGCGGATGGCCGCCACGTTGTAGGTCGCCTGGTAAAGGCACTCTTCCACGAGCTGCCCCGCTGGCGTGTGCAGGATGGTGCGCCGGCCGCGCCGGCCGTCCTGCTCGGTCTCCTGCACCTCGAAATGGCAGTGCGGATGCGCGAAGCGGTGCACATTCGACCAGCGCAGGAGGCCCATGTTGTTGCGCCCCAAAACCGGCCAGATCTCCTCGTTGGGCGCGGCGATGCCGTCATACTGGATAAAGGGGACGCGGTCCAACTCACGCCCCTGAGCGATAGCGAGCAGCCGCTCGCGGTTGGTCATTGCCACCACGAAAGATACCTCCTCATAGAAATGTTGCAGGGGGGAGGGGCGCATGTGTAGGCTTTCCCCAAGGGGGAGCCTACACATGCGCCCCTCCCCCCTGCAACATTAACCCTTTAGCCCGGTCATGGCTATGCCCTGGATAAAGGTGCGTTGGGTCAGGAAAAACAGGATGATGATGGGCAGGGTCATCATGGTTGCGGCCGCCATCTGCATGGGGAACTCGCTATAGGTCAGGGTCTGGAAGAAACGCAGGCCGATGGACAGGGTGTACTTTTCCGGGTCGCTCAGGTAGATCAGGGGACCCAGGAAATCGTTCCAGTTGCCCAGGAAGGTGAAGAGGGCCACCGTCGCCAGGGCGGGCTTGGCCAGGGGCAAGATGATGCGCGAATAGATGCCTAACTCGCTCGCCCCGTCAATAATAGCCGCCTCCGAGATCTCAAAAGGGATGGTCATGAAAAACTGGCGCAACAGGAAAATGAAAAAGGCGCTGCCAAAGATCGAGGGCACGGTGAGTGGGTAAAAGGTATTCACCCAGTTTATCTTGCTGAAGATGATATAGACCGGGATCATCGTCACCTGGCCCGGGATCATCATGGTCGCCAGGACCATAATGAAGAGGGCATCCCGCCCTGGCCATTTCAGTCGCGAAAAGCCATAGGCTACCAGCGAGCAGGAGAGGGTAACGCCCAACACGTTGCAAGCGCAGATGAGCAGGGTATTGCGCGCGAACTTGAGGAGCGGCGCATAGTTGAGTGCGCCGGGATAGTTCGCCCACTGTGGAACAGCCGGCAGCCACGTCGGAGGCATCGTCGCTACTTCCGGGTTGGTCTTGAGCGAAGTGCTCACCATCCAAAAGAGCGGGAAAAGGAAAAGGAGCGACAGCGCGACGAGCAGTGGATATAACATACTCAATGTGATTGCACGGCGCGCCCGCTTGCCGATCATGCGCTTCCCGCGCACATGCATCGTCACAGTGCCCATGGCTACTTCTCCCCAGCATAATAGACATAGCGGGCCGACGAACGGAAGACGATCAGCGTCAGCACCATGATGATCACAAAGAGGATCCAGGCCAGCGCTGAGGCATAGCCCATTTTGAAGGACTGGAAACTTTGCCGGTAAAGGTAGAGCGAGTAGAAAAGCAGGCGGTTGCCTGGCCCGGCCGCTCCATAGGAGCCGGTGATGATAAAGACCTGGGCAAACACCTGGAAAGCGCCGATGATGCCCATGATCACATTGAAAAAGATCACCGGGCTGATCATGGGGAGGGTCACATTCAGGAAGCGGCGCCAGGCGCCCGCGCCATCCAGTTCTGCCGCCTCTTTCAGTTCCTTGGGCACATCCTGCAGCGCTGCCAGGTAAATCACCATCCCCCCGCCAATGCCCCACAACGACATCAGAATGTAGGCAGGCATGGCCCATTGGGGAGAAACAAACCACCCCGGCCCCGGAATGCCCAGGAACTTGAGCACGATATTGATGATCCCGTATTGCGGGTTGAACAGCCAAATCCAGACGATGGTCGACGCGACTGCCGGCACGATGCTGGGCAGATAGAAGAAGGTGCGAAAGACCGACTGCCCCTTCAGGTCCACATTGAGCAGCAAGGCCGAAAAGAGCGCCGCCAACTGAGCGAGGGGAATGAACACCAGAGCATAGAGGAATGTGTTGGTCAGGGCCAGGGCCACGTTCTCGTCGCCCAGGATGGCCGTCTGATAGTTCTCCAGCCCGACCCAGATCGGCGGCGTAAAGACGTCGTAGGAGGTGAAGCTATAGTAGAGCGAAGCGCCGATGGGGTAGAGCGTGAGCGCGAGCAGCCCGATCAGCCAGGGGGAGACAAAGAGCAGCCCCTTGATCAACGAGCGCCGGGTGTGGACGCTTATGCCCCGCCTCGGCCGGCCCGCAGTGTGCATTGCAGTTGCAGCCATTTTCAACCTTCCCAGCCCACACAGCCACCAGGGTGGCCACCATCAATAAGCAACGTTTGCCAGGAAGCTCCGCAAAGGAGCTTCCTGGCAAACTTGAGGGCGCCCCTACCGCAAGCGGCATTGGGCTCCCCCGGCACGGGCATCATCCAAAGCTGCCGGCCTTGATGGCATCGTCGCGCGCCTTTTCGACATTCTTCTGCGCGGTAGCCAGGGCCTCGTCGATACCCTTCTGCCCGGTCAGAACCTGGTTCTCAGCATTCTTGACTTCGTTCCAGAACGCCGTGCAGATCGGGCTGGGCTCGAGCCAGGTATCAGCCTCACGACCCTTGACGATCTCAAAGACCTTGGGCCAGTGCGCATCGGCTTTGGCCCAGGAAGGATCATCGCGCGGCGGGAGCCAGGCGGGCTGCCAACCGATAGCCTGGCACCAGGTGAGCACGCGCTCCTTGGTCATCAGGCGGCTGATGCCGAGCACGGCCGACTTGGGGTCCTTGACACCCTTGGGCAGCATCCAGGGCCAGCCGGAGCCGCAGTGGAAGTAGGGCTTGCCCTGCGCTACCGGCAGTTGCTCAATTTCGTACTTCAGGTTTGGGCTATTCTTGGCCAGACCGGGCATTGCCCAGTCACCGATCATCCAAAGTGCACACTTGCCGGCGCCAAAAGTGCTGTTCTGCGTGGCCGCACTGATGCCGGACTGGAAGGCGCTCACCTTCTCGTAACCATAGTTGTCGGCCCACATCTTTTCATACTGGAGAGCCTGCTTCATGCCGTCCGAGTTGATGGTGATTTCGCGGGTCGCGGCGTCGTACAGTTTGGAGCCAAAGTTGTGCGCCAGGGCAAAGCAGTTGAAATACCAGCCATCCCAGGGCACCAGGGTGACCTGCTCGATATCGCCATTGGCGGCCTTTTTGTCGAATTTGCTGCGCAGGTCCCACAACTCTTCCAGCGTCTTGGGAGGCGCCTCGAGGCCAGCCCCCTGCAGCATGTCCACGTTCCAGTAGAGCATGCAGTCGGGGTCCCAGTCCAGCGGCCAGCCGTAGAGGCTACCCGCCCACGTTGAGGCCTTGATCGACGCTTCAGCGTACTC
This sequence comes from Anaerolineae bacterium, assembly GCA_034436375.1. Classification (GTDB taxonomy): domain Bacteria; phylum Chloroflexota; class Anaerolineae; order SpSt-313; family SpSt-313; genus DAOTVS01. The sequence goes on along the minus strand of DAOTVS010000269.1, from coordinate 31,367 downwards.
TTCCTTCTTGAACCCAAAAGTCGCCAGATAGTCATCCATAGGCAGGAGCGCCTTGCGTGCGGCCCAGCCGGGGAGCGAGTCGGCCCAGGCCAGGAGCGAGTCGGGCGGGTTGCCGCCGGCGACGGCCGCCATAAACTTGCCGCTCGAGTCGCCGCCCAGGCCCTCGACCACCACAAACTCGAGCTCCATGTCGCTGGCAAACTCGTCGTTAAAGCTTTTCAGGTATTCCTCATAGAAGGGCTGCTGCCATTCCACCCAGAATGTGAGTTTGACCTTTTTCGCAGACGGCTGGGCAGCCTCGGGGGCCTTGGTGGCCTCAGACGCTTGGGTCGCTGCGGGGGCTTGAGTGGCTTCGGCGGGGGCCTGGGTCGCCTGGGCCGGCGCCTGGGTCGCTGCGGGGGCTTGAGCGGGCGCGCAGGCAGCAAGCACGGCAGCACTGGCGCCGACCCCCGCAAACTGCAGGAACTGGCGGCGGCTCAACACGTTAGCCTTGGACATATGTACCCTCCACTCGTGACTGAGATGCCGGGGCACTGCCACCTTGGGGCAGCTGCCCTGGCTTTTATGCCGCGGCACTTTGTGCTAGAATTGGCCAGATTCCAGCCACGCCGCACGATGATCGGCGCATTTTCGGGGTGATCCTGGCGGTTGTGACCACATGACGGGGAGCGCGTTGTCCGGCCGTCAGGATGGCCTCGAAAAGCGACTTGGCGAAGCTTCGCAGACCTACCGTAGAGAGAGCTTTACAATGTGCAGTGTATCATATTCCGGGGAACAAGATCAACGGCCCCAACGACCAAAAGATGACATGAGATGACATGCCCAACGTGACCGCACCCGCCAGCGCCGAATTTGTGGCCCAAGTCGCCGACGCCTATGAGCACCTCTACGATCTGGTGTATCTCCGTACGCACCCCCTGCTGCGGCTGCCACAGATCGACCAGCGCCTTCCGGCCAAGGAGCGAGCCTGGCGCCTGCACCAGATCCTGCTCGAGGCCATCGAAGCGCTCGACCCTGGCCCGCAAGCGCCCACCCAATCGCGCACCTGGCGCCGCCATCGGCTGATGGTGCTGCGCTACCTGGAGGGCATGGAAGTGCAGGCTGTGGCCGATGATCTCGGCATCAGCAAGCGCCACTGCTTCCGCGAGCACGAGGTGGCAATTGCAGCCATTGCCAGCCTCCTGGCCGACGCCGGCAGCAACCACTCAGAAGCAGAGCCTGCGCCGGATGGTGGGTCAAGGGCAGAGCCCGGCCGCCTGGAGCTGCTGCGGCTGGAGGCCGCCCGGCTCGCCCGCTCTAGCCATCAGGCGCCATTGGCTGAGGTATTGCTGGGTGCGGTACAACTGGCCGGCGAGATGGCGCGCCGGCGTGGCGTGCACATCCGCCTGGAGATTGCTCCCAACCTCCCACCCGTGGCCGCGGACCGAAACACTCTGCGCCAGCTCATCTTGGGCCTGCTGAGCCACCTCCTGGAGCGGCTGGATGGCGGTGAGATCGCTGTAACCGGCGCCGCCCACGCCGGGTGCGTCACTCTCTCCCTGGATAGCTTCGGCGTCGCCACGGCGCTTTCGGCGCCGGCTGCGCAAGAGGCCCAGATGAGGCTTTCCATGCTGCACGAGTTGGCCGCGGTGCAGAATATCCGGGTGCAGAGTACGGCCGGCGAGTCAGGCGCCCTCGGCTTTTGCCTGGAGTTGGCAACCACTCGGCCGCGCACCATCCTGGTCGTGGATGACAACCACGATGCGCTGCACCTCTTTGAGCGTTACCTCACGCAGCACAACTATCAGGTCGTCATGGCTCAGAGTGGGGCCGAAGCCCTCGAAAAGGCGCGGGAGGTCCAGCCCTTTGCCGTCACCCTGGACCTGATGATGCCCGGGCGCGACGGCTGGGATGTGCTGCAGACCCTCACCAATCAGCCGGCGACGCAGCATATTCCCATCATCATCTGTACCGTGCTGGCGGCCAAGGAGATGGCCCTCTCCCTGGGCGCAGCGGCCTTTCTGGCCAAGCCGGTGAGCGAGCAGGCGCTGATCGAGGCCCTGGAAGCCCTGGGGTAGCGTCGACTTCAGACCCGTGACAGGTTTTCAAAACCTGTCAGGTCTGGCTCGCCTGTCAGGATTGGTTGGCATCCAGCACATGCTGCACCCATTGCACCACCTCGCCCGGGCGTAGGCCCCCCGAGCGGGCGTAGTGGACCGTACCGCGCAAGGCTTCGAGGCCGTCGATCTCCTCTTCGCCCGAAATCACAACAATGGGCAGGCGTTGCCAGGCCGGGTTGGCGCGGACCTGCTCGATCACCTGCAGGCCGCTGATATCGGGCAACACCAGATCCAGCAGCAGCAGATCGGGGCGCAGACGGCGCATCTTGTCAAGCCCCTCATGGCCGGTATAGGCGCCGGTCACCTGGTAATGGCGCACTGGGCTATCGAGCATCTGGCGGATGAGCCGCACAAAGTCGCGGTCATCATCGATCACCAGCACCCGGTCTATCGCGTCGCCAAAGGGGCGCAGGGCATCCCAAAGACCGACGCGGGAGATGGGCTTGATCAGGTAGCTATCCACCTCCAGCCGGCGCCGCAGCGGCTCTTCGCCCGGCAGCGGGCAGACCATGAACGAGGCGCGCGATAGGCCCCAGGAGTCGGCCAGGGCTTCCAGGTCGGCGTGCTCCAGGTCGCCGGCGGCGCGGTCGATCAGCACCGCTTGGGGCAGCAGATCGGCCGCTACACGCCGCGCCTGAGCCACATCGGGGACAATGGTGACCCGGTAGCCGCGCAGATAGCGGGTAAGCAAGGTGGCAGCGGAGGGGCTACGGGTAACGACGAGCAGGATACGCTCTTTCTGCCAGCGGGGCGCCGCGGCGCGCGGAGCCTGGGCCGGTGGCGTCTCGCGCGGGGCCGCCAGTTCGGGGGGCTGGGTAGGCAGGCTGAAGAAAAAGGTACTGCCCCGGCCCAACTCGCTCTCCACCCAGATCCGCCCGCCGTGTAGCTCCACAAACTGCTTGCTGATGGCCAGGCCCAGCCCCACCCCGCCGTGTCGGCGCCGCGTGGAGCCATCGAGCTGCTCAAACTCGCGGAAGATGCGCGGGAGTTCTTCCTGGGCGATGCCGATGCCCGTATCAGCCACGGCAAAGAGCACATGCTCGCCGCTACGCCGCACACTCAAAGTTACGCCGCCCTCTTCTGTAAAGCGCGCGGCGTTGTTGAGCAAGTTGAAGAGCACCTGGCGGATGCGGATAGGGTCCAGCCAGAGGGTAGGCAGGTTGGGCTCGATCTCGGTATGCAGGCTCAAGCCCCGCGCCTCTACCAGCCCGCGCGCCGTATTGACCGCCTCCTCTACCAGGGCGGCGGGGTCCGTCTCCTCAGGCAGGATGGCCATCTGCGCCGCCTCGATGCGGGCCAGGTCCAGCACGTCGTTGATCAGCGTCTGCAGGTGGCGCGAGTTCCGGTGCACGGTGCTCAGGTCGCGGGCCAGGGCCGCTGGGAAGGGGCCGCCATAGTAATCGGGCGATTGAGTCATCATCTCGGTAAAGCCCACGATCAGGTTGAGGGGCGTGCGCAGCTCGTGGCTGATCGTCTGCGCAAACTGCTGCTTGAGCCGGCGCGCCTCTTCGGCCTGATCGCGGGCAAGGGCCAGCATCTGATTGGCGCGCTCCAGGCGATAGGTGGCCTCATCCAGCGCCTTGAGGGCCTGGCGCAGCTCCGATTGCTGGCCGCGGGCCAATAGCTCGTTGCGACGTGCCTCGCTATAGCCGTTCCAGGCCCACTGACCGGCAATGTAGAGATTGCGGGCGCCCAGCCAGGAGCCCAGCGCGGCCAGCACGATCACCCCAATGGGGAAGAGCAACTCGGTGGAGAGGATGGGCAGCCCCAGGCGCCAGATAGCCAGCGCTGCGACCACGGCCACATAGCCCCCTGCTAAGATAAAGGTTGAGGCCGGGCCTAAAAGAACACTGGCAAAGATCACGCCCAGCACAAACAGATAGGCGATATCGTGCGCGCGATAGTCATAGAGCGCATAGGCAATAGCGCCCGAGACGGCCAGCATCAGCAGCACCGGGGCCCACGAGCCCAGCCGCGCACGCCAGGCTACACTCACCAGGGCGCAGAGCGCCAGGCCTGCCGGCGGCGCCCAGGCATGAAAGGGCGCCGCCGCCTTTTGCAGCCAGATGGCCGCCACCAGCCAAAAGTAGCCGGTCACCCCGGCAAAGAGCGCAATGAGCTTCAGCGAGCCGACCTGCAAGTCAGCCAGGTTGACGCGCTCGTCAGGCGTGAGGTCCTGCATCGCCATGGACATGTGCCTCCACGAGATAGAGGGATGCGCAGCGGTCATCGTCAGCAGTAGATGAGCTATTATAGCACAGAGTGCAGGTTGTGCCCTTTGACTGGGGGCATTCGTCTCTTCGAGTTGACAGGGTGTGTGGCCTCGATGCATACTGAAAGCAAAAGGCGAATCTGGTTACAAATTGCGAGGGAGGACGCCACTACGATGCCGCAAGGAATGTGGGTGTACAATCCCGATAGTGGTGGTGTCAAGATACCGCAGATGGTAAAGCGCCGCACTGAGAAGTGGATTCGCGACCATAGAGTATCTGGAACGGCTGTGCAACACGCCAACGTATCGGTGCTGGCTGCGGCACTTTGGGGATGAAGAGCAAGGAGCCAGGCCATGACAGACCATCCCCCCTTTGGTGATTGGCAGGCGGTGCTCAATGCGCCGCATTCCGCTTTCTTCCGCGGGCACACCAGCGATACGGTCTTTGACCGGCAATCCGCGGCGGCGCTGAGCCCGCACATGGAGGCGCTCTTCACCCAGTCCAATGCGCGCGTGCTGCTGGGGCAGGCGGCCGACGGTCGGTTGCGCTTTGTGGCGCTGCCGACGCAGGTCTACGCCGCGCCCACGGGCTCGCGCGAGCTGGGGCTGGGGCCGGGCATGTACCACCATTTCGATGTGGCCATGTACGTAGGCGACCTCTCTTACCGCATCGAGCCAGAGGGCGGGGACCCCGCTGACCTGGCGGCGGAGGACCGGCAGAACGAAACATGGTACGCCGACTGGTTCCTGCCCCTCACGCGCACGCGGGCGGGCGACCTGGAGGTGGCGCTGATCAGCCTGGCCCCGGTCGCGCCCGAGGCGGAAAAGGCCGCCCTCGCCCCGGCGCCGCTGCCCGGGCCGGCGGGCGCGCTCTACCTGCTGCGCCTGCGCAATTCGGGCGCAAGCGCCATACGGGGGCGGGTGGTGCTGCGGGCAGGGGACCTTTTGGTGGGCCACTATGAGGACGCCGCGCCCGAGGTGCGCCCCCTGAAAAAGCCGGCGGTGGACCTGCGCCAGCATACGCTGATCCTTTCGCGACCCGATGGCGCTGTGGGCATCCACGCCCACGAGGCGCGGTGGGCCCGCCTGGAGGCGCCCTATGAGGCGGAGTGGGCGCTCAACCTGGCGCCGGGCGAGGAGGCCCTCTACGAGACCACGATATCGCTGGGCAGAACCTATCACGAGGTGATGCCCACCGTCTATGCGCTGCACCTGCATCCGGCGCTCGAGTGGCTGAACAACACTGCGGCTTTCTGGCGCGAGCGCCTGGGCCGGCTTACGGTGGATGCCGAGGGGGCGAGCGAAGAGGCGCGCTTTAGCCTGGAGAACCACATTCGCAACCTGCTTGACAATTTCAACTGCCTGCAGACCGATGCGGAGGGGAACCTCATCGCCCACTGGCAGGGTGCGCCCTCTCACGGCTATGGCACCATCTGGGGCATCGACGTGGAGCCGACGGCGGTGAGCGTGAATCAGGTCTGCCCCGAGCTGGCACGGCAGACGATGCTCTTCTTCCTGGAGCGCAGCCGTGCACCCATCGGCCTGCCCGAGCATTCGGTGCCGATCCTGGTGGCGCCGGTGATCATCGCCCGGCAGTGGCTACAGGCCACAGGCGATGTCGAATTCCTGGCAGAGCATCCGGCGGTGATGGAGGGGCTCCAATCCATCATGGACGACCTGGAGGCCCTGCGCGCGCCGGGTGAGGAGCTTTACCCCAGCCGCTATTCCAGCGATGGGCCGGTGGGCCGCCGCTATGATTACGGCACCAACGTCAAGGCGCTTTACGCCTTGAGCTCCTACGCCTACCTGCTGCAGGCGCTGGGGCGCGGCGGCGACGCCGCCTATTACCGCCGCCGCGTCGATGGCGTCCGCTGCGCCATTGAGCGCACGATGGTGGCGGAGGGCCCCTTTGGCCCACAGCTCTCTGGCGGCACAAACCTGGATGAGGACCCGGCGGGCTTTTATCTGCCAGAGGGTGTGCTCTACTATGACGGCGAGGATACCTCGAGCATGTTGGCGGCGGTCTATGGCGCCTGCGACCTGACCTGGGAGCCCTGGGTGAACTATCACCGCTTTGCGCGCTCGCTCTGGTGCCCCAATTACGATCCCGAGTTCGATGTGCTGCGCTGGAGCCCGGGGGAATCGGGCGTCTTCGACGGCACGGCCTTTTACTCGCGCCTGGGCGGCAGTGTAACCCGCGCCGAGATGGCCGAGGCGCTGCACACCCTGCGCCGGATCGGGACCGACGATGCGACCGGCAGCACTTTCTGGTGGCCGCATGGGCTCGAGTTTCGGCGCGGCCTGACCCGCTGCAGTCAAGGGCAGGGCGCCTGGGCCTGGCAGTATCGCGAGCAGTGGTTGGGGCTCAAGGTGGATGTGCTGGCGCGCACGCTCACGCTGTCGCCGCGCGGGCTCCTTTCGCGCATCGACTGGGAGGGATTACGCGCGGGCCCGGCCTGCTTTGATGTGCACTGGCTCGAGACGGGCGGTTTGATCACAGCGCGCGTGCGCAACCGCAACCCGGAGCCCTGGCGGCTGGGGGTGGGCTTTCGCCGGCCCGGTGCGGGCGCGGAGGGCGGGCTTTCGTGGCAAGAGCGGACCCTGTCGCCCGGCGAGGAGGTGACGCTGGCGCACATGGTGCTGGCCCCCAGTGCTCCCGGTGGCATGGAGCGGACCGCGCTGGTGCAGCACGAGGCGGCGCTGCTGGGCGACCCCGATGGCGTGCTCTTCCAGCGCTTTGGGCCGGCCACGCTGTGGGGCCACTGGGAGGTCGATCGCTGGTGGGACCCCCGCGCCATGCCGCTGGCGGTGCGCTTTGTGGTGCTCAACGCCACCACGGCCGACTGGCACGATGTGTCGGTGACCTTACGCCTGCCGCCGGGGTGGCTGGCCCAGGCGCGCCCTGCGCAGCATTGGCCGCGGCCTGATCGCCTGACAGGGGGAGAGGTGCGCGCGGAACTGGGCACGCTGCCGCGCCGCGAGCGCACGGTAGCGGCCTTTTGGGTGCGAGCGCCGCATGGCATAGACATGGGCAAAGCCTTCGAGGGGGGTGAGGCGCCCTTCCATGCCGTCTCGCAGCCGGGGCCGGGCCTGCGCCTGCCGAGCCCGGATGTGAGCGCCCCCGTGGAGACGAGCCTGGAGGCGGAGCTGATCGCTACCGGCGCCGAGGGCAAGACGGTTAGGAGGCAACTGGCCGTGCCGGTGCAGATTGTGCCCTGCAGCCAACGCGGTTAGCGCGATGTTGTAGTGGCGACTTGGTCGCTCGTCGCCCAACGCAAGAAGACGAGCGGCTGAAGCCGCCACTACGATAGTACCGCTATTCTATCCTGCGCGATCACTCTGCGAGGATAGCATCTCTGAAGATAGCCAACCCCTCATCCACCTGCTCGCGGGTGATGTTGAGGGGCGGGATGAGGCGGATGGTCTGGCCCCAGTGCCCGCAGGGGTAGAGGATCATGCCGCCCTCCAGCGCCCGCTGCATCACGCGCCTCGCCGCCTCGGGGTTGGGCGCCTTGCTGTCGGGCTGCACAAACTCGACGCCCAGCATGAGGCCGATGCCGCGCACATCGCCGATGACCGGCGCCTGGGCCTGCAGCTGTCGCAGTTGCTCCAGCAGATAGGCCCCCTGCCGGCGGGCATTCTCCAGCAGATTCTCCTCACGGATCACCTCCAGCACAGCCAGGCCGGCGGCGCAGGAGACGGGCGAGCCGCCAAAGGTCGTGCCGTGCGAGGCGGCGCCCCACTGCTGCATGAGCGCCCGCCGCGCCCCAATGGCGCCCAGCGGGAACCCATTGGCGATACTCTTGGCCAGGCAGATGATGTCGGGCTCGACGCCCAGCGTCTGGCAGGCGAACCACTGCCCGGTGCGGCCGAAACCGGTCTGCACTTCGTCGGCAATGAGCAGGATGCCGTGCTGATCGGCCAGGGCGCGCAATTCCCTCAGCCAGCCTGCCGGCGGGATGACATAGCCGCCCTCCCCCTGCACCGGCTCGAACAGGAAAGCGGCCACATCGTCGGGCGCGATGACATGCTCGAAGAGGCGGTCAATATCCTCCAGGCTCTCCTGTGCGCAGGCCTCGGGCGTGGGCGCGGCGGAGCGGAAGGGGTAGGGGTAGCGGGCATAGTAGACATCGCCCACAAATGGGCCCTGGCCGTGGCGGTATTTCTCCTTGGAGGTCGTCACAGTGGCCGCACCGTAGGTGCGCCCGTGAAAGCCGCCCAGGAAGGCGATGATGCCTCGCCGCTTTGTGACATAGCGGGCGAGCTTGAGGGCGCCATCCACAGCCTCGCCGCCGCTGTTGCCGAAGAAGAACATATCGGCGCCGCCGGGGGTCACCTGCCCCAGCTCATAGGCCAGGCGCAGGGTGCTCTCGGGGGTGAGCACGCCGATGGGCGCATGCACCAGGCGCTCCATATGCGCCCGCGCCGCCGCCAGCACCCACGGATGATTGTGCCCCAGGTTGGCGGCGCCAAACCCAGAGATAAAGTCCAGGTAGCGCCGGCCGTCGGGGGCGTAGACGTAGAGGCCCTCCGCCCGGTCGACGGCGAGGTTGGGCCAATCCTGCGCTAGGCAGGGGGCCAACAGGTCGCCCAGGTGGGCCATCAGATCTTGATATGAAGGTTGATTCTGCACAGACCGCTCCTCCTTGAGAGGCAAAGACAGCGAGCCATACACCGCCAGCATGGGATAATACTGCGCAGGCGGTTTCCGGTCAAAGGGAGAGGTTCGCATGGGTTGTATTGGCGCCGCTGTCGAACGGTATTACAATCACCGGCGCTGTTACCGAGCCCACACAGAAAGGCCAATATGCGCGAGCTGACTCTAGAGCAAGTGGCGACCCTGGCCCAGGCGGCCGGTTTCGACCTGTCATCTGCGGAGCTGGTTGATGTGATGCACCAGCTGAATGTGATCATCGCCGGCGTCGAAAAGGCCCAGCACCCGGACCTGGATGCCATCGACCCGCTGCCTATCCTGACGGAGGGGGAGGTGGACGATGCCCGGCCTTGACGTCACCCGGCTCACGGCAATGGAGATTGCCCGGCTGGTCGCGGCCCGGGAGATCTCGCCGGTCGAGGTGACTGAGGCCTACCTCGAGCGCAGCGAACGGCTGGACCCTGAACTGCACGCCTACATCACCCTCTGCTGCGATGAGGCGCTGCAGGCCGCCCGCGAGGCAGAGCGGGCCGTCCTGCGGGGCGAACGGCTGGGCCCGCTGCACGGTGTGCCTGTGGCCGTCAAGGACCAGTTCCAGACCCGCGGCCTGCGCACCACGGGCGGCTCCCGTATCCTGGCGGACTGGGTGCCCATGGAGGATGCGACCGCCGTCGCCCGACTGCGGCAGGCGGGCGCCATCCTTTTGGGCAAGCTGAACATGACCGAGTTCGCCTCGGGCCTGGGGGATCCCTTCCGCTATGGCGACCCGCACAACCCCTGGGACCTGGAGCGCAGCGCGGGCGATTCGAGCACGGGCTCGGCCGTCGCCGTTGCCGCCGCGCTCTGCGCCGCCTCGCTGGGTGAGGATACGGGCGGCTCGGCCCGCTTTCCCGCCTCGCTGACCGGCATCGTGGGCCTGCGGCCGACTTATCGTCGGGTCAGCCGCTATGGCCTGCTGCCCGTCTGCTGGTCCATGGATACGGCCGGCCCCATGACGCGCACCGTGGCCGATGCGGCGCTCTTGCTGCAGGTCATCGCCGGGCACGACGCGCAGGACCCCCTGAGCTCGCGGCGCCCCGTGCCCGATTACCTCAAGGCGCTGAAGAACGAGCGGGCTGGTCTGCGTATCGGTATCGTGCGCGAACTCACGGCGCCGGGGGCCGTGCACCCGGAGGTACTGCAGGCGGTGCGCCAGGCGGCCCGGCACCTGGCCAGCCTGGGGGCCGTCGTAGAGGAGGTCTCGCTGCCTCTGCTGGAAGAGGCGGGCGCCGCTATGGCCGCCCTCATGGGCAGCGACGCCGCCTTTGTGTACCGCGAGTGGCTGCAGAGCCGCCCACACGATCTGGGTCCCACGCTGCGCCGGGGCTGGATCGCCGCCAGCCTGCTCCCCGGTCCTACCCTGCACAAGGCGGCGCGCATCCGCGCCCTGCTGCGCCGCGAGTGGCTGGCGCTTTTGCAGCGCTACGATGTGTTGCTCAGCCCCACGACCCTCGCCCCGGCAGGCAAGCTCGAGTATGCAAGCTGCCTGCAGTCGCGGGAAGAGGCGGAGCGCCTGTTCGCCTGGCGCCTGGGCCCTACCATGGAGACCGGCATCGCCGCCATTCCGGCCTCTTTTGCCGGCACCCCAGCCATCTCGGTGCCCTGCGGGTTCAGCGCCGAGGGCCTGCCCATCGGCCTGCAGATCATGGCCGGTCCCTTTCAGGAAGAGACCCTGTTCCAGGTGGCCGCTGCCTATGAGCGCACGACGCCCTGGCACACCGTGTCTATCAGCGCCCGAACTTGAGCCATGTGCAGACCGCAAAGATCGCCAGGATCAGCACCAGCCAGGCATAGTCGGCCTTGCTGGCGTTGAGCACCTCGATCTCAGTGGGCCGGGCGGAGGCGCCGAAACCCTTGGTCTCCATGGCGATTTGAAAGTCGTTGGCCTTGCGGAAGAGCAGCAGGATGAGGGGCGTGATGATCGGCACATAGGCCTTGACCGTGCGCTTGACCAGGTTCATCGAGTCCATATCGAAAGCGCGCAGCTTTTGGGCATCGACAATCGAACCCCACATCTCGAACAGCAGGGACGTGAAGGAGAGGCCACTGACAAACATAAAGCTGGCCGTCTGGGGCACCCGCAGGCGGCCTGCCGCCGTCATGATGCCGGAGATGCGGGTGGTCATGACAAAGAGCGGCAGGGCCGAAGTCGCCGTCAAGATGCGCAGGCAGAGCAGGAGGCCAAACCAGACGCCCTCCTTCTTGACGACCCCAAGATCCGCTGCCCAGAACTTGAGATGGCCGAATACGAGCAAGGGCGTGTTGCCGCCGGTATAAGTCAGCCCCTGGCTGATGATGAGAAAGGCAAAGGTCGCGCCGAGGATCTTCATCAGGGTGGCAAAGCGCTTTAGCTCCACACGGGCGATCACCCACAGCGCCGCCGAGAACCCCAGCCAGATGAGCAGAATCGGCAGATCCTTTTCCTGGAGGGGAAACATGACCAGGGCCAGCGTGCAGCTCACATAGAGAATCTTGACCAGCGGGTGCATGCGATGGACCGGCGTATCCAGGTGTGTGTAACGGAAAATGGGTTGCATCAGTTGACCTCCCCCGGGCGGGCCTGCGGCTTGAGCACCTGGAACAGAGCATCCAGGGTCATGATGCCGGGCGGTACGCCGAGCGGGGCCAACTCGGCGGCCAATTGCGTGGCAATCGGCGGCACGACAAAGCTCTGGCGCAGCTCCTCGACGTGCGCAAAGACCTCCGCCGTCGGCCCATCTAGCAGGATCCGCCCACTGTGGAGCACGATCAGGCGTTGAGCATAGCGGGCGATCAGATCGACATCGTGGGTCACCATCAGCACAGTGCCCTGTCGCTCCTCATGGAAGCGCTTGGCGAGGTCGGCCAGCTGGTATCGCCCGCGATGATCCTGCGCGGTGGTCGGCTCGTCCATGATGAGCACCTCTGGCTCCAGGGCGATGGTGGCCGCCACTGCCAGCTTGCGGCGATCGCCAAAGGAAAGCCGGAAGGGGAAAAGATCGGCTTGCTCGGTGAGGCCCACCAGGCGCAGCGCCTCCTCAACCCGCGCGGCGATTTCGTCTTTCGGGATCTTCATGTTCTTCAGGCCAAAAGCGACCTCTTCGCGGCAGGAAGGGGTGAACAGCTGGTAGTCGGGGTTCTGCAGCACCAGGCCCACACGCCGGGCGATCTCACCGATGGAGAGCTTGGCCACGTTGCTACCGCGAAACAGCACTTCGCCCTTCTTGGGCCGCAGCAGGCCCACAAAGGACTTGACCAGTGTGCTCTTGCCTGAGCCATTCTGCCCCACAATGCCGATGAACTCGCCCGCACGGATCTGCACATCGACCGCCTGCAGGGCAGCCAGGGGCGGCGGGCCGGGATACTCCACCGTCAGCCCCCGCGCCTCGAGAATAAGCGGGGCCGGGGCAGGCGCACTCGATGCGGCCGGGGGCGGCGGTGGGCTGACCACGATCGTCCCCTCCGCGACCGCCTCACGCACTCTGGCGGCCACAGCAGCAACGCTACGCTCTACCGTCTCCGGGGCTCCTGTTCCATTCGCGGCGTGCGCGGACGGGAACAGTTTGTTCTGCACCAGCGTCAACGAGGGGCATTTGACCCCCGCCTGCTCGAGCCGCTCGATCTGTGAAAAGACGGCGCCCGGCGGGCCCTGCAGGGCGACTGCCCCCTGTTCCAGCACCAGCACCTGATCGGCCAGGCCGAGGATTTCCTCGGTCTCGTGGGTGGTCATGATAATGGTCAGGTTGCCCTGTTGCTTCAGGCGCTGGATCGCCTCGACGACCTCCCAACGGCCGATCGGGTCCAGTTGCGAGGTCGGCTCGTCGAGCACCAGCACCTGGCCGTTCATCGTGAGAACAGAGGCCAATGCCGTGCGCTGCTTCTGGCCCCCGGAAAGATCGCGTGGATTGTGCTCTTCCATACCCGTCAGGCGCACAAGCTCCAGGGCTGCCTTGGAGCGGCGCAGGATCTCCTCGCGGGGCACCCCAAAATTGGAGGGGCCGAAAGCCAGCTCGGTCAGGATTGTGGGCATGAAAAGCTGCACTTCAGGGTCCTGCATCAGCACCCCGCAGTGCTGGGCCGTGGTCGGCAGCGGCTCGTCCCAAGGGTCTATACCTACCACATCAACGAGCCCCGTGCGCCGGCCCCCATAGATATGCGGCACAATGCCGCTGAGCAGGTAACAGAGCGTGGATTTACCGGCGCCGTTGGCGCCCAACACCACGACAAACTCGCCCTTGTGCGCCGTCAGGTTCAGATCACGCAGGGCGACAATATCGCCTTCGTAGCGAAAAGTGACATCCTGTAGGGAGATCACAACCTCATCATTCACTGACACACTTGTCCTCAGTTTCGGTTGTCGCTCGCACCGGGTGGATGCTGGCCCGCAGGCCATGCAAACTGCAGATGACGGCTGCAGAGCTCCGGCGCGAAGGAAACGAACGGGCCCCACGGGTACGCAGGGCGGCCTGTGAGTGCAGCAACCTCATGGGGCCCATGGGGTGGGCAACCATCAAGGGGTCTCGCAGGGCCGCACTGCGGCCCTGCGAGACTGGGGACCTACCGAGGTCATCGAGGCTCTGGGAAGGAGGAATTGACGATTACCAGATAGAGCCTTGCACCTTGGGCAGCCCACTGCGTTCGAGGGCCTCAACGATTGGGATGGTAATCACTGTGACAACGGCCGAAAGCGCCGGCACCCACCAGATGTAGCCGATGGTGGTGGCAAGGCCCATTTCGGGGCTATAGTTGAGGATGTACCAGTAAGGCTTGGTCCAGGGCAGCCACCAGACAAAGATCGCTGCCAGCAGCGCCAGGAAGATGCCGCCATAGCGCTCTACACGCTTCTGAGAGCGCATCCAGTCTGGGATCAGCCGCGTGCCGAGCGGCGTGATGGCGATGATCGTAGAAGGAATCCAGTAAATGGCTGTGAGGATAAAGTACAGCGGCTCAGGCACCGGGGCGAACTTGCCGGCCGCGCCCGGAATGTAAAAGGGCACCAGCCAGCCCGCGATGCCAAGGATGATAAAGACGGGGGTGGTAACCTTCCACAGGGTGCGGTTCTCCTGCATCAGGGCCATCAGAATGGCCACAATGACCGCTGTAAGCATGATGTCGAGGATGCCCATGGGGTAAGCGGCGGGCGCAATGAACATACCGATCACCCCGCCGACGATCGAGGCCGCAATGCCTCCCCATGGCCCCAAGAGCAGGGGCGCAATGGCGCATAGGGGCGTCGTCAGGGGCACATAGCCGCCGCCGCCGACATAGGGAAAGATCGGGATCAGCGACGCCACACCGCACAGGGCGCCGTAAAAGGTCACCCAGGCGATGGATGCGCCGCCGATGCGGCCCTTGCCGCCACTCACTTTGGCACTGGTTTTCTCTTGCATGCGCTCTCCCTCCTTAGATGGGAAGCATATGGTCGCAGTGCGCGATTGCCCTCCTTCCCAGAGCCCCGCGCCCCAGTAAGAGTGATCACAACGCAGAGCAAAGGCGCTCTGCGCTATCACTGTGGAGAACTCGCGCTATGACCAGCAAAGCTACAACTGCGGAATGGTCGCCGAGCCCAGCGGAAAGACGCCCACACGGGCCTGCGGGCCATAGGCCGCGAGCAGGGCATCGACCCCCGCCTGGAGCGAGGGCACGCACTGGAAGCCCATGGCCTCGAGCTCTCGCGGCGGGATGCCATCGCAGAGGATATACAGCCGCTTTTCCGCCTTGATACGAGACAGGAAATAGCCCAACACACTGAATGTCACCGCGCCGCTGCGCCGCACGACGGCGCGCAGATAATCATCGGACGGGCGGCTTGCCATCATCAGGCGGCGGAAATCCTCACCCCCAGCGCCGTCGGGGCAGGAGGCCACGAGCAGAATGGCGCCGCCCGGGCGCACGGCCGTATCGGCATACTCGACCGCACGCACGGCCTGGTAGAGATCGATATCGTAGGGCGCCCCGCTGGTAATGGCGATATCGAGTGCAGCGGGGCAGGCCACTTCATTGATCTGACGCGCCAGGGGCAGGCCGGCCTGGAACACCGCTTCCGCCGCGCCAGCAAAGGCCTGCACAATGGCCTCCTCCTGATTGAGCACCACGTCAATCACCAGGTCGAGCCTCACCAGAGCAGCGGCCTCGTCGATATCCTGGCGGCACGGCACATCCACATGGCCGGGCCGGCGAAAGGCGGCCGCCACCAGGCTATGGTTGGCATTGACCGTGTCGAGGGCGGCTACGCCGGGCAGGATCAGCTTGCCGCCGCCGGAATAGCCGGCGTAGGGGCTGGGGCCGATATGGCCGATGCCGATGCGCCGGTCGGCTTCCAGGACGAGGCGGTTCACCCATACCGGCGTGCCCCGGCTGGTCAACCCCACATAGGCTTGAGCTGATTCATCGGTGCAGTCGTGCTGCACTACGCGATAGCGGGCCGCTACGTCGGCGCCGAGTTTGTGTTGCACCTCCGCCGCTGTCGAGAGGCGGTGTGTGCCATGGGTAATCAAGATGGTGATATCCCGCTCTGGCACCCCGGCGTCATGCAACCCGGTGAGGATGGGCGGCAGGATCTGCGCGACGGGGGTGGCGCGGGTGTGGTCATCCACCAAAATGAGCACCCGCTCGCCTGCACGCGCCAATTCAGCAGGCTGCGCCAGGCCGAGGGGCGCCGACAGGGCACGCTGGACCTCGGCTGCCGCATCACGGCAGGCCGGGACCGGCTGCGGCGCAAAGATGCCGGCCAGGTTGGGCAGAGGCATACGGCAGGTCAGTGACTGCCCGCCATAGCGGAGGCTGCACTCGCAGATGCCCTCAGGCATGGGCCGACTCCTGCACCTGCGCCACCACCTCGCGGCCCGCAGCAATCACATGCGCCTCGATTGCCGCAGCAGCCTGCGCTGTATTGTGGTCACGCAACAAGTCGATGATCAGTTGGTGATCCGCAGCGATCTCGGTGCGATGCAGAGCAAACCCGGAATCCATAGCTAACAGGCAATAGAGCTGTCGCCGCAACTGGGAAAGGGTTCTCTGCAACAATGCATGTTGGGAAAGCGCATACAATTGCTCGTGAAACCGGACATCGAGCCGGACAAGCGCCCGGATATCGCCCTGCTGGGCCTGGCGGCCCATCTCATCGACGGTCGATTGCAGCCCGTCAATCTCTTCCGGGGTGGCGCGCTCGCTGGCCCGCTCGATGGCAAGCCGCTCGAGGACCGCACGCAGGGTGTAGGCTTCTTCCACAGCGTGGGGACCCCATTGGGCCACAAAAGTGCCGTGGGAGGGGTAACCGACCAACACACCTTCGCCGATCAACTGGCGAATCGCTTCCCGCACAGGGCCGCGGCTGATTCCCGCCTGCTCGGCCAGGTCCGACTCGATGATACGATCGCCCGGCCGCAATTCCCCGTTGAGCAGAGCTTCTTCAATGGTCCGGATCACGGCGTCGCGCAGGCTTTCCCGCTTGAGGGGAAGTACTTTCACGGCCAACGCTCCAAAACAGGTGACGCCGGCAGTCTGCTGTGCAAGATGTTGACTGTCAACAAGATTATAACCGAAAGCAGCGGGGTTGTCAACGAGAGGATTCGGAATTACCGTATGGCGCTCCGGGCGCCCGTGAAAGACCAGAACTGCTTAGCGATACGGGAGGAGAAAGCAATATCGCCATTCCGGCGCTGCAGCGCCGGAATGGCGATATTGCTTTCTCCTCCCTCGTCCACTGAATCAAGTCGTGCGGCCCACGCGCATCTCGTTGATCACGCCGGTAACGCCGCTGACTGAACGCACAATATCCTCCACCATCTTGCGTTCCTTGGCGTTGGCGCATATGCCAGTGAGTGTCACGTGGGCGCCAATGACGCTGACATCCACCGCCATGTTCCGGGTACGCTTGTCTTGGGCAAGGGCTTCTGTCACGCGAACAGCAAGGGGTTTCTCGGCCACGGTTCTCCTCCTCTTCTTACGAAAACGCGCCGGGGCGCAATGAGACTGTGACCAGTGACCTGCGCGCGATGACGAGGGAAGCGTAGACAAATGCGCTGCCGATGCCAAACGGGCCCCCCGCACGCGGGGGGGAGCGCTGCGCGGCAGGATGGAGCCTCTGCCTCAGCAACCAGGGGAGAGTCATTCAGACCAATTCTATTTTACACGCAATTCGCCTTTTGCGCAAGAGCTACACGGGCTCTGTCTCATAATGTTTTGCGTAATCAGGCCGGCCGCTGCGGCGCACGAGCGTAAAAACTGGGTAAAGAATCCCGCCTACCCCTTGACACAGGCGGGCGCCCGGTGTATATATGATACAGATTTTAGATCCATTTGTAACTGTATGATCACCAGATCGTTACCCTGAGGGGCCGTGTGCCCCAAGTTCTCGCTCTGGCCGACCGTCATTCTGACCCAGGGCACGCCCGCTGTCCGCCATCCATGCCAGGAGTTGTACCTATGCATCGCAATCCGGGTTCTTGCTCTCCTATCCGGCCTCTGGGCTTCTCCTCCCGCACCGGCAGCATCTTGCTGTTGCTGCTGCTCAATCTGCTGGTTCCCCTGTTGGCGCCTTTGACGGTCTACGCCAGGTGAGATAATCCGCGTGGTGGGGAGGGCGCGGCTCCTGCCAGGAGCCGCGCCCTCCCCACGCCAGTATCCACGCTCCCTATGCCTCCGGCACAGGCAGGCCGCTCAGATCGGTGCTCTGCATGATGGATTCGCAGGCGCAGCCCTCAGCTTCGACCCCCTCCAGCACCAGTGAGCGCACCACATCCCAGCAGAGCCGGGCCATGGGGCGGGTGCAGGCCCAGTAAAAGGCGGCCATATCTCCCTCCCCGCTCCAGGCGCCGCTGCCCTGCCCCTCGGCCCAGTTGGCGGCCACGGAGATGTGCCCCAGGTGCATGCCGCACAGGCGGGCGAGCATGGTCTCCAACCCCGCCGATTGGCCCACCACGCTGCCGCCCTCGCGCTTGTACTCGCGGATCTCCAGGGCCGACTCGAAAATGCCGAACGGCGTGGTGACATAGGCGCCCTCGGTGTGGAGCGTGCCGCTCAGCGGCCGGTACGCGGCCGGCCCCTGCGCAAAGAGGCGGTAGGCGGCCCGTCGCAGGCGCTCGCGGATCTGCGGGCAGTAGGGCTGGGCCAGGCGCAGCCAGGGCACGAGCCCCAGCCGCTGGGCAAACTCGTGGGCGTAGGGCTTGTTGACCAGGTCGATGAGATCATCTTCGATGAGGATATCGCCGGGGCCGATGGTGATGCCGCCGACCGAGGCATCGACCAGCACCAGGCGCACACCCAGCTCGCGCAGCACAAAGAACACGCGCAGGCTGGCCTCGGGGCTGGGCCGGAATTTACCCTCGGCGGTGCGCCAGCCGTGCACAGGGATGCGGATCAGCGGGCGGCCCTCGATATTCACAATACGAAAGCGCCCCAGCGCCCCCCACGGCGTCTCGACGCCGCTCAGGTGGAGCACATCCTCGGCAGGGATGCCCGGCTCGACCTCGGGCACCGCCGCCGCCCAGGTCGCCGAGCCGCCGATCCAGGCGACCTCGATCCGGTCGGCGCCGAAGCGAGATTGCAGAAGGTTGCGCAGCTTGTCCAAAGGAAGGTCCTTTCTGGTAGCAGGGCCAGTAGAGTCTGGGCCTATTATAGCCGGGGGCGCCAGTAGGGCAACAAGGGGGCTGCTTGCAGCGTGCATACTGGGGGCGCCGGGCACGATGGGCGGTGCATCCGGGCCCATTTCCGAGGGCTCTTTCCAAGTTGGCGCGACTTATTAGGAGAGTAGCGGCAATAGTTAACATCGAACCAAGGTCGACTTGGGCAATAGCCAGCAGGAGAGAGAATCCATGGTCGAACACTCGAATTCTCAGCTTGATGTGGGGGCCGATCACAGCGAAACTCAGTTTCAAACAGCGGAGGTCCCCGGCCAGGATGAGGCCGGTTCACGGCCCGGCAAGCCGCTGGAGGAGGGTTCCAAGGCACTCCTTACCGCCTGGGGGTCTGGGGCAACTCAGCCGTCAAGAGAAGAGGGGCCAGAGGCTGCTCAGGATGACCTCGAGCGCATCCGTGAGATCATCATGGGCAACGCCGACGCCAGGCGGCAGCCAATTCGCGAGGCCGAAGTGAATCGCATGCGCGACATTCTGTTTGGCGCCAAGGTGGAGGAATACGACCGGCGCCTGGCCGACCTGCGCCGGGAATTCGATCGGACGCTCAACGACCTGCGCCAGCTCCGCGACGCCATGGACGAGTTGCGGGGATCACTGCAGGAACGGCTCAGCGCTGCCACGCGCGAAATGCAGCAGTCGCATGAGGAGCTGGAGCGCGAGCTGCAGCGGATCCGTAGCCAGGGGGCGATGCTGCAAAAGCTCGTGCCTCAGACCCAGCAACTGCAGATTCTGGTCAGTGGGCACGATAAGGATGTGAAGGAGCTGCGCGCCTCATTGATCAGCGAGAGCCAGGAAATGCGCGCCCTGCGGAGCCTCGTTGAGCAGTATCGCGAGCAATATGAAAGGGCTAACGAATCGCTCAAGCGTGAGGAACGTCAGGCTGAGGACGAGCTCAAAGCAGAGATTCGCAGGGTCACCGATCGCCTGGATGATAAAAAGACGGATCGCCAAGTCCTGGCTGCAGCGTTGCTTGAGATAGCGGCCCGGCTGGAAAGCGGTTCCGCAGAGACGAGCATGTTAGCGGATATCGCAGCGCCTCCCGAGGAGTAGGCGATGAACACCGTACCTAACTCCTCGAAAGCACTCGATGATCTGCGTCGTATCCTCTTGACGCCCGAGGCTATGACGGATGCCCTGGAGCCCGTGCTGACCAGGCTGCTGCATGAACGCAGCGCTCAGATCGCCAGCGCTCTGCTGGAGGAACTGGCTCCCGCGATCCGCCTTGCCGTCCGCGAGGCGCTGCACGAGGAGTTGCGCGAGCTATCTCCCAGGTCAGGGGGTAACCTGGCGCTGGCCATCGAGTCATCGGTCGTGCAGGTGTTCCACCGTCAGATCGTTTCAAATCCTGACATGCTGGCCGCCATGCTCTCTCCGGCAGCACCGCCGGCGGAGGGGCAGCAGGGCAGGGTGCTGCCGCCTTCGGCCGTAGATCCTCCTACGCTGGGGCAGGGGGGCACGGCCGAAGGGATGGCCACCTGCAAGGGGCAGGAAGGGGGCAGCCGCCAACAGCTGCGCCGGGGTTGGCGACGTTTCCTGGGTTTTTTTGCCGCCTTGTTGGTTGTCGCCGCGGGCTCGGCATTTCTGCCCCTGGCCCTCCCTGTCTCGCGCCTGGAAGGTCCAGAAGTCAACAGTGTCGTTACCTCGGCTGGCCAGGCGATGAGCCTTGACTCGACCCAGCCCAAAGACAGTTTCCTGGCTGCCCCTGCCCAGTCGCCGACCCCTCTCCCCGAGCCGTCGCTAACCGGCGTGGCCGCTAGCCCGGCATCCAGCAGCGCTGCTCTGCCTGGGCCGTTACGGCCTGGAGCGGCGACCGTACCCCCTGTCGATAGCCCGTCTTTGGCAATGACAGTTGCTCTTACTGCCACTGGGGCGACGGATGTCTCGGCAACTCCCCAGGCAACCAGGCCCGCGGACAAGGTGTTCTACCTTTCCTTCGATGATGGCCCCAACCCCATCTGGACGCCGCGGGTCCTCGATCTGCTCAAGCAATACAATGCCAAAGCCACCTTCTTTGTGATTGGGCAAGAAGCAGCCACATACCCCGAACTCATCCAGGCCATAGCCAATGCCGGCCATGTAGTTGCCAATCATACCTGGAACCATCGCCTCCTTGTTGGCATCGATCGGCCAGACTTTCAGGATGAGATCAACAGGACTGCTGGCGCTGTGGGCGACGTCATGAGGCCTATGCTGCGGCCTCCCGAGGGCACCATTGATGATGATGCCCGCTCGTGGGCCGCCGAGATGGGGCTGCAGATCGTCAAGTGGGACATCGACTCCAGGGATTGGACAGGCGCCTCTGCCAAGGATATCGCCTCTGTGGTCATTAGCCGGGCACGGCCGGGAAAGATCGTGCTGCTGCATGACGGCGGCGGCAATCGCGCGTCTACTGTTGCTGCCGTAAAGGTCATTCTGGAGACGTTGAGCAAAGAGGGATATGTCTTCAGATCGATACCGGTGACCGGCGTATCCCATCCTGCTCCTTCAGTGACTGGCGCTCCAACACCTGCTGCGACGGGTGATTCCAGCTATGGCGACGGCAACGGTTAGAATAAGCCGCGCCGGTATCTCGCTGGCAACGGGCAGCGCGGGGCGCTGCAAGGGGCGTTGTGGGCCGACAGCAGGTGTGAGCCGCCATGGGGTGCGGTGTATGTGGGAGGGGGGCCGGCGCCGCGCTGCACCGGCCCAGCCTCCCAACCCCGGACCTCAGGCCTGCAGCCTGAGGGCTGTCGTCCCTTGATGGTGCGGGTAGGTGACGATGAGGAGCTCGCCCGCCTCGTCGCTGGCCCGTTCCGCCCGCCCCGTTGAGGCGACGGCGGGCAGCGCCGCCGGCGGGCGCACGCGGATGGCCGTCTCGCCCATGGTGTCGGGCGGGCCGTAGAGGGTCAGGAGCACCCGGTCGCCGTCGACCGCCCAGCCCTGCACCTGTGAGGTGGAGTAGGCGATGGTCAGGTTCGTGCCGGGAATGTCGGCTTCCAGGCAGAGGATAAGTGCCCCCTGGTTGTTGAATTCGATGCCCTTCAGCAGCCGGGGGAGCACGGCCTCTTCCCCTGTGCGCGGGTCGGTGTAGGTGATGCGCGTGCGCACAGGCCAGGTCCATGGGTTCACCACGAACAAAAAGCCCGTAGGGTCCGCCGACCCCGGCGGCGTGCAGCGCTCCACGACGTGCAGTTTGAGCGAGTCGCTCGTGGCATAGCGCCGCACCCGGGCCTGGTTGGCCAGGCCGTTGATAAAGCGCAGCTTCTCGATCCCCCCCTCGTGCAGCGCCGATAGGGTAAAGCCCAGCAGGGTGGCCGTACCCTGGCCGTAGCGGCGGCAGTAGGCGCTGGGCCGGCACGAGTGCCACTCCCAGGCCAGGGCCCGGGCATCCTGTGGCAGCTCAAAGGTATCTACATAGTCGGCTACCTCCAGGTCGGTGCCGTCGTTGAGCGAGATACGGTGGAAGGGCATGCGCCGGTGCCCCGTCGGCCAGCCCGGGCGTGGGGCCTGTGGCCGCGCGGGGTATAGGGCGTCGAGCAGCGAGCAGGGCTGCAGATGGTCGTCGAGGTAGGGCACGCGCGGCAACATGACCAGGTGCCCGCCAGCCTTGACGTAGGAGATCAGGTCTTGCTGCACCGCCGCCGACATAAAGTCGAGGCCACACACCCAGAGCTGAGGGTAGCGCAGCCACTCCTGCAAAGGATCACGCTCCAGGTCTAGCATGCCGAAATTCAATCCCGCTGTGGCCATCAGGCTCAACAGGTCACTCCCCCGGCGCAGGCTCCCATCACACGACAGGCCGAAGCGGTTGCAGAGCAGGTCGCGATAGTCGTCGCGCCAGCCTAACAGGCGCATATCGCCCTGCTGGCCGCAATTCTCATAGGGCTCGTACCAGCCAAAGGCCATTTCCACCAGAGGCTCGGTGCGTAGCAGCCGCCGGCCGTGGAGGTCCAGGAACTGGCCCAGGCGGCGGATGGCGTCATAGTGGGGCCGCAGATCGCCCAGGCGCCCGATGGGTGCGCCGCGATCACACAGATGCCCGCCTGCCAGACCATAGCCGGGCGGGTCCTCACCGCCGACCATCGGAGAGAGGTTCAGTGCGTTCAGGCCGTGACCGAGCTGCAGCACGCAGAGGGCCTCGACGCCGGCCGGCGGCGTCCGCGCGCTGAGCACTCCCGGCGTCTCCATGCCAGCAGGGGGCAGGCCCATGCCCTTGGCCCAGCGACGCGCCAACTCAGCCATGCCCACTGCGTGGCCCAGCGCCGGCTCATCTACAGGATGCCCATTGGTGACGTGCAGATCGGCCGCCAGGGCGACCAGGAGGGGCTTGCTGCGCAGGCAGAAATAGTCGGCGCAGCGGCGGGCGGCCAGGGGCGCCTGGTAGGGGTACAGGACGGCAATCGGCACATCGATGCCGCCGGCGCGCAGCCAATCGTAGAGGTACTCCAGGTGCTTGTTGAGCAGGTCCATCTTGCAGCGGCGCCAGTCGCTGAACCAGGGCAGTTCGCTGATGGAGGCCGGCGGGCGGCGTGGCGGCTGCACTTCAGCCCAATCGTCATAATGTGTGCCGTAACACTCATTCAGGCGGCCGATTTCGCCATATTGGGCGGCGAGCCAGCGCTGGTAGAGGCCGGGCTTGCCCCCTTTGCCCACGATGTGGGGAGAATAGTCCACAAAGAGGGGGTCCCCTTCCTGCAAGCCCCACCAGTAAGACGGCCGGTCATCGATCTGCACCGCCACGACCGTACCCCCCTCCGTCAAGAGCGAGCGGCGCAGAAGGGGCATGAACGCCTGGTACCAGCCGGCGACATAGGTCTCATAGATGGGGTGCAGGTAAGTGATCGGCGGGCAGTGCATTTCCAACGGTGGCCGGTGACCCTGGGCATCGAGCGCCAGGACCTCCGGGTATGAGCGCAGCAGCCATTCCGGGATGCTTCCCTGCTGCCAGCCTGCGCTGATGTATGGCCCGGGGCGGAAGATGATGTGCAGCCCCTGCTCGCTGCATAGGCTCAGGGCGCCGTCGAGGTCGCGCTGGGGGTGGCTTTCGCCGTTCAGGTCAAAGCGGCCCTCTTCCGGCTCGTGCCAGCTCCAGGGCGCGCTGATCGTGACCGCGTTGAGGTGCGCGGCGCGCAGCTTGGCAAGAATATCGGCCCACTGGCGGCGGCGCAGGCGGAAATAGGGAAAATCGCCCGCATAGAGAAAGAGTTCCTGGCCGTCTACCTGCAGAGCATAACGGGTGGCCGAAGCCGTCCGAAACATGCCTGGCACCTCTCCTGTTGGGAGCAGTATCCCTGCCTGGCAGCCGGTGCCCCAACCGTTGGGGCAGCCGGAACTGCGCCTGGGAAGCGGTCGCCGTCAGGAACGTACCAGGAGGTGCCCGACTTGGGCACGGGGGAACAATGGGCGTGCAATGCTTCGGCAGGGCGGAGGCTAATCAATACGTCACCTACGCAATCGACATGAGCTATCAGCAAGGGCTATGACGCTGATCCTATCGTATCACGGAAGGAAGGGCAATGTCAATGGATCGTGTGGAGGGGGTTACCCGGCCATGTTAAGCAGGTTGCAAGGCCCAGTCCTGCGCTCGTGGTACGGAACTTGCTAATGTTGGCCCTGCCGGCCCGTCCTGGGAGGGTCAGGACGGTTCAGGCATGCTATAGGTCCGGGAATTGCTAGCGTGGGAGAGAATCCCGACCCCATTGTGGGTTTGAGTGGACATAAAGGAGGAAGAAGATGCGTAGAAACCGGTTTCTGATGGTCATCAGTGTGTTGCTGGTCCTGGCGTTCGCCGTGGCCTGCGCGGCACCGGCGACCCCAACGCCGACTGTCGCACCCGTGGCTACGAATACGCCTGTTGGTGTGGCTACGTCTACGTCGGCAGTGGAGACTCCCACCAGCGCGGCCGTTGGCACCGAAACTCCCACGTCTGCCGTTACCACAATGACCCCCGCGGCTACGGGCTCGCCTACGACGGTGGGGACGCCCAGCGTAACCCCGACGACCTAGTTAATCGAAGCGTGAACTTCTGCGCAGCCCTGGCGGGCGTCGCCCGCCAGGGCTGCTCCTATGAACCGGCGGTGAGTGTATTCACCAGGGCTGCGACCGAGTAGACGATGAGCATTTGTCCCAGATTATAGGTGATCCACACTACGTCATTGACCCGCTTCCACAGGTGCCCTCGGATGTTCCAGTTCCCCAGCACTGTGTCGGAAGCCAGGAAGAGCACTGCCCCGCAGGCCAGCGGCACAAACCGTGCATCGCGCAGGGCGAGGGCGATGGCCAGCGAGTCCATGGAGGCCATGAGGAGGCTGTAGCCCAGGGCCGCCCGATTCAGCAGGCGATCCCCTCCGGGCTGGCGCACCAGTGTGCGCCAGATAAGCACGGCCAGGGTCGCCATCATAGCCCCGATCGACAGGTGTCGGGCCGTGCTCCATGCTTCCAGAACGGTTGTGGCCCGCGCCAGGGCAACGATATAGGCTACATGCCCCAGACCAAAGGTGAGCATGCCGAAGATCAAGCGATTGGGTACGGGGATGAGCTCAGCCATGATCAGGTCGCCCAGCAGGCCCAGGGCCATACCCAGAAACACCCAGCCGGCATATCCGCCCAACCCTGGGGCCAGGCGCCATTGTAGCCCGGCCGCCAGCGCCAGGATGCATGAAAGCAACATGCGGAGCGGCCGCGGCAGCCGCCCCGTGCCATCCGCCTGCAAGGGGCCCCAGAGCAGCCCCCCGCTAAGCAGTGTGAGATCCAGCACAAAAAGGAGGTAGAGGATCAACCCAAACGGCCCCGGGTAAGGTAGCGGGAACATAGGGCACCTCCAGAATGCTCCCAACAGCAAGGCCACGCTATCAATATTTGAAGGAAAGACCGAACAACTCGGGGCCTGGTTCCCAATAGCCGGTTGCATCCTCAGCGTTGGCTTGCAGGTCCATGAACAGCTCGACCCGGCCGAGTGCGCAAAAGCCGGTGTGGAAGAAGAAGGCGATCGCTTCCTTGTTGCGCGCCGCCGGCCGCACGTTGAGAAAGCGCGCCCCCAGGCGGCCGGCCTCTGCCACGGCCCGCCGGGCCAGCAGGCTGCCCACGCCTCTTCCGCGCTCACTGGCGGTAACCACCAGCGGCTCGATGGTGGCTTCCTGGCCCTCCAGCATCAGCCCGACCAGGCCGAGCAGCTGCCCACTCCGCTCGGCGACCCAGAGACGCTCGGCACCTACCGTGGCCAGGTGCCGGTCGAAGTAGAGCCCGGGCTCGCTGCCGCCGATGGTGGGGTCTGCGTAGAGCTGCCGGTGTGTCTCGGTCAGCTCGGTCCAGAGCGCCCGACAGGCCTGCAGATCAATCGGTTGATAGGGGCGGATGGTGATTGGATCCATGGTTAACTGACTCCTGCACGCTATTGGGTGGTTGCGCACGGGGCCGCAATTGGCCGATCTCGAGGGGAAGCTGGCCCAACTTGAGCATGCGCAGCCAGTCGCTGAGGTAGATGCCCAGGTAGATCAAGCCCCAGGCCTTGGCTGTAACGCCGATGAGCAGGCGGGCAGGCTCGACACCGCCATCCCCGCCCGGGAACACCTGTCGTCGTTTGTAGGAGAAGGTGATAGAATACCAATCGATCTGGTTGAACTCAAAGCCGGCCGGGGTCATGGCTACGCGCAGGGCGGGGTGGCTCCAGACCCCTATCTCATACCCGTCCGGCAGGGGGAGCAGGTGGAGCAGGCGCCAGCGGATGCGGAAGCGCAACCGGTTCTCGACGATGACCGGGATATCCATCTCCCTCGACCTCCAATCGAGAGCCCTGGCTTGTGGCAGGCGTTTAACATTCCGATGCCAGCAGGATGTGCGGCTCTGCCACGCGGCAATAGGCGCGATAGGCCGCAGTCTCGCGCAGAGCGCGCATCAGCTCGGCCCCGAGTGCGGCCGCCCTCGCCGCATCGGCCGCCGCTGCACCGGCGCCGATGCGCCAGCGCGCCGCCCCCTCCTCCAGGATGATGATCTGCCCCTGGGCGGCCAGCCAGCGCACGCCGCTTTGCACGGTGCCCAGTCGCTGCGCCGTCGCGGCGGCCAGGCGCTCCCACTGGGCTGCGTCGATCTCGCCGCCATAGTGAGCCAGGGCGTATTTCACGAGCCCGGCCAGCCGGCGCAGAAAGGCCCCTGGCTCGTCCTGCCCCGGGTCCAACGCAAAGAGGTGTATGCGCTGAGGCTGCACCTGCTGCAACAGGCGCGCCAGCTCGCGCGGCCCGGGTGGCGCCGTCCATAGCGCCAGCGCTTCGGCCGGGGCGGCGCCGGTGCGGTCGACTGTGGGCAGCCCGGCCGGCACCTTGCCCTCCGCCCAGATCAGGAGCGGCCCAGGCGCAAAATCAGGCGAACCGCTCTTGTTCGGCTTGCGATCGTTATCGGGCCCGCTGCCCTGGCCTGCCATTCGTAAAAGCGCCGCCTGGTTTTGCTCTTGCGCGCGCACCGTCTCCAGGGCCAGCGTAGGGGCTGGGTCCTCGCGGTGATCGAAAACAGTCCAGTGCGGGCCGGGCGCTCGCTCGGCGACCTCTGGGGCCGGCGCCTCTACCGGGCGCACGGCAAGCCAGGTCACTGTGGCTTCGTCCACTCCCTGATAATTGGTGGGGCGTATAGTAAAGGCCAGGTCAAAGACGCCTTCCGGGGCTGGGGAATCGCCTGCCTGCCACCAAAAGACCTTTTGCTCGCGGCCAGCCTCGTCGCGCACAACCAGCCGCCGGTGCTCACCGGTGCGGCCGATCGCTGCTTGCGCCGCCACCCGCAGCCGGCGCGCCGCCAGTTGCACAGGCGGGTTGCCGGGGCCAAAAGGCGCGAGGCGATTGAGGTCTTGGGCCAATTCGGGTGTCACGGCATCCAGCGGCAGGAAGGCATCGATAGCCAGCGGCGGGGGCGGCGGCGCTACGGCGGCCTGGCGCCCGACCTCGGCCTGCAGGCGGCGGCGGAACTCGGGCAGGTTCTCGGGCGGCAGCGAGAGTCCGGCGGCCATCGGGTGCCCCCCATGGCTGGTCAGGAGGTCCCCGGCGGCGGCGATGGCGCCGGCGATATCCACCCCCGGCACCGACCGCGCCGAGCCGCGCACGTTCTCGCCGGGTGGGTTAGCCAGCACGATGGCTGGCTTGCCATAGTGCTCGGCCAATCGCCCCGCCACGAGCCCCAGAATGCCACCCGGCCACGACGGGTGGGCGACGATGATGGCAGGGGCGCGCAGAGCGGCGGGGTCGCGCTCCAGTTGCTCGCGCGCCGCTTGCAGCACCTGGCTGGTGAGGAGCTGGCGGCGGTTATTCAGTCCCTCCATCTCCGAGGCAATGCTGCGCGCGCGGATGAGGTCATCTGTCAGGAAAAGCTCCAGGCCCTGGCTGGCATCACTGAGGCGACCCAAGGCGTTGAGGCGCGGCCCGAGGGCGAACCCCAGGTGCTCCTCATCCAGCCCTGCGCGCTCCACGCCGGCGACCTCGCAGAGCGCCTGCAGGCCCAGCCGCTCGCCCGCCCGCAGCGCGAGCAGGCCCCGCTGCAGGTAATAGCGCGCATCGCCCTGCAGGGTGGCCACATCGGCCACGATGGCCAGCGCCAGGAGGTCCAGGGAGCGCTTACAGCCCTGCCAGCCCAGGGCTTCTCCCAGGGCGGCAGCCAGCAGATAGGCGCAGCCCGCGCCGGGCAAGGTGCGCAGGGGGTGTGCAGCGGGCAAAAAGCATGGGTTGACGACCGCTTCGGCGGCCGGCAGCTCCGGCGGTGGCACATGATGGTCGGTGATGACAAAATCGAGCGCCACCCCCCGGCCATAGGCGACGACCGCCGCGGCGCCGATGCCCGTATCGCAGGTGACGACCAGGCGCGGCGGGCTCCCAGAGGACAGATGCTGTTTCAGCCCCGCCAGGTGCACGCCGTGGCCCTCGCCGCGGCCGGGCACGTGATAGCTCACGTGCGCCCCCAGGGAGCGCAGCGCCTCCACCAGGATCGCCGTGGAGGTCAGGCCGTCAACATCGAAATCGCCCCAGACGAGGATGGCCTCTCCGCGCTCGATGGCGCGCTGCACACGCTGCACTGCCTGCGGGAGCCCGGGCATCTGGTCAGGGGGCGCCGGGTGATAGCGGGCGGGGTCCAGAAAGGCGCGCGCCTGCTCCGGGTCGGTGATGCCGCGCCGCACCAGCGCCTCGGCGACCAGGGGGTGCCCGCCCACCACCTCGTGGAGGGCTTCCGGCACGGAGATGGGTTGGGGCTCAAGCCAGTCGGCCATCACATTGGGCCTCAGAAGGCAATCTCCTCTTGTTGCGCCATCAGGTCCGCCGCATCGGGCAGGGCCAATGCCAGGTCCTCGCTCTCGCGCTCAAACTCGGCCATCGTAGCGAGGGGCACGTGGCGCTCGCACAGGGAGCGGTAGGCGCAGAACCGGCAAGCGCGCTCGTCTGTAGCCAGGGGCCAATCGCCCTGGGGGCGGGCCGCGATCTCGGCGATCAGCTGCTCCAGGGCCTGGCGGTCGCGTGTGAACTGCGCCGCATCATAGGGAAAGCGCTCGGGTTGGGTGGGAAAGGCGGCGAACCAATAGATCATGGTGATCTGCTCGGGGGCGGGGGGGCGACCGCCGTTGAGGGTGGCGCCAGCCAGCGCCAGCAGGCAACGGTAGACGGTCGTCTGCATACGCCCCTGCAAGCGCGCGCGTTGGGGCCGCTCGCGTTCGGTCTTCCAGTCGACAATCAACCACTCTCCCCCCGGGGTCCCGCACAGCAGATCATACTGGGCCTCCAGCCGGTAGCCCCCCAGGGGCGCGGAAAGGGTGATCTCGGCCCGGCGGACGCTGGCCTCGGGAGCAGCGTAGGGCGATCTGAGATAGCTCTGCCACCAGGCGGCAAGCTCCCGGTCGCCCCGGCCCTCAGCCAGCGGCTCCAGGGCGGCAGCGGGCAACCCCGCCTGATGCCGGCGCACCAGGCGGTGGAAATCTTGCCCCAGGCGCTGCCGCCACTCGG
This sequence comes from Anaerolineae bacterium, assembly GCA_034436375.1. Lineage (GTDB taxonomy): Bacteria > Chloroflexota > Anaerolineae > SpSt-313 > SpSt-313 > DAOTVS01. The sequence goes on along the minus strand of DAOTVS010000269.1, from coordinate 1,800 downwards.
CTTCCAGCGCATCGGCCGACTGGGGCGCTGGCCAGGCCAGGCGCTCCAGGTAGCGCAGCTGGAAACGGCGGGCGCAGGCTTGATAGTCGCCCAGGGAGCTCTGGCTAAAGCTAAAGCTCACGGGAAGGTGCATGGCGGTCCGCCTCGTACGGCCAGGCTTGGTCTTTGCAGGTGAGCGATGGCGTTACGTCCACCATCCACCTGCAGACTCTGGTGCTATGTTGTCCGCTAGACTTGCTATGGCAGAGACTACCCGGGGCTAAAGCCATCGGGCTGAGAATACAAAGCCCTGCGGGCTGCTCAGCCCCCTTGAGGGGGCTTTGTATTCCTAGCACGGCGGCTTTAGCCCCGTGGGGCGAGTTCTCGCTTGAGCAGGCCCCGGTGCCAAGCCGGCACTGCCGGGTTAGGCGATGCCCCATTCTTTCAGGTGCTTAAGGCTGAGGGCAGCACTCTCCAGGGTGGGCCGCTGGCAACGGTCCTGCTCGACGATGTACCACTGGGCGCCGGCAGTTTCGGCAGCGGCAAACACAGGCTGCCAGTTGATGATGCCTTCGCCCACCTCAGCAAAGGTGCGCTCGGGGCCGGGGGCCATGTCTTTCAGGTGCACCAGCGGGCAGCGGCCGGGATGGTTCTTCAGCCAGGCCACCGGGTCCTCGTTGCCGTAAGTGACCCAATACAGATCAGGCTCGCCCTGCACCAGCACCGGGTCCGTCTGATCGTAGAGCAACTCGAGGGCATAGCGGTCACCGACGCGCACAAACTCGTGGGCGTGGTTGTGATACGCCACCTTGAGCCCGTACGGCTTGTAGGTCTGGGCGAGCTTGTTCAGGCGCTGGGCCAGGGCCTGAGCGCCCTCCAGGGTGTTCATCGCCTCTTTCGGCATGTAGGGCACCACCAGATAGGGGTTGCCGATGGTGAGGTTGAAATCGGCGACGGCGGCGGGGTCCTTCTCCAGGATATCGATGCCGATGTGGCTGCCCGCCACGCGCAGGCCCAGGTCGTCGAAGAGCTTTTTCAGCTCTTTGGCGCTCAGGCCGCCGGTGACGCCTGCCATCTCGACGCCCGCATAGCCCATTTGGGCGACCTTGGTAACGGTTCCCACAAAGTCGGTAGGGGTCAGGTCACGCACTGTGTAGAGCTGCAGAGCGACAGGAATGCGACCCATACTATTCAGCCTCCTCGCGGAAAGTGTGTATCGTGCCGGATTCACTGTACCACTGTTTGTCAGGTTGAGCAAATGCCTCAGGTGATAGCCGGGTGTCACGCGCTGCTGTGACCCGGCCCTAATCTGAGGGGGGTATTGGTTTGTTGGTGGGGCCTGCCACCCCGGGGCGGCAGGCCCCACCAACAAACCAATACCCCCTAAAGAGCCCATGGCGGTTGGCGGCGGAGCACATGGCCCAGCGATTTACCCTGGGGCATTTGCCAGCTATATACATTGTGTGCTACAGTAAAGATAGGTTCTATTGCCTGTGCCAGTTCACTAGAAGAGGTGATCCTATGGCCGAGAACACCGCCGAGACCCGGGCGAGTGGGTGCGAGCCTTGCCCCTTGAGCCGCGCTTTTGAGGCGGCCCATGCCATAAAGGCCAACGCCAAGCGTCTGCTGCCGCCCGAGTTCTGGGAGCACCGGGCCGCAGCGCGCCGCGAGGGGCTGCTGGCCCTGCGCAGCCTGATTGATGCCGCCATCGCCCACACAGAGCCTGCGCCCGCCCGCAAGGCTACGCGCATCAAAGTGGAATAGGAGTTTCGGGAAGGTATGCAGGAGCCCGTATTTTCGCCGCCCCCAGGGGCGGCGAAA
>DAOTVS010000268.1:0-7991 GCA_034436375.1 Anaerolineae bacterium | reverse complement strand
AGCCGGGAGGGCCAGGGGACGGTGGTGGCGCTGCGCCTGCCGCTGGGCCAGCGCTGAGGTCCGTGTTTCGGATCTGTTACATGGTTGGTACACGGGTGAAACACCCGCCTGGTATGATGGTATCTGGAGGCCGGGTCAGGGTAGGCGGCGCATGGGCGCCGGAGGGACACGGCCCGGAAAGATGAGATCATGAAGAAACACTTCGCCCTGTTGCCGCTTTTGTTGGCGGCGTTAACCTTCAGCGGCTGCAGCGCCCTGCAGGTGGAGGCCACCTTCCGAGACCCGGATGCAGTGACGGCCACCGCGCGTCCGCAGCTCACGGCTACGCCTGTCGGCGTGGAGAACCCGACCGATTGGCCGACGTTGACGCCGCTGCCGGCCGATACGACCGCACCGGCCACCACCCAGCCGACGGATACGCCCCTGCCGGCTACTGCCACACCCCAGCCCACAACGGCCAACCAAAGCGATATCGAGGCTGCGGTGCAGACGATGTTGAACTATTTTGACGCCATCAACGCGCCCAACCTGCCCCAGGCCTATCGTTATTGGCAGGGCGAGGGCAGTGCGAGCGGCCAGACCTATGGCCAATACGCGCAGGGCTTTGCCGATACCGTGCGGGTCAGTGTGCAAGTCGCTGCGCCCGGCCCTCAGGAGAACGCCGGGGCACATTCCGTCACGGTGCCGGTCACCCTCACTGCAGTCGCCAATGTGCCCAACGGCCCACCTCCGGGGCAGCGCTTTCAAGTCTACCAAGGGACGTATACCCTGCAACCCGGAGGGCCAGCGGCGCCTGATGGCAGCGCCTGGCATATCGCTAGCGCCAGCATTACCGAGGTGACCGGCAGCACGCAGCCACCAGCGGACCTGAGCGATCCCAGCGCGGTCATACAGGCCTATGCCGATGCCATCAACCGGCGGGAATATGCCCGCGCCTATACCTATTGGGATAACCTGGGCGGAGTCAGCCAGCAGACCTTTGCTCAGTTCGAGCAAGGGTTCGCCACAACCAGCCATGTTGCCTTCCAGGTGGGAGATGTCCAGTCGGAAGGGGCTGCCGGCAGCATCTACGCCACGGTGCAGGTCATCATCGTCGCCGAGCAGAGCGATCAGACGACGCAGACCTACAGCGGCACCTACACCCTCCGCCGGGCGAATGTGCCGCCGTTCGATCAGTTCGGCTGGCGGATCGAGCGCGGCGAGATGGTGCTCCGCTAAGCCCGAAGGGGCGTGGGTTACACACCCACACCCCTTCGGGCTACTCCTCCCAGAGAATCTTGTCCTTTTCCTCCGGCGAGCGCGCGGCGAGCCAGCCGGCATAGTCGGCCTCGATCTCCTCCGTCCACTGGGTGTCCATCTGGCTGGAGGTGTAGATGCCCTCGCGCAGGCGGGCAAAGCCAAATGCCTCGCGCAGGCGCATATCCTCCGAGTGCTCCACAACCTCCTGCGCCAGGTGCGGGGGGATGAAGAGAATCCCTGCGGGGGTGCCGAGGACGACATCGCCTGGCAGGCAGGTGGCGGCGCCGATGCGGCAGGGCGTGTTCAGCCCAATCAGGGTGACGTCATTGATGGCAGTGGGGTCGTTGCCCTTGCAGAAAGTGCAAAAGTTGGGGATGCGCATGATCTGTTGCAGGTCGCGGATGCCGCCGTAGATCACCTGCCCCCGCCCGGTGCGCGCAGCGATGGCCGTGGAGAGGTTGCCGCCGGAAAAGGTGCCGTTGTAGACCTTGCCGAAGAGGTCAATGACGATCACATCGTCCTTGACCAGAGTCTGGATGACCCACGAGTTCATGGCGCCGATGCGGCCCTCTTGCTCATGCCCATACTGCATGAGATAGTCGTGCAGGTCTGGCCGCACGGGCACGAACACGCCCGTCACCGCCCGGCCGACCAGGATGCGCTCGGGGTGCAGGTTCATCCAGTTGCCTTCAAACTGGAAATGGTAGCCGTGCTTCCGGCAGACGCCCCAGGCCTCTTCGGTGGTGACGTACTCCATGCGCCGCAGGATATCATCGGGCACGCGCGGGCGGCCGTCGTCAAAGCGCTCGCCCGTCCAGAGCGGCGTCAGCTGGATAATGTCTTCGCGGTTGTTGAACTTCATTCAGGTGATCCCCCTATTGAGTTGATCCAGCGTACGCTCATAGACCTCGAAATGCTCGCCTTCCGCCTCTTCCGGATCGACCAGCTTGAGCCAGAGGGCGCTCTCCACATTGGGCCCAGCCAGCACGCGCCGGCTCTGGCTGATTTCACCATTTTTGCCGTGCCAGCGCACCTCTCGATCCTGCAGCAGGATATACTCGCCGGCATAGCGCTCTACAAACTGCTGCCGACGATCCCGGTAGTAGAGCGCCTGCTCGCAGGCGCTGCGCCGCCAACGGATGACCGTTTCGGGGGCATCCGTTTCCACGGCGTGAAACTCGGCCACGGGGCCCTGCACCTCCGAGGTCCAGTCGATCTCCTGCAGGTTCACTGTGCCCAGGCCGGCCTCAGCGGCCACCCGCAGAGCGTTGCGGTCACGGTGGAAGGGCGGGCTGGGCCAGTCGGCAGTGGGGTCATGCCCCATGAGTTGGGCGGCGCAGGCATCGGTGGCGATGACCTGATCGCCGGCGACCAGGCAGTCGCCAATGCGCGCCTCGCCCCGCCACTCGCGCCCCGCTTGGGCCACCAGCCCGTCTACGATGCTCAGCGCGGGCTGGAAGAGCCCTCCCAGGTCGGCCAGCACATAGGGCAGACGGATAAAGTGGTGAAAGTATCCGCGGGTGCGGCCGCAGGGCTCCCGCGGAGTCAGTCCGAAGAGATTCTTGAGGCAGAGGGTCACGCCGGCAAAGGCGTGGCTCTTCATCTTCTGCACCGAGACGACGGCATCGGCCCCCATCACGCCTTCGGGCAGCAGGTACTGCCGGAACATCGCCCCGCCGCCGGGCACGGCGTACAGTTGGTGGGGCGGAGCATCGCCATCCAGGTAGGGCACGCCAAACTCGCGCAGCAGGGGGTTCAGGGTGATGGTGTGCTCGGGCCCCGGGTCCGCCGGCCGTTTGAACACGCTGATCTCGGCGCAGACCAGTTCGGCGTTCGTCTGTTCACGCAGCAAGCGCAGGGTGGCGCGGGCCACGCTCTCGCTGACCAGTTCTTGCAGGTGACGGCCGCAATAGCGGAGCTCTTCGGGCCGGTAGGCCTGGTTGAATTTGATGGCGATGCGCCGGGCGCTCTTGAGCCTTTCCCACGAGCGCGCCAGGGGCGCTGTGGCGCGTTTCAGGGCCTGGTAGACCTCTTCGTCATCCGCCCGGTGGTCGCAGTGCACTGCCCGCACCGTATAGGCACGCTCAGCCGTCATAGGCTCACCTCCTCTAGCTCCACAAGCGATCATGAGACCAACGGTTGTCCCACTCTTCCGTCGGCTCCCACAGACCGGGGATCTCCGGGTGCAGGTGCTGGGCGATGACCTCGTCATTCAGCGCCTCGATGCCCAGGCCCGGGCGCTCGGGCACAGTGATATAGCCATTCTGCACGAGCGGTTTCGGCAGGCCGGTGACCAGGTCATCCCACCAGGGGCAATCGGCCGAGTGAAACTCGACGGCGAGGGCGTTCTGGGTTGCTGCGGCCACATGCACCGCTGCCAGGCATCCCACGGGGCTCTCAGCCATGTGAATCGCCATGGCCACACCGTGTTCCTCGGCCATGTCGCCGATCTTCTTGGTTTCGAGAATGCCGCCGGCAGTCAGCACGTCGGGGTGAATCACGCTGACGGCGCGCGCCTCCAGCAGGGGCCGGAAATTCTCCTTCAGGTAGATATCCTCGCCGGTGCAGAGGGGCGTCGTGCAGGATTGGGAGAGCCGCACGTACTGGTCGGTATACTGCCAGGGGATCAGGTCCTCGAGCCAGGCCAGGTTGTACTTTTCCAGCCGGCGCGCCAGGCGTATACAATCCTCCACACCGATATGCCCCACATGATCGATCGCCAGGGGCGCCTCATAGCCGACGATGCTGCGCACCTCGGCCACATAGGCCTCCAGCAGGTCCAGCCCCTGCTCAGTCACGTGGATGGCGGTAAAAGGGTGCGCCACATTATCCTGGTCGTAGCGGCGGTTGCGCAGGGCCCGGGCCTCCTCGGGCGTCTGAACTGCCCCGCTCTGGAGGGCACGGGCCATCTGCTGCCGCTCCTCCAGGTAGCCCAGGGGCGCGCTCAGCGCGCCGGGGATGCCTTCCAGCAGGTGAATCCCCACGTCCATCTTGGCAAAGGTAAAGCCGCGCGCCAGGCGTGCTTTGAGCGCCTCGCCCATGCTGCGGGCGCTGCGGTCTCGGGCATCGGTATCACAATACATGCGCACCCGGTTGCGGAACTTGCCGCCCAGCATCTGGTAGACCGGCGTGCCATAGGCTTTGCCGGCCAGGTCCCATAGGGCGACCTCGATGCCGCTGACTCCGCCGCCCTGCCGGGCATGCCCGCCGAACTGTTTGATGCGCCGGAAGAGCCGGTCCACAGCGCAGGGGTTTTCGCCCAGGATGCGGCTCTTGAGCACCTGCGCGTAGAGCTTATCGGCCCCGTCGCGCACCTCGCCGAAACCGACGAGGCCCTGATTGGTGTAGAGCTTGAGCAGCGTGCAGTGCATGGGCGCACCGGTGATATCAGCAAAGCGCATGTCGGTGATCTTCAACTGAGAGGGGCGGGAGTAGGTGTTGACGTGAGCCAGGGCATCCTCGTAACCTTCGCGGTCTGGCATGATAGAGTGCTCCTTCTTGTTGGCGAAGAACCTGCCGGCTGCTTGCCGGGTTGAGATCTTCGTGGCCACCCGGCTATGAGCCTTTGGGGGAGTGGAGAGGATTTTGGCGCAGCGAGCGCCAAAATCCTCTCCACTCCCCCCAAATAGAGCCGGCTATGCCACGGGGGCTGCCAGCTCCGGCTTGCTTGTGTAGAACAGCTCGAGGATATTGCCGTCGGGGTCCTTGAAAAAGGCCACCCAGATTTGTCCGTCGAGGGCCGGCCGGGGCGTAACGTGGAACTGCACACCCTTGGCGGCGAGGGCTTCATAGGCGCCCTGGATGTCGCTCACCTGCCAGGCCAGGTGCACCAGGCCCTGTGTGGGCTCGCTCTGCGCCTCGGCGACGTCCTTGGCCAGCAGCTCCAGGCGCGTGCCGCCGATATCGATAAAGGCGATCGTCTCACCAACGCGGGCGATGAGCTTCATGCCCAGCGTCTGGGTGTAAAAGCTGACGGCCCGTTCCAGGTCGGGCGTCACGATGGCCACGTGATGCAGGCTGTGGATCGTCATGATATAACCTCCAGCGGATGGTAGGCGGCCGATATGGCTACTGATTGTCTATTCTACTACGTTTCCGGCTGGATCCGGAATCCTGGCTGCCGGCCCCCATGTCACAATCGAGTACTATGGTATAATGCAGGGCCCGGCTCCGCCTCAGTGCACAACTTCTGCCTGCGTTACTGCGTATAGCCGGTGCCGGTCGTTATTCCCATCCCTTGCAATGTAAAGAGGTACTATGAAAGTATCCAGAACGGTTATCACTCTGACCGCCATCATTGCCGTGCTCGCGTTTATCGCAGCGGCGCTGGGGGTCTTTTGGACGGGGCAGGGAAGCCCCTACGAGTTCCACACCGTGCGCGGTGAGACGGTGCTGCTGCAGGGCAGCGGCCTCTACCGCTACGACACGGTATCGGGGGCGGCGCAGGAGCGGGCGCAGGACGTCGTGACCCTGGTGGTGGGCTTGCCCTTGCTGCTCGTCTCGTTGGCCCTCTACCGCAGGGGTTCGCTGCGTGGGGGGCTGCTGTTGGCCGGGACGCTGGGCTACTTCCTCTACACCTATGCGTCCATGGCCTTTTTGACCGCCTTTAACAGCCTGTTCCTCGTCTACGTGGCCGCGTTCTCGCTGAGCCTGTACGCGTTTGTGCTTACGCTGATGTCGATCGATGTCGCGGCGCTGCCGGCGCGTTTTTCGGCTCACCTGCCCCGCCGTGGGATTGCAGCGCTCCTCTACGTGCTGGGCGGGCTGCTCTTCCTCATGTGGATGGGCCGCATCGCGCCAGCCACGCTACAGGGCTCGGCTCCAGCCGGCCTGGAGAGCTATTCCACACTGGTCATTCAGACTATGGACCTGGGCCTGATCGTGCCCCTGGCCTTTGTGGCGGGCACCCTGCTGTTGCGCCAGCGGCCCTTTGGCTACCTGCTCTCCTCGGTAGTCCTGCTCAAGGGGGTCACCATGGGCATCGCCCTGACGGCGATGATCGTCGGGCAGTTGCTGGCCGCGGTGCCGGTGGATCTGCCGGCGATCATCATCTTCCCGCTCTTCGCCGTGGTCAATATCGTCATGGCGGCGCAACTGCTGCGGCACGTCAGCGAGGCCGAGCCGGCCATGGCCTAGTAGCCCCCCGCACTGGTTTTGATGAGTGCCCGCTGCCTACAAGGGATCAACCTTGACTCATCAAAACCAGTGCGGGAAGCCATCAGTCAGGCTGTGGCGAAGCAGCTTGCCCGGCCCTATCCGCACAGGTTCAGCGGGCGGCCGTTTCAGTAGCAGCAAGCTGATACGCCCGGTAGGCCGGCTTGAGCGAGCCGTCGGCATCGACCAGGCCGAAATAGAGCGAGGCCGCGGCGACGTCCTGGATGCCCGTCCAGTAGGCCTGGGCCACATAGGGGAGGCTGCCAAAGGTGTCGCAGGCGATTTGCAGGTTGGCAGCCTGCAGTCTGTGGGTGACGGCGCTGGTTTGCCAGCCAAACTCGGTGATGTAGATCTGCTTGGCCGTCTGCCGCCCCTCAAAGGCTTCATAGGCGGCGCGCACCGATTGCAGGTTGGCGCTGATCCGCTCGCGGCTGGTGGCGCTGCCCTGATCGATGTACAGGTGCTGGCCGATGCCGTCCAGAGGATAGCTCCCGTAGCGGGCCTCGATCTGATCCCAACCGGCCAGAGCGCGCCCGTAGCGGTAGGTGGCCTGCAGGTAGAGGGCGCCGCTTGGGTCGAATGTGAGATCGAGGCCGTCGGGCCGGTTGTCGGGTTGCTCCCCGCTCCCCAGCGCCAGCAGCGGCCGGGGCTTGAGGATCCCGTGCGCGAGGGCTGCCGCCAGCTCCACCGGCACGCCACTGTCATCATGGCTCAAGAGGCCGCCGGAGATAAAGCGGGCGCCAGGCCCCCCTGCCCGGCGCGTATCTTCATAGACGTGGCGCAGGAGCCAGGCCAGGTTGGAGGGGTAGATGAAGGTACCGCCCCCATAGTGGCCGGCGCCCGTTTGGGTGGTGTAGGCGTTGGGCTCGTTCCATACTTCCCACGTGGTAATGCGCCCGCGAAAGTGCTGTACCAAAGGGACGGCTGCCGCCAGGGAAAAGGCGCGGAGGTAGTCGTTATCGCCGTTGCCGGCCGTCGTCTCGGCATTGTTTTCCACCCACTGGGCCGGGTCGCCGGGCCAGGACTCGTTGGCGATGAGTCCCAGCACCTGCAAGCCCTCGCGCTCGGCCGCGGCGACGATGTCATCATAGGCATCCAGGGCCGTGCGGCCGTTGCAGCCGATGGAGGTCCAGTCGCGGTAGCAGGCGCCCAGGCGAAAGTTGATGCGCACCCAGCCGGCCCCCGCCCCTCGCATGAGCGGCAACTGCGCCGAGGTCGACTGGGCAAAGGTGACCTGGCCCTCGTCATCGATCGCCCAACCGCCCTGGAGCCCGTGGGCGCCCTGCAGGGCCCGCCCCGGCTGTGCCGGCTGAAGCACAAGGGTGAGCAGGATGGCGAGCAGGATCAATCTCCTGACCCTGGCCCCCCGGCCCCGGCGTGACATGCCTGCCCCCTCTCTGCACCGTTGCGGAGCATGATCACCGCAGAGCTCTGGCGCCTTATGGGGCACTGCCCTATCACTACAGCCGTACTTACCCATCGGGGCGCGGATCCCATCCGGGCATCGCGCTTCGCACGCGACCGGAGTGGAGCCATTCGGGGGGATTTGGCGGGTTGCCTGCAGCCGGGCAGGCGCACAGCACCTTTGCCGGCTGTTA
>DAOTVS010000267.1:0-6224 GCA_034436375.1 Anaerolineae bacterium | reverse complement strand
CTTTCCCGAATCGAGCCGCTACGGCGGCAACAGCCACCCCCACACAGATCTCGATCAGGGCGGCAGATACCCGCAGGTGATAGGCAACCATGGCGGCGATAACGGCCAGGCCGAGCCAGAATGCAGCGACAGTGAAGATCTGTTCCACGAGAGAGTCCTCCTTTGAGTGTGCACAAGCGACGGCATAGGCACAGGGAACCACGTAGTAGGAGTCATTAGCCGTGCCCGGGCAGTTATCAGGGGAACTCCATCCCATGAATGCGGTATAGGCAACAAAAAAGGCCCCTACGTGGTTTGCACCATGTAGAGGCCATCAGTCTGCAAGAGCGCTTTGCGATAGAATCGCCGGCGAGCCTCATCACCGTTTCCTATGGATTTGAGTATACGCCGGGGCGATGAAGCCGTCAAATTGGCCAACCACTTGGGATAAGCCGTGGGTCGCTGATCACCGTGTGTGAGAACTCGCCGCCTCTTTCACCAGCCGCCACGCCTGCACCACGAACAGTGGCACCAGGCCCAGGCCAACCACCACGGCCCAGTCCGCTGCCGTCAGTGGCACCGTATCGAAAATCGGCTGCAAGAAGGGCACATAGATCACGGCCAGGTTGGCCAGGATGATGGCCAGAAACGCTGCTATCAGCCAGCGGTTGCCAAACAGCCCGATAGTGAACAGCGACTGGCGCAGGCTGCGCAGGTTAAAGGCATGCACGCCCTGGGCGAGGATGGAGGTCGTGAAAGCCAATACCCTGGCGCGCTCGGCGCCGCCCTGCAATGCATAAAGCTCCAACACGAAAGCACCCAGCGTTACGGCGCCGATCAGCAGGCCCTCCCAACCGATTTCGATGGCCATAGGACGGGTGACGATGCCCTGCTGCGGCGGGCGCGGGGGCCGTTTCATGATTCCACGCTCCGGCCCCTCCACGCCTAGCGCCAGGGCCGGCAGGCTGTCGGTGGTCAGGTTGATCCAGAGGATCTGGATGGGCAGGAGGGGTAGCGGCAAGCCCACCAGGCCCGCAATGAACATGGTCAGCACCTCGCCGGTGTTGCACGAGAGCAAATAGAGCACAAAGCGCCGGATGTTGTCAAAGATGGTGCGCCCCTCCTCCACGGCGGCGACGATGGTGGAAAAGTTGTCGTCGGAGAGGATCATATCGGATGCTTCTTTGCTCACATCGGTGCCGGCGATGCCCATGGCGATGCCGATATCGGCCTCTTTGAGGGACGGCGCATCATTGACCCCGTCGCCGGTCATGGCGATCACCTGGCCCCGCGCCTGCCAGGCGTGCACGATACGGAGCTTGTCCTCGGGCGTCGCCCGCGCCACCACACGCAGTTGCGGCGCGATCTCCGCCAGCCGCTCGTCGCTGATGTTGGCCAGCTCAGGGCCGCTCAGCGCGATCTCGCCTCTGTGGAGGATGTCCACATCGCGGGCGATGGCGGCCGCCGTAGCCAGGTGATCGCCCGTTGTCATGATAACGTTGATGCCGGCCCCCCGGCTGGCCAACACGGCCGCCCGCGCCGCCGCCCGGGGCGGGTCCATCATGGCCTCCAGGCCGACAAAGATGAGGTCCCGCTCCACGGTCTCGGGGCTGAGGGGTAGGTCAGTGGGCAGGGGCCGGTAGGCCATGGCCAACACGCGCAGGGCCTGCCGGGCCAGGCCCGCGTTGGTGCCCAGCCAGCTCTCGCGGCCCGCCGAGCTCAGTTCCTCGACCCGCCCCCGGCGCAAGATGCGGCTGCACAGGGGCAGTATCACGTCTGGCGCCCCTTTGGCGAAAGCGACCTGGCTACCCGGCGCCAGCGGCAGGGCAGAGGCCAGGGGATCCTCTCCATTTCCCCGGTAGCGATAGACGATGCTCATGCGCTTGCGCTCGGAGTCGAAAGGCAATTCCTCGCTGAGCTCGTACTGCACCTCAGCCTCGGCCGCCTGATACCCGCCCTTGGCTGCTGCCGTGAGGAGCGCGCCCTCGGTAGGGTCCCCGCGCACCACCCAATGGCGGTCGGGCCCCACATCCTCATGGACCAGCTCGGCCGTGCTGCTCAGCACCCCCGCACGGAGCACGGCCTGCAGGTCCGGCTCGTGCCGTGGCACCGGCTGGCCGCCGATCTCAAAGGCGCCGCGCGGCGCATAGCCCTCGCCGGTAACCTGGATCTCCCGTTCGGGCGTCATCACCCGGCGCACGGTCATCTGGTTCTCGGTGAGGGTCCCCGTCTTGTCGGTGCAGATCACCGAGGCGGCCCCGAGGGTTTCCACCGACCGCAGCCGGCGGACCAGGGCGTGCCGCGCGGCCATGCGCCGCACCCCGAGCGCGAGGGCAATGGTCACCACCGCCGGCAGCCCTTCTGGGATGGCCGCTACCGCCAGGCTCACCGCCACCAGGAACATCTGGAGGACGGGGTCGCCCCGCAGCACGCCAAGGGTAAAGATCAAGGCCACGATGGCCAATGCCGCATACAGCAGGTATTTGCCGACGCGCTCAAGCTCCTGCTGCAGCGGCGTTTCTTCGTGGCCGATGGCCTGCACCAGTTGGGCGATCCTGCCCAGCTCGGTCCGCATGCCGGTCGCTGTGACCACCGCCCGGCCACGGCCCAGTGTAACGACTGTTGAGGAGTAGACCATGGTGGAGCGGTCCGCCAGAGGGACATCAGGGGGAACTTGCGCCTCAGCCGCTTTCGGCGCCGGCGCCGCCTCGCCCGCCAACAGGGCCTGATCCACAAAGAGGTTATGGGCGGAAAGGAGCCTCCCATCGGCGGGTATGAGGTTGCCCGTCTCGATGACCAGGATATCGCCCGGCACCACATCCCGCGCCGGGATTTCGTGCAGCCGCCCACCACGGATAACCTGGGCCGCCGGCGCCGTGAGCCTCTTCAGCGCCTGCAGGGCCTGCTCTGCACGATACTCCTGGATAAAGCCCAGTGCGCCGTTTACGAACACGATCACGATGATGGCAATGGCGTCGATCCACTGGCCCAGGAGGGGGCCGGAAACCAGGGCTGCCGCAATGAGGACCCAGACGATCAGGTCATTGAACTGGCCGATGAACTGCTGCAGAGCCGTCGGACCTTTGGCGGTTTCCAGCTCGTTGTAGCCCACCAGCTCCAGACGATGCGCCGCTTCGTCAAAGCTCAGACCCTGCTCGGGATCGACTCTCTGCTCAGCCAGGGCCTCTTCCCCGGGCAGCGCAAACCAGTGCTCATGGTTTTCCATGGGCTGCTTCCTCGCCTCTCTCGCTGCGATGGTCCATAGCCTAATCTGAGGCTGGGCGCCTGTCAACGCCGATTCCGGTGGGCGCGTGTCTGCGGGCAAGGCGCGCTAATGGGGGGAACACGGCCCACCGGGCCATCTCTACGCCCCTACCGCCGGCAGAGACGCGCCGGTGGGCGCGTGTCGGCCTCGTTTGACCCCCATAGCTACTGGGGCTATAATGCAATTGGCGATGAGGCTCGCCGGTAGTTTCTGCCAACGTCCGGGAGGACTGATAGCCTCTACCCGTATACTTGGGTAGAGGCTTTTTCATTGGCACAAGTAACCCTCCCGGAGATTCTGCCACGGCGATTCTGACGCATACAGCGTGATTCTCGCCAGGAGCGAAAGCGGCCTCTGCTTATCGAAGCCTCCGAGAGGGCTGGCTGGCACGGATCATAGCCATGGGTGTTGAGGAGGGAATGCCATGACACGGGTGATCCTGGTGCGTCACGGGCAGACGGAGTGGAACCGCGTGGAACGCTTCCGGGGCCGCGCCGATGTGCCCCTCAACGAGGTGGGTCTGGCGCAGGCGAGGGCGACCGGTGAGCGCGTGGCTGCGACGTGGCGCCCTGCCGCCATCTACTCGAGCCCGCTCTCCCGGGCGCTGCGCACGGCGGAAGCCATCGCCGGGCATTTCGCCCTGCCGGTGCAGGCGCACCCCGGCTTGGCGGATATCGATTACGGCGCCTGGCAGGGCCTGACCCCCGACGAAGCCCGCGCCCAATGGCCGGGCATGGTGGATGCCTGGTTCCATGACCCCGCTCACGCCGAGATCCCGCAGGGTGAGACCCTGGCCCAGCTGCGCGAGCGTGCCATGGCGACTGTGGCCGCGTTGTGCGCCCGGCACCCGGATGAGACCATTGTATTGGTAGGCCACACGGTCATCAACCGGGTCATCCTGCTGGGCGTGTTGGGGCTCGCTAATGAGCGCTTTTGGCGCCTGCGGCAAGATACCTGCGCCATCAACGTTTTCGAGGCCGAGGGGGGCGATTATACCCTCGTCTTGCTGAACGATACTTGCCATCTGAGCTGAATAGCTGCAAGCGATGAGGCCCGCTTGCGATAGAACCGATTGCCGAGAACCCGGCTGATAGCCTCTACCCGCGGCTTTTGCTGCATGGTAGGGGCATTTTTCTTTTCTGGAGATGATGCGTGTCGGATATGCTCAACACCCCTCAGCGCAGCTCGGTCGCGATTGCGCTGCGCGCGTTCGAGAAGGCCCTGCGCCGCGCGGATGCGGCCTTGCAGGGCCCTGCTGAAGAGCAGGGCATCCTATATCGGCGTACTATGCGCCTGCCTATGGAAAAACGCCCGGCCATACGCCAGCAGATTGCATTGGCCTTGACCGAGATTGCTGAGGTAGCGCAGCAATTGGGCCTGGCTGTCCAGGAGGATCCTCTGGAGTCCGATATCGCCGCCGAGTTGAGCCTAGACTGGGCGGGCCTTTGCGATGTGCGCTCGGCCAAGCTGAAACGCTACGGGGCCGTTGATGTCAGATTGGCAGAGGCGCTGGACCCCCATATCGAGCGCCTCGCCGACCTGGCGCTGGCGATCGCTTCTCAATTCAAGCGCAGCACGGCCGGGTAGGCTCCCATACAGGTTTTATGCGAATCACGGCACTCCGAGGGGTGCTGTTGCTACACGTCAAGACCCATGTGAGGACCCGGTAGGCGGCGGCATACAAATTGCCGTTCGATTACACAGCCAGCTGTAACATAGCAGAGGAGGAACACGAATGTACACAGCTATCCACCATGTCAAGGGCCGGGAGATCCTGGATTCACGCGGCAACCCTACTGTAGAGGTCGATGTCTACCTCGAGGGCGGCGCCCATGGGCGGGCTGCCGTGCCTTCGGGGGCCTCAACCGGCATCCATGAGGCGCTCGAGCTGCGCGATGGCGACAAGTGTCGCTTTGGCGGCAAGGGGGTGCTGCAGGCCGTTGCGCATATCAATGGAGAGATCAACGAGGCCCTGCGCGGCCTCGATGCTTTGGCCCAGGGCGATGTGGATCAGGCCATGATTCGCCTGGATGGAACGCCGAATAAGGGCAAGCTGGGAGCCAATGCGATCCTTGGCGTCAGCCTGGCTGTAGCGCGCGCGGCAGCTGAGGCTGTGGACCTGCCGCTGTATCGCTACCTCGGCGGCGTCTCGGCCAATCTCCTGCCGGTGCCCATGTTCAACATTCTCAACGGTGGGGTCCACGCCAACTGGCAAGGCACGGACCTGCAAGAGTTCTTGATCGCCCCTGTGGGCGCACCCAGCTTCCACGAGGCCTTGCGCTGGGGCAGCGAGACCTATCAGGCCCTGAAAAGCGTCCTCAAGGAGCAAGGGTACTCTACCGGCGTCGGTGACGAGGGCGGCTTTGCCCCGGCCCTCAAAGCGAACGTCCAGGCCATCGAGCTGATCCTGGAGGCCATTACCAAAGCGGGGTATAAGCCTGGCGAGCAGATCGCCATCGCCATCGACCCGGCCTCCAGCGGCTTTTACGAGGATGGCCTGTACAATCTGCGCACCGAGAAGCGCCAGGTTGGCTCTGATGAGATGATCGCCATGTACGCCGATTGGGTCAACAAGTATCCCATTGTCTCGCTAGAGGATGGTCTGGCGGAGGATGACTGGGAGGGCTGGAAGCACCTGAACCAGGTCCTTGGGTCCAAGATCGAGCTCGTGGGCGATGACCTGTTTGTGACAAACGTCCAGCGCATTGCCAGGGGCATCGCGGAAAACGTAGCTAATGCGGTGCTGATCAAGCTCAACCAGATCGGTACTCTGAGCGAGACGATCGCCGCCATCGAGATGGCCCGTAATGCCTGTTGGGGCGCCGAAGTTTCGCACCGCAGCGGCGAGACTGTGGATACTTTCATTGCTGATCTGACCGTAGCGATGAGGACCGGCCACCTCAAGACCGGTGCGCCTTGCCGGGGCGAGCGTGTGGAAAAGTACAACCAGCTCATGCGGATCGAGGAAGAGCTGGGTGAT
>DAOTVS010000266.1:0-18325 GCA_034436375.1 Anaerolineae bacterium | reverse complement strand
GCGTGAGGTGTTGGCGCTGCCTCGCGAGCTAGCGCCAACACCTCATGCCAACTCTCTGGAAAGGGTTTGCGCCAGGGACATGTACAGCACGAAACCCGGCCGCTGGCCGAGTCAGCAGCTCGCTTGCGGCACAGCCACCTCGCACCCCAGGTAGCGCTCCAGCGCCTCGCGCACCGGCTCCTGCACGCGCGCGGGGGCCACGCTGACGTGGTGTCGGTGCCCAAAGCGGCCGACGTGCAGCAGCACATCCTGCAGGCCCTTGATCTCGGCCACGCCCGCGCAGCCGAAAAACTCGGGCGGTATCGGCTCGCCGGTAAAGCGGCCCTCGCCCAGGTAGAACTGGAGCTGGCCGGCCTCGGTGCGCATGCTGCCGAAGGTGAAATCAGTGGGGGCGATGCGGCCCACGTTGCAGCCGTAGCTGCAGCCCTTCCCCACCGAGTTGGCCAAAATGGCGTGATCGACAACTTGCCCCGGCCCGGCCATCAGCGAAGCGGGCACCGGCCCGCAGTGGAAGAGGATGCACTTGTCGTCATCGTCGCCATAGTTATTGTTCCAATCCAGGCAGGTCACGGGCCCACCCGAGGCCAGGCTGAGCGCCTTCATGGCCACTGCGTTGCCCAGGTCTACCTCGCAGGCGGTGACGACGCCCCGGTTGTTCATCTCGCTCAGGAGCACGCAGGGCGAGATGCCCAGCTGCGCCTGCAGCTCGACCCAGCAGCGTACGGCGACCGCGTCCATCTTGTACTCGGCGACCACGGCATCGAGGGCCACCCCCAGCCGCACCAGCCGGTCAAAGGCCCCCTCTGGCACCCCTTGCCACGAGGTGTAGGCGCGCAGGGTCGCCGCCTTGTCCCTGTAGGCGGCGGAGGTAGCGTCGAGTTTGTTCATACGGTTGAAAATGTCCGAGAGGTCCAGCGTCTCGACGGTAATATGATGCCGCTGCAGGGCGATCTCGTCGATGCGCACCGTCTTGAAAGCGGTGGTGCGGGCGCCCACGGCGCCAACCACCATGTTCTTGAACCCGCTCACCACGCGGCACAGGCGGTCGAAATAGTCCACATTGGCCCGGAAGCGCTCGCTGGTGGGGTGCACCGTGTGGGGCTTGAGGGCGGTGAAGGGCAGCCCATACTGGCAGAACACGTCCATGATCGAGATCTTGCCGCAGAAAGCATCACGCCGCACCTCGGGGGCCATGCGGTCCAGGTCGTCGGGGTAGGCCTGTACCAGGATCGGCACGCCCGCCTCGCGCAGGGCCGCCAGGGCGCCGTTCTCATCGCCGAAATTCGGCAGGCAGAGGATCACGCCGCCGAACTTGCCCTGGTGCGCCCGCAAAAAGTTGGCGTACAATTCCCCCTCAGCAGGCGTTTCTATCGCACCATAGCGCGTAGCGCCCTCATCGAGCATGAGGACCTCGTGCCCCCAGCCGCGCAGCGCCTGCGCCATCTCGGCCCGCGCCTGGGCAATCAACGAGCCAGGAAAAAAGCCGCGGTTGCCGAAGAATAGGGCGAAGGTTGTCTTGTCTGGCATGGTTTCCTCCTGAATGTACTGGACCTCCCGCAGGTTGGAGACTTCTGGGAGGCTGGGTGTGGCAGGATGGCATGGAAGCGCGGATGACCACAGGTAAACGCCGATCCCTGCATCGGACCGGACTTGTTTCTGAAGCCAGGTCTTCCGGACTATTTGTGTTTATCTGCGGTTCCATGCCGTCCGCTCGGAAATTTGGCCACCCGGAAGGAGCGCCGCCACTAGCGCAGGCCGCAGCCTGTCGCGCTGCCAGGCGGCCAGGGCCGGCGCGGGCCGCCGGCGCTCCATGTGCCGGCCAAGGTTCTGATCGCTGACAGGGCTCTCGTGAGAGTCCTGGGCCACTCAGCGTGAGACCTGTTCTGGCGGCGTAACGAGTTAATGTCAGCGCCCATAGTACTCGGCGAGGAACTGCCGCACGGCCTGCAGGTAGGGCGCGAACTGCTCCCGGCGGATGTTGTGTCCGGCGCCGGGGAGGTTGACGACACGCCCCTGACGCCAGAGTGTGACGGCCTCTGCGGCGACCTCCGGTGTGACGATCGAGCCCAGCGCCGGGTCGGCGGTGATCAGGATCCCGGGGCAGCGGATGGCGCGCGCCGTTTCCTGCCACGCGGCGCGCGCGCCGCCCGCAAAGCCGGCCGCATGGGGGCTCACCTGTTGCTTCGACTCGGCCCAAGGGCGCAGCTCGGTCTCGTCCCAGTTGGGGTGCTGCTGCCGGCAGAGGGCTATCAGTTCCTCGACGGTCTTGTCTTTGTTGGCGGCCATGGCGGCACGCCAGGCCGCCGCCCCGGCGGCGCGTTCCGCTTCGTTCACCTCCGTTGCGCGCCAGGGTGGGTCCTCCAGCACCAGGCCTCCCACCTTATCCGGGTAGGTGGCGGCGGCCACGGCGGCCGCCCCTGCGCCCATCGAGTGCCCGATCAGCACCGGTTTCTGCAAGCCCAGAGCGTCAATCAGCCCGGCTGCATCGGCGGCGTGGTCCTCTCGACCATAGCTGCTCTCCGGCGCGTCAGAGAGGCCGTGCCCGCGCGCGTCGGGCATGATCAGGTCATAGTCCGTCTCGAGGGCCTGCGCCAGGCGCAGCCAGCAGGGGCCGGCATCGGTCATGCCGTGTAGAAGCACGACGGACGGCTTGTTGCCCCCGGTGCGGTGGTAGTGCAGCTTGATCCCGTTGGCGATCACATGGCCGGCAAACCATTCTGGCATGGGAAGTCTCCTCTCAAGAACTCTTGACCAGGCGAACCACATTCCATGAGAACCGGGGCAGGGTGATGTGCAGGCTTTTGCCATCCCCCGGGGCCACAGGCAACGCCGATGGGGTGACCGCATTGGGGTGCGCCAGCGTGTTCGTGGCGTGCGGGTCATCGTGGCGCAGCACCGTGTGTTGTGCCACGCGATAGCCCGCAAAGCCGCGCAGGTCCCCTGTGAGGGTGAGGTCTTGCTCTGGGCTGCGGTTGACGGCAAAGAGGGTCAGCGCCTCCTGCGCGGGGTCGAGCGTGCCGACGGCCTCCAGGTAGGGGATGGGGCCGATCTCCGGGTCATCATAGACGGGGGATTGGGCGCGCAGGTCCAGCGCCGTCCCGCGGCCCAGGTTCGAAGCGTGCAGGAAGGGGTAGTAGATCGTCTGCCGCCAGGCCCCGCCGCCGGTCACAGTCATGATGGGCGCAATGACGTTCACCAACTGGGCGAGGCAGGCGATCTTGACCCGGTCGGCGTGCTTGAGCAGCGTGATCAACATGCACCCGACGACGAGCGCATCCTCGAAATTGTAAATATCCTCCAGCAGCGGAGGGGCCACCTGCCAGGGCTCCTGCTTGCGGTCGGCTTCGTTCGAGTGGTACCAGACATTCCACTCATCGAAGGAGAGGTGAATGTCCTTCTTGCCTCCCTTGCGGGCTTTGATATCGTCGCAGATGCGCACAACTTTGGCGATGAACTGGTCCATCTGCACCGAACGGCCCAGGAAGCGGGGGGTGTTGCCGTCGCGGTTGCCGTAATAAGTGTGCAGAGAGATATAGTCCACGTGCTCATAGGTGTGGTTCAGCGCCGTGATCTCCCATTGGCCAAAGGTGGGCATGGCCAGGTGCGAGCTGCCGCAGACCACCAGCTCGATGGTCGGGTCCACCCATTTCATGACCTTGGCCGTCTCGCAGGCGACGCGGCCATACTCCTCAGCCGTCTTGGCGCCGATCTGCCAGGGGCCGTCCATCTCGTTGCCCAGGCACCAGAGCTTGATGCCATGGGGCGCGGCGTAGCCGTGGGCGCGGCGCTGGTCGCTCCAGGCGCTGCCGCCCGAGTGATTGCAATACTCCACCAGCCGGCGCGCCGCATCGGGCCCGCGTGTGCCCAGGTTCACGGCCATCATTGGCTCTGCGCCGGCCTTGCGGCACCACGAGACGAACTCGTTCACACCGACCTGATTGGGCTCCAGGCTGCGCCAGGCCAGGTCCAGGCGGCTTGGGCGGGCTGAGCGGGGGCCGACGCCATCTTCCCAATCATAGCCCGAGACGAAATTGCCGCCCGGGTAGCGCACGATGGTCACGTTCAGCGCCCGCACCAGGTCCAGCACATCGGTGCGGAAACCCTCATCGTCGGCAGTGGGGTGGCCGGGCTCATAGATGCCGCCATAGACTGCCCGGCCCAAGTGCTCGATAAAGGAGCCGTAGAGGCGCGGGTCAATCTCGCCGATGCGCGAGTCCCTATCGAGGGTGATGGTTGCCTGAATGGACATAATCCTCCTTACCTTTCTATCGTCAATTGCCGATAGGCCAGGGTCCACACTGTAGAGTGGAAAAAGATATGGGCTGCGGTCAGGATGGCGAGGATGGCGCTGGCAAGAAGCAATCCTGGCACACTGACGACGATGAGGGCGGCCAGGGGGGGCAGGAGGGCGGCGACAAGCGCCGCCAGCGCCGCGGCGCAGACGAGCCCGGCGAGCCCGAGTGGTGCGCCGATCACGATGAGGGCGAGGCTGACGGCGAGGAGTGAGAGCCAGGTGCCAAAGCAGGCGCGCCAGTGCGCCCGCAGCAGCCAACAGGCCGAGCGAATCGAGGTGAGCGCGCCCTCGCCGGCCAGCACGCAGCGGCGGTAGGCGATCTCGAGCAGGATGCCGGCCGTGATGCTGATGGTGAGCAGGGCCAGACCCAGCGCGATCCGCAGGGAGAGCACGAGCAGGCAGGCCGGCAGCCACGAGTGGCCCGCGCGGCTGAAAGCCATGAGGAAAAGGAGCGGCGCGGCGGGCGGCGAGAGCGCGACGGATAGCGCCACAGTTGCCAGCAAGATGGGCACGATCACCAGCAGGGCGATCAGCAGGAGCGATAGGCCGCGCCGCTGCCCCCAGCGCAGGCCCGTGTGCAGGTGAGCCTGACCTGCGCCGGCGGCCTCGGCGATCATGGCGATGAGCCCCGCCTGGGCGCAATAGCTGCCCAACAGGGCCAGCACACCCCAAAGCAGGCCGATGAGTATGACAAGGAAGGAGAGGACCGCCCATGCCCCCCCGGTTGCGGGCCGCATAGGCAGCTGACTGAGCAGTGCTCGCAGCACCACTGATGCGCCGGCCTGTGCCCCGGCCAGCGCCAGCCCACCCACGGCGAGCAGCGCGGGTACCAGGGCCAACGCCCACGGCGACGGCTGGTGCATCATGATGCGCACGGCGCGCCTGAGGATAGCAATGTAGCTCATGGACCTGCCTTGAGGGAAAGGAAACCGGAAAGAACACAGAGCGCTGACTCTAGTATACGAGCGTTGTGCGATAGTGCAAGATCTGGGCGAGGGAGGGGTCTAGAAGCAATACCTTTCAAATAAGCGTGCTGCATGCAGCTGCATGCAGTAAGGGGACCCGAGGCTGAAGCCGTCGGGCTGAGCAGAGCAAAGCCCTGCGGGCTCGTGTGTGAGAAGGTTGGCTTGAGCAGCGAAGAATGCTCTAGCACAAGCCCCGAAGGGGGCTTCGCCGCTCTGAGCCCGATGGCTTCAGCCTCGGGTGGCCCTGCTCGAGCGCGCAACCGGGTTTGCCCGCAGAAGTGCTTCAGTCTCGCTCCTTATTTGAAAGGTATTGCTTCTAGACCCCGAGGGAGGACAACCTCGCTAGTACGTCATCCTGAGCAACGCGAAGGATGACGTATTGGAGGGGCCGCAGACGGAGATCATCGTTGCTTGCTACGTGCGTGGTGATTCCTCGTCAATCAGGCGACGGGCGCCGGCGTCTGTTCGCGGGCGGCAATCTCACGGTAGACGAGCGTCCAGAAGGCGGAGTGGAAGATCAGCCAGAGCGCCTGGATGAAGATCATGGCGCCCACAAAGATCAGGAAGAAGGGCGATGCGGCGCAGAGGGCGCCCAGCAGCGAGCGTGACAGGGCCCAGCCCAGCAGCCCCGGTGCAGCGAAGAAGGCGATGCCCGCCAGCACCACCACAATCATGACGACGCCAAAGGCAATGCCCAGGCCGAAGAGCAAGAGCCACGCCAGCCCCGCATCGCGCAGGTTGCGGCGCACCATGCGATAGCCCTCGCCGATGGATGGGAAGACGCCTTCCCGTTCCAGCACACAACGACGATACATGAACTCTTTCAGCAGGCTGAGCACGGCCGAGAGCACAAAAATGCCGAGTAGCCAGAGCAGAAACAGCCCGATGGCCATGATGACCCCAATCACCGCCAGGATGGGGCTGTGCATGGCGATGGCCGGCACGATCAGGATAAGCGGCGAAATGGCGAGGCCCAGGGTGATCAGGGCCACGACGGCCGTTGGGATGCCGATGACCAGGGCGATGGCAAACAGGCGCAGGAAGCGCTCCCAGCCGGTGCGAAAGCCGCTGGAGATGGTGGTGCGCTCGGTGCGCTCGACCTCATCGACCATGCCGATGAGTGCGCCCTGGCTGAGATAGTTGACGATGATCGAGACGATGACCAGCACCAGTATGAACAGCAGAGCGACACCCACGATCATCAGGATCAGGGCCGCATTGGGGGCAAAGTGCAGGCCGCTGATATCGGAGCCGTTGAGCCGGTAGTCGAAGATCTGCGTTGCCTGGCCGCCGTTCCCTCCGCCCCCGCCGCCTCCTCTGGCGCCGCCGAAGAGGGCGAGCAGAATGCCGAAGAACCAGAGCGAGCGCTGGTGCCAGGTGACGTGCCAGGCGCGCTTGAGAATGGCCGTGTAATCCATGTCAGATACCTCCACTTTACATACGCAACCCACGCCGCGCTGGTTGCAGCCAAAGGAACAACCAGGCGCCGTAGCACAGGGCCAGGCCCAGCAGCAGGGCCCAGCTCATGGCGAACAGGCCCACCCATCCCAACGGCGCCGCCCACGAGGCGGGGATCAGTGCCGCCAGCGAGTGCAGGTCGGGTAGAGGCCCACAGTTGCCCCAACTGGCCGGAACGAGGTTGATCTGCGCCATCCAGGCGGTAAGGGCCGTCCACCCGCCAGTCAGGGTGATGATGCCCAGCGCCACCAGCACGCCCTGCCAGAGCGCATGCCCCGCGGCCAGGATCAGCGGCGTCAGGCAGAGCGCCGGGTCTGGCTTGCGGGGGGCGAGCCGGGGCTGCAATTGCGCCCAAAAGGCTTCGGCAGCCCCTGGTTCCTCCGGCGGCAGGGTGTAGAGCGACAGAGACCGGCGCAGCGCTGCAGCTTCCTCCGGCCCGCCGCAACTCTCTGCGAGCTGGCGGTCCAGCGCGTCCACCTTCCGGGCTTCCTCTTTCATCTTTCCTCCAACGAGCGCGATGTGTAGGCCAGGTATGGGCCAAGAGCGGCCCGCAGCAAGCCGCGTGCATAGCTCAGCCGTGACATGACTGTGCCCAGTGGGATCGCGAGTGCCTGAGCCACCTCTTTGTACGAAAGGCCCTCAAACTCACGCAGGATGAGCGCCGCCCGGCACTGCTCCGGCAGCGCGAGCACGGCCCGGCGCACCGCCTCGGCCCGCTCGCGCTCCAGGGCTTCTCCCTCGGGCGTGGGCGCTGGGTCGGCGGCCTCGTCGCTCAGGTCCGCCGGGGCCGGGTTGCGGCGCAGATGATCGATGCTGGCGTTCACGGCCAGGCGGTAGAGCCAACCCTTCAAGGCCGCACTCTCATGCAGTGTACCCAACTGCTGCCAGGCCTGCAGAAAGGCTGCTTGCGCGATATCCTCTGCCGACGCCGCATCGCCGGTCATGCGATAGGCGACGCTCAATACCGGCCGCCGGTAGCGCAATACCAGCTCTCCAAAAGCCTTTTGATCGCCCCTGCGGGCGCGTTGGATGAGGGCCGCGTCGGTCATGAGGTTGGTCATCCTGGGTATCCCCTTCACTTGTAGGACGCAGAAGAGGAGGCGTTTATTCGGTTCTGGGGTAGAGTTGGGGTGAGGGAAATATCCTGTTTCCCTCACCCCAACTCTACCCCAGAACCGCGGCGACGTTGGCGCGCGGGCAGTCGAGGCCGAGGGACGAGGCGGCGAGGAGGCACTTGGTGCGCAGAAGGCAGGCGCAGGGAGCGCGCAGTGTGGGCGCAACCGGGCTCCCACACGAGTCCTGACGGGTGTAGGGACCCCTGGTCAGCACCGGGTATTCGTCAGAACTCGTGTGGGGACCCGCAAGCTCGGAAAGGGCATAGTAGTTGGCCTGCCCTTTGGCGATGACCAGCCCGGCGCTGGCGAGGGCCGCGCGCAACTCGGCCGACATTTCCTCGTCGATAGGAATGCCGAGCGTATCCGGCCCGGCCACGATCACGGGCGCAACAGCAGTCAACCCCACGGCCTCGGCATCAGCGAGGACGGCGTCGGAGGTGATGGGCCCGCCTTTGACGGCCACGGTCACTGTACAGCCGTAATGATCCTGCAACTCGCGGATGAGGAGCATGTCGAGGGCAATCTCACCCACATTGTCGGCCAGGTAGAGCACGCGCGGCCGCTCACGGAGCAGGGTCAGCAGCCTGGGCGTATGGTCAATGGCCAGGCCCTCGCTCAGCACAGTTTCCAGCGCCGCCTCGATGCGGTCGGGCGCCAGATCATAACCGGTGCCTACGGTACGGAAGTCCAGGTGATTGCCAGCGATGGCCCAGCGTATCAGGAAGCGCAGGCGCTCGCCAGGGTCGGTAATGGCGGCCGCCCGGGCGCCGATGCGCGGGGCCAAGGCGAGCCCGGCGGCATTGCAGCGCTCGCGCAGGGCGCGAAAGGGCATCTCGACCCCGGCGCGCGTCTTCAGCAGGCGATGCGCCCGGGTGATGTAGAAGGAGGGAATGTGCTCGTAATCGAAGGAGCCAGCAAGCTCTGCCAGCGCCTCACGCAAAATGCTGCGCCGCAGAGTCTCATCGGAAACGGCATCTTGCAGGGCGCCGCGCAGATCATCGATAATGCAGGCTGGGCAGGGAAGGCCGGTACGCATGCCGGGTGACTCCTCTCTTGGTTGGGGTGAAGTAGGGCCATATTAGGCGCAGGCTGTGCGAGTGTCAACTGATCACGTGCAGTTGCATCCACTTCTCCTCCCTGGGTCGGGACCAGGCAGCGCCCTTGTAGAGATAGGCCGGTGGCCTGTGTTGCCCGCTTGTCACAAGCCCTCTTCACCACAAGCCTTGTCCGAATGGAGCGCACCGTAAGGCGTATGACTGTGTTATATAGGCACGAAGGATAAGAAGATAAGATTGGTATCCTTTATGCTATGATTGACGTGGAGGACAATTGATGTGCGCTTTGCGGATCGTGGTTGATGACGCCTGTGAGGTGCCTGCGGACCTGGCTGCGCAGCGCGGCATGCCGGTGGTGCCCCTGGTGGTGCGCTTTGGCGAAGAGGTTTACGACGACGGCACGATCACACGGGACGAGTTCTGGGCCAAGGCCGAGACTGTCGCCCATCCGCAGACGTCGCAACCCGCGCCGGCCAGGTTCGAGCAGGCCTTTCGTAGCGTGGTCGAGGCGGGCGATGAGGTCCTGTGCGTTGCCATCACCAGCAAGCACAGCGGCACCTACAACTCGGCCTGGTTGGCTGCCCAGCAGTTCCCAGGCAAGGTGACCGTGTTCGACTCGCATTTCGTCTCGTGGGGCTCGGCCTTCCTGGCCCTTGAGGCGGCCGACATGGCAGATGCTGGCGAGCCGGTCGGCAAGATCGTGCGTCACCTGGAGGCCTGTCGCGAAGCCGTCCAGTTCCCGATCCTGCTCAATACCGTGGAATGGATCCGCAAAGGGGGCCGCGCTGACCGGCTGATCCCCATGCTGGAACGCGTCCTGCGGGTCTTTAATATCAAGCCCATTCTCACCTTTGGCGATGGCGAGCTCAAAATCCTGGGCACCGTGCGCTCTTATGAGCGTGGCCTCACCCGTCTGATGGAGCTTACAGATGCGCGCGCGCCCTACAAACGGCTGGCCATCTTTCACACGCGCCAGCCCGAGGCGGCGCAAGAGTACGCCGACCGCGTGGCCCAGCGGTTTAGTTTCCCGCGCGAGCAGATCTTTGTGGCTGAGGTGGGGCCCGCGATCTCCTCTCATGTCGGCCCCAAGGCGATGGCAATCATCGGCTTGCCGGCCAACCTCTAGACGGCGCACGAAAAGAGAATATGCATAGTTGACAGGGCCGCCACAATAGGTACAATGCATACCTCCTGCGCATCCATCCCGGCTGTGGTTACCTCATCTTCCCTGGCCTAGCTTCCAGGAGACGATCTACAGCCCTTCCTGCACAGCGCCAGCTGCTGTTGAGAGTTGGTCACGGTTATCGCGTATCCGGGGCGGGCCTGAGCGGAAATCTCTGTACGGCCGATGGGCTCTGCCCTGGACTTGATCGGAAAGGATCGGACCATGGGCACGGAGACGCGTTACACGGTCGTTGGTGCGGGGCACGGGGGCAAATCAATGGCGGCTCACCTGGCGCTGTTGGGCTTTCCCGTTACCCTTTACAATCGGACGGCCGCTAATGTGGCGGCTATCAAAGGCCGTGGCGGCATCGAGCTGGAGAGTTACGATGGCGGGCCGCGTGGGTTCGGGCGGCTGGAGCGGGTCACTTCCGATATCGGTGAGGCGGTCGAAGGGGCCGAGCTGATCATGATCGTGCTGCCCTCCACCGCGCATGCCGATATCGCCCGCGCTGTGGCGCCTTACCTGCGCGATGGGCAGACTCTGGTGCTGCACCCGGGGCGCACGGGCGGGGCGCTGGAGGTGATCAAGGTGCTGCGCGACAGCGGCTGCCGGGCCGATGTGACCGTGGCGGAAGCGGAGACCTTGATCTATGCCAGCCGCTCCGACGGCCCCGCCCAGGCGCGTATCTTTGGCATCAAAGAGGCGGTGCCTCTGGCGGCCCTGCCCGCCACACGCACGGCCCAGGTGCTGGACTCGCTCCGCCCGGCCTATCCCCAGTTTATCGATGGAGTCAGCGTGCTGCACACGGGGCTGAACAACATGGGCGCCATCTTTCACCCAGCCCTGACGCTCCTCAATGCGGGGCGCATCGAGTCGACACGGGGCGAGTTCCAGTTCTACCTCGAAGGCGTCACCCCCTCGGTGGCCAAAGTGCTGGAGGCGCTGGACCGCGAGCGGGTGACGGTGGCCGCGGCGCTGGGCATCCGCGCGCGCTCGGCGCTCGAGTGGCTGAAGATGGCCTACGACGCTACCGGCGCCACCCTCTACGATGCCATCCAGAACCAGCCCGGCTACCGGGGCATCCGGGCGCCCTCCACCCTGATGCACCGCTACATCTTTGAGGATGTGCCCATGAGCCTGGTGCCCATCGCTGCCCTGGGGCAGCGCTACGGCGTTTCGGTCGAGTGCATCGACTCGATCATCCGCCTGGGCTGCATCATCCATCAGACCGATTTCTGGCGCAAGGGCCGCACCCTCAAGCGCCTCGGCATCGAGGAACTGAGCGTGGCGGAGCTGACCCGCTACTGCCTGGATGGCGTGCAGGATTAGCTTGAGGCCGGACCCAGCGCAGCACATGACCCCGGCACAGACCTTTTGCGATGGGGATGTTGAGGCACCCGAGGCGCCTCAACATCCCCATCGCTGGCTTGAGGCTGGCGCGCTGTGGAGCAGCAAATGTAGCTGCCGCCCCAGGTGTTTTATGCTGGCTGTGCTTGAATCACTACAATGCATCGGGGCCTTGTGCTATAATAGCCCAACTCTACCGCGAGGTGTTGTATGGCAGATACGACGAGCGTGCCCGGCTTGGCCGAGGCGGAGCGCCTCTACGGCCGGCCGGTGGAACGCAGCTATGAGCTGGGCGCTTCCGGCGACCTGGAGCGATTCTGGCACATGTGGTCGCACCGGCAGGGGGAGGTGGTGCTGGTGTTGCAGCGGCCCGATGGGCGCATCCTGCTGCAGAGCAAGGCCTTTTACCCGGCCGGCACCTTTCGCCTGCCTAGCGGCAGCATCCAGGCGGGCGAGCCGCTTCTGGAGGCGGTGCAGCGCGAGCTGCGGGAGGAGACGGGCCTCACGGGGCGCGTGCTGCGTTTCCTGGGCATCCTGCATTACCATTTTACCCGCTGTGCGCAAGAGCAGGAACGCGCTTCCTACGTCTTCTTGCTGAGCATCGGCCCGGAGCCGGTGCGCCCGGAAGATGAAAGCGAGCAAATCACCCTTGCCCGCGAAGTCCGCCCGGAAGAACTGCATGCGATCGCCCAGAGCCTGGAGCATATGGGCGGCGAATGGGCGGTGTGGGGGCGCTTTCGGGCGCTGGCGCACGAGTTTGTGGCGAGCGTGATGCGTGATGGGTGAGGTCACATGGGGCGTAATAAGTAAACCGTAATAAGTAAACCGTAATAAGTAAGGTTGCCCTGACGGAACTTTTGCAGTTCTTCGTCGGATCTGCCTGGCAGGACTCTCGCAGAGCATCGAGCGTATCGCCATGGCGTTCTTTCTTGTTACGGTTTACTTATTACGGTTTACTTATTACGCTCCCTGGCGGCCTTGTGCGCAATAGGCAAAGATTGTTGAGGGCGAGTATTGGACGAGTACGATGTCATCGTCGTCGGCGCGGGTCACGCCGGCTGCGAGGCGGCGCTGGCGGCGGCGCGGATGGGCTGCCGGACGTTGCTCTTGACCATGAATCTGGACCTGGTGGCGCTGATGCCCTGCAACCCGGCCATCGGCGGGCCGGCCAAGGGGCACCTGGTGCGCGAGATCGACGCTCTCGGCGGCGAGATGGGCCGCGCTACGGACCGCACCTTTATCCAGATCCGCATGCTCAATGTGGGCAAGGGGCCGGCGGTGCAGGCGCCGCGGGCGCAGGCCGACAAGCGCCTGTATTCCCTGACCATGAAGCATACCATCGAGGGCACGCCCAACCTGCACCTCAAGCAGGCCATTGTGGAGGGGCTGTGCCTGGAGCAGGGGCGCGTGGCTGGCGTGGTCACGCATCAGGGGCGCACCTATGGGGCCCGGGCGGTGGTGCTGACGACGGGCACCTTCCTGCGCGCGCGTATCACGACGGGGGAGCACTCGATGCCGGCCGGTCGCACGGGCGAGTTCCCGGCGAACGGCCTCTCCCAGTCGCTCCGTGAGGCCGGGCTGGAGTTGGGCCGCCTGCAGACAAATACGCCGCCGCGGGTGGATGCGCGCACCATCGACTATGCGCTCACCGTGCCGCAGCTGGGCAGCGAGATGCCCCTCTATTTCTCCTTTGATCCGCCTGACCCGATAACCTATCTGCCGCCGCCGCACCCGGTTTACCCGGTGCCGCAACAATCGACCTGGCGCACTCAGTTGCCCTGCTACATGGTGCATACCAATGCCGAGACGCACCGCATCGTGCGCGAGAATCTGCATCGCTCGCCCATCGCCGCCGGCATCACCGAGGGCGCCGGCCCGCGCTACTGCCCCTCCTTTGAGGAAAAGATCGTCCGCTACCCCGACAAGGCGGCGCACCAGCTCTTCCTGGAGCCCGAGGGCATGGCGACCATGGAAGTCTATGTGCAGGGCCTTTTCACCAGCTTCCCCGAAGACGTGCAGCTGGCCATGCTGCACTCGATCCCGGCGCTGGGGCGCGCGGAGATCATGCGCCCGGGCTATGCGGTGGAGTATGACTATGCGCCCTCCAGCCAGCTCTACCGCACCCTGGAGGTCAAAGCAGTGCCGGGGCTCTTCCATGCCGGGCAGATCAACGGCACCTCGGGCTATGAGGAGGCAGCGGCCCAGGGGCTGATTGCCGGCATCAACGCTGCGCGTCGGGTGCGGGGTGAGGAGCCCGTGTTGCTGCGCCGCGACCAGGGCTATATCGGCGTGATGATTGACGACCTCGTGACCAAAGACCTGACCGAGCCCTACCGCCTGATGACGGCCCACGCCGAATACCGTCTGCTTCTGCGGCAGGATAACGCCGATCTGCGCCTCTCCCCATTGGGGCACGAGGTTGGGCTGGTCTCTGACGAGCGCTATCAGCGGGTCGAGGCCAAGCGGCAGGCCGTGCGTGCTGAGCTGGAGCGCCTGCACCATATCTGGCTGCCGGCAGAGCGCCTGCGCGAGCTGGACCCGGAGGGCCAGTCGGATATGGAGGGGGCCAGTGCTCTGCAGGCGCTGCGGCGCCCGGCCGTGACCTATGAGGCGCTCTGCCGGGTGGCGCCGCCTGCCGCCCCCCTGCCGCCGGGTGCGGCCGAACAGGTGGAGATCGAGGCCAAGTACGCGGGCTATATCGCCAAGCAGGAGCGCGAAGTCGCGCGCATGGCCCGGTTGGAGGAACGGCGTATCCCCAGCGATCTGGACTATGGGGCGATCACAGGGCTGCGCACCGAGGCGCGGGAGAAGCTGGGCAAGATCCGCCCGGCGACGGTGGGGCAGGCCGCACGCATCCAGGGGGTCAACCCGGCGGATGTGTCGATCTTGCTGGTCCATCTGCAGCGGCGTCGGGCCAGGTAGGCGCGCATCAGGAGCGATGGTCACAAACCCAAGGGTGATGGTGGCCGCTTTGGCAGCGGTGGGCGTGGCGCTGGGCTAGTCCTGGGCCGGGGCTGGATGCTGCTGGGGGTTGCCGCCGCCTGAGCCCGATTTTCCATGCTGAGGCGTCATTGCCGGGGCACCGGCCGGCGGCGCAGCGGTCGCAGTGAATACGGTTGTGGCGGTGGGCGCAGAGTTCGCATGGATATGGACCACCAAAGCACGGATGCTGCCATCGGCCTGCTCCAGGCCCTGCACTTCGGTGCGTGCGCCGAGAGCTGCGGCACCGCGGATGGCCGTCTGGCTATCAAAGGAAACGCGCCGGCCTGCGATAAGCCAATAGCTTGCGCCGATCTCATCGATGGTCCCGGCAAGCTTGGCAGGGATATCCTGTGGCGCATACACCACAATCGATGTGGCCAGCAGAGTGCCGTCGGGCTGGCGCTGGGCCTGCACTTCCGCCTGCCAGCCGCTGTTGGGCTCGCCGGTGATGGTTGTGGCGCTATTGATCTCGAAAGCCTGGCCGTCCACGGTCCACTGGTCACTGCTGGCCGCTTCAATGGCGCCCTGGAACTCGATCAGATCAACCTCTGGCTCTGAGCTGCGCTCTACCACAATCTTGCGCGCCAGGATGGAGCCGTCGCTATCGCGGGTCCCTTTGACGTCGGCCCAGGCGCCGACCGCCGGCGGGGAGGCGCTACTGTCGATCTGTGTGGCCGTGGTGATGCGCACTTGCAGCCCCGCAACCTCCCACAGATCCGGGGCCAGGCGGGTAATCAAGCCGGCAAAGTGCACCTGGCCTTCGCGTGACGGGGTGACGGTGCCCGCAGGGGACAATGGGCTGGCGGAAGGCGCAGGCGATGTGGTGACCGCCTGCGCCGTGGCGGCCGCGGGTGACGATTGGGCGTTGATTGAAGCGCCGGCGCTTGAGCGACCGGGATGCGGAGTGGCCCCGGCCGAGGCCCTCTGGGTCGACGTGGCGCCTGCTACGAGCGCGGCCGGCATGGCAGTATGGGCGACCTGAGCGCTGTTGAGCTTGGGTGAGGGCATGGCGGGCGCCAGCGTCTTGATGGCCTTGCCGATGAGGATGCCGTCGCTATTGCTCTCCGCACTCACCTGGACGGTCAGCCCCGGCGCAGGCTGCGGGCCGGCGAGCTGGGTGCTGGCGTTTATCTGGATGGTGAGACCGGCAGCCGTCAGGGTCGAGCCGTCATAGGCTTCCACGATCCCCTGGAAGCTGACGTGCGCAATTCGATGCTGTTTGACTATGGCCTGCGCTTCGTCCACGCGCCGCTGCTCGAGCGTGTGCTCCACAGCGATGCGTGAGTTCGGATCCAAGGTCAGGGCCAGCTGTACCGATTCGGCAGCAAGCTTGACGGGGTAGAGGGGGTCCCCCGGCAGGCTGTTCGCCGAAGCGATGGCCGACGTGCCGGCCAACAGGACGACGATTAACACGACCGCTGCCACGGTGCTGGCCAGGCCCCGCCGCAGCAGGGGGGCGAAGAACCCCGCCAGTCGCTGGACCCACGGCGCGCTGCGCCTGGCTATGCGTTGCCGGGCAGCCTGGCGCAGCACACGCTCCCGGCCTCGTGCCAGCGCTGCCGCCGCATTGGGTGGCGCCGGGGCCGCCTCGTGCACACGCTGCGCTATCGCCAACAGGGGCGCCAGTTCTTCTCTCAGCTCGGGATAACCGGCCAGGCATGCCTCTGCGGGCTCTCCGCGCTGCATGCATAGCAAGCATTGCTCCAGGGCTTCCTCAATCTCCCCCGGACGCAGCATGACTCAACTCTCCTCCGCCTCAAGAATCCGGCGCAGGGAAGCCAGGGCTCGGAATTGCAGCGACTTGATTGCGCCCTCGGTCTTGCCCATGATCTCAGCAACCTGGGCGTTCGTGAGGTCCTCAACGAACTTGTACGTAATAACCTGCCTCTGCTCTTCCGTGAGCTGCCCGATGGCCAGGCGCAGGCGATCGTTCTCCAGACGGCGCTCGACGGTCTTGACGGGGTCCTGATCTCCAGCGACGATGCGCTCATCGAGAGGGGCTGCGCGGTCCTGCTGGGTGCGACGGAAATGATCCACAACCAGGTTGTGGGCGATGCGGTAGAGCCACCCCGAGAAAGAAACTTGCCACGATTTGCTCGATTGGATGGCTTCCAGCATCTTGATGAAAACGGCGCCAGTCAGATCCTCGGCCAGTTGCGTGTCGCCCAGGCGGTAATATATATAGTTATAGATGCGGCCCGCGTAACGATCATAGACCTCGCCAATGGCCGGCAGGTCATATTCTTGCACGCGGTCCAGCAAAGAGTTGTCTTCGCCTGTGCGCATCACGCACGTTTCTCCCTTAGAGACGCCAAGAGGCCTGAAAGGATACGGTGACACTTCTGTAACATACCACGACCGGCCCGAGTCGTCAAAGAGTGAGTATGATAGAGTTGACAGTGCGGGGCGGGAATGATCAGCTTGTATGAATTGCAGGAGCTTGTGGAACTAACGGAACTGAGGAAGCAACAGGCAAAAGGTCAAGCGCTGCGCATCAGAGCCGAGGCTGATTGTGCTGCGAGCGGAACGTGAGGCGATCTCTACCCTCTGAATTCCTCCAGTTCCCTCAATTCGCTCAGTCCCTACGAGTCGTTACCTGCGCTTGGGCTTGCGGCGCGCAAAGATCTCCAGCCAGGCCTCGACCTCGCTGGCCGAGGGCGGCCTTTCCTTTTCACTGGGTCTTCGTGGTGCGTTCTGGGGGGCGGGCTGCAGGCGGCGGGCGAACTCTTGAGAGGGGATGACGTTGGCGCCGAGGCCGCGCACTTCGGCCTGCACGGCGCGGTCCGAGGTGACGACCTGGCAGGTGCTGCCGCCGCGTGCCCGCACCAGGCGGATGATGACATCATCGGCGCGTTGCCCCGCGCGGGCATAGACCACGCGCAAGCCGCCCTCTCGCCTCCCGCCGCCGGGCAGCCCCCCTTGCGGTCCGGAGTCAAAGACGACGACCATCTCATCGCGGCGCCGGCTCTGGTAGCTGGCCAGGCGCTCGAGGAGCTGTTCCTCGTCATCAGGGTCAGAGAGCGAGATGTTTCGCATCTGCCCGATCAGGTTGTGGCCGTCGATGATCAGTGGCATGGACTCATTCTCGGGGTACCAGGGTTGATGGAGATGGCCTTAGCATAGTCCGAGTGGGCCAAGTGTGCAAGTAGGGCGGTGAGCGCACAGATTGTGCCTGCCCATCGGAATGGGCCGTCTGGGACGGCGGCAAACAGGTGTACCTCGCCTGGTTCTCCTTGCCACTGTATTTCCGTGAATAGTCCTTCAGAAATCGGTGAGGCTCACATCGCAATGCTCGCGTTGGCCGCAACGGGTGCAGCGCTGCGGTTCCCGATGCTGCGGCTCGGGCGGCTGGCTGGCCTCACGCAGGGCGCGCATCTCTTCCAGGCAGGCGATGACCTCTTGCCGCAGGCCGGGCGTATAGGGTATCTCAAAGGTCTGCTCGCGGTAGCGCAAGAGCCCGTGGGTGGGCTTGACGCCCGTATCCTCCTCCACGAGCAGCAGATAGGCGCCGAGCTGGAGGACGTCGCCCGTATAGGGGGCAGGCGCCGTGCGGCCGGGTTTGACCTCAACGGGCACCAGCCCGCGCCCCGTCTTGACCAGATAATCGGGCCGGCCGGCCAGCCGGTAGCGCGCCGAGTAGAGGGGCTCCTCACACTGGCGCCAGGCGCCCATATCGGCGCGGACAATGCGCCCCTCCGGCAATCCGAGCCCGGCCCGGTCCCGGCGGCTCCACTGCCAGAGCAGGTAGGCTGTCAGGCCTGCGAACAGCCCCAGCAGGACGAGCCCCAACCCCCAGAGGATCACGATGGCGCCTTGGTACGCGGCGCGATGGTGATCGGCACGCCCTGCGGATGCCATTGGGTGAGCCACAGCGCATCCTCGGGCCGCAGACGAATGCAGCCGTGGGAAGCCGGGCGGTTGCCAAAGGCATCCATATCCTGATA
>DAOTVS010000265.1:0-5241 GCA_034436375.1 Anaerolineae bacterium | reverse complement strand
AGCCGGGCCGCCAACGGGCGGCCCGGCTGCAGGCAACCCGCCAAATCCCCCCTCCCGGGTCAGAGCCGGGCAGGCGCACAGCACCTTGGCCGGCTGTTACCGGGAGCCGGCTGGATCAAGTGCGGTTGCAGTACTATGGTCGTCCATTATAGGCAGATTGCGAGGCAAGGGCCAGTTGGTGAAAGGATATGATGGATCCCAGCGATTGACAACGGACTATCCTGTGTTGCGTGGTAGTTGAGGCTAACGATGAGGGGAGGTAAGGCCAGAGGCAGTTGACCTCGGGATTGTGTCGGGTTCATTAAGGGGGCAGCCTGACAGCGCCGAGCCCGCGCAATCGCGGCACACATCTCGCTTGTGAATAGTCGGCGTGGAAGTACAAAGATGATGGTGTCAGGTGAGCGTACAAGCATTCTGGGAACAGTACAGATACGTCCTGCTGGCCATATTGATCGTGGCGGCCGTCAGTGCGCTCGGAGTGCAAGTGCGCGGGGCGCCAGTGGATGTGGCCGTTTTCCGCTTCATCAATACCCACTATACGAGCCCGGTGCTGGATACCCTGGGCATCGCCTTTTATGTGCTCGGAACGTTCGAGGCTAGCCTCTTGCTCGCAGGCGCTATCATCGGTACGGTCACCGGCTGGGTATGGGTGAACAGCCGGTTCTGGCCGGGCAGACGGCGATGATCCACATGCCATCAATCGTTCTCGATCTCCGCGCTCTGGCCGCTCAGATTGCCCAGGTCCTGGCTGCCATAGGCTTTTTCTGGCTCCTGGGATGGCTGCTCCTGGCCCTTTTTGCCTGGGAGCGGCGCCGCCGGTTCATCGAGCCGGCGCTGCTGGCGGGTCTCACGTGGCTGGCCCTGCTTGCCCTGGGGGAATTGCTGCTGGCGTTGACCCCCTGCCTGGCGCCGAACGCCGCCCTGGCCCTGGGGCTGCTCGGCGTAGTCGTGCTGTGCTTTGCCCTGCCGCTGCGAGCCTGGCAGCGCTACAGTGTCCTTTTCCTGACCGCCTTTGCCATGGCGACACAGGCCTATGCTCAGGGGTGTGCGGGGCCGGCGGCCCTCTGGATCGGCCTGGGAAGCGCGGCAGGGGCAGCCTTGGCGCTGTGGCTGCTGGGGCGCTGGCCGGCCGGCCTGCGCCTGTGGCAACGGTTTGCCATCAACATCGATAACCGGACTACAAGGCTGGCGCGGACGCCGGTGCGGGCCGATATCCAGGCGACCCTGGAGGCGCAGCTCTGCCGGCACCTGAGGCTGGCTGTAGCGCATCTGCAGCCCCTCTCCGCCGATGGGGCCCACACCTCCACTCCACTGGTGGTAGATGGCCTGACCCCAGCGGGTGAGCCGCAGCGCTTCTTTGTCAAGATCATCACCCAGAGCAACTGGCAGGCTGCCTTGATCCATGGTATTACCCGCTGGCTACAACACCGCGATCAGCTGAAGATCGGCCCTCTCTGGCTCACTCTCCGCTCGCTGGCCGAGCACGAGCATTATATGGGGCTGCTCTTTCGGGATATTGGCGTGCCCACGCCCCGCGTGCAGGGCTTATACCGGCTCGACCCCGAGGTATATGCCCTGGTCAGCGACTTTTTAGAGGGGGCGCGCCCGCTACGATCGCTGGGGGAGGTGCAGGCGCCGTTTGTGACTGACGGATTCCTGGCGCTGCGCCGGATGCGCGCTGCCGATTACGCCCACGCCGACATCAAAGCCTCGAATATCATGGTGCTGCCGGGCGAGCGGTTTGCCTTTGTGGACCTGGCTGCAGCGATGAACAATGCCGGCCCGCGCCGGCAGGAACAGGATCTATCAGACCTGCTGGTGGCCCTCGCTATGCACCATCCCCCGGAAAGCGTGGTGGCCATTGCGCGCGCGGTGCTGGGGCAAAAGGTCCTCCGCCGGGCAGTGCCCTACCTGCACCGCTCCACACTCAACGTAGAGACACAAAAGATCGTGCCCCTCGACCTGCCGCGGACGCTGCGACGCTTGATAGCCCTGGGGGGCGAGCCGGAGGAGGCGCCGGAAGCGGAGGAACCGATCTGCCCCATCCCGCCGTCATAGCACCATGGTCCAGGCAACAGCAGCGGGCGCTGCTCAGAGCAGCATCGCCCAGGCTGCCTCTCCGTGGGATGGCCATCTCCGCATCCTCAGATACCAGGGCTGCAGGCCGGGCCAGCAAGACCTGTGCCCGATGGATTTCAGGAGTGGAGAGGCGCAACTGGAATGCAGCCTCCTACTCATCCAAGAGCGTTTCGGCAAAGAGGACGGGGCGAGAGAGCATCTTGTGTACTTCGCAGGTGCGGGCCGCATTGAAAAGCAGGCGTCGCTCGCGCGGGGTCAGCCCGGGCCCCAGGCGAATGGCGCTGCGGAAGCAAGTCTGCTCGTCACGGCCCTCTCCCTCCGCCTGCGGTGTGACCTGCACTTCCAGAGTCTGCACAGTGATCTGCTTGTGGTCGGCGACCGCCGCCATGGTGAGCACCATTCAGGCGCTGAGGGCAGCCGCTACCCACTCCAACGGGCAAAGGCTGGCACCCGGGCGGTCCAGTTGCACGCGTTGGTCGGCCTGGTAGGTACGATCGCCCGCTTGCACGCTCACGCGCCCGTCCCCGGCATAGATCGCTTTGACGGCTGTAGCCATTTGCACTTTCCTTGTACAAAAGGGGCTGGGCGCTGGCATGCTGGTGGGCACGTTGCCCAAGGCAGCGTGCCCACCCGCATGCCAGCGCCCCAGAGAGGGTTTAGATAAAGAGCGTGAACTCAGAGTTGGCCGCTTCGTTGACCATCGTGGCGACACCGCCAAAGGTCACCCCATCGATCAGGTCCTCGGGGCGAATCTCCATGACATCAGCTGACATTTTGCAGGCGACGAGCTTAACTCCCAGATCCTGAGCCATCTCGAGCATCTGGGGCAGTGGAGTCACGCCCTTGGCGCTCATCATCTTTTTGAACATCCAACGGCCGATGCCGCCAAAGTTGAACCGCGATGGGCCAATGCGGTCAATGCCGCCCCGGTTCATGATGCCAAGCATGCGGCCAAAGAACCCCTTGCCCGTCAGGTTGCCTTTCTGGAGCGCCTTCAGGCCCCAGAAAGTGAAGAACATGGTTGTGTCCATGCCCGACGCTGCGGCGCCGGTGGCAATGGTAAAGGCAGCAAAGACTTTGTCCATGTCACCGCTAAAAATCAGGATCGTGGCCTTGTTGTTCTTTTTGGCCTGTTCCGCCATTCTCACCTCCCGCCCGCGCCGGGGCTCTCGACCAGAATCTTGCCCGATGGAGAGACCCGGCCTCCCAGGCGAAACCGGGCTCCCCAACACTCGCCGTCACGCTCCCCCCGGCCAGGGATTACGCCTTGCGCACAAAGTAGCGGGTATACTCTCCCGCCGGCTCCTCGCCCAGGAACTCGTTGCCGGTCTTTTCTGCCCAAGCTGGCACGTCAGCGTGGGCACCTTCATCATCGGCCCAAACCTCGAGCACCTGGCCAGGCTGGACTCCCTTCATCTGTTTGGCCATGTTCACGATCGGCATGGGGCACAGTTGCCCGCGCGCATCCAGCACCATATCGCCCTTCATCGCTCATACTCCTTGCTATACCGGGTACGATCACTTGTTATACTTGGCGCGCTCCGCGGCGATAAACTCGGCAAAAGCCGGGTCGCTCGCCCGCATGAGATTCTTGAGCTCGCCGGGGTCGGCCATATCGATCTTGGCGACCCAGCCGCCGCCGTAAGGTTCCTTGTTGATCAGGGTGCTGTCGAACTCGAGATCCTCGTTCGCGCCGCTGATCTTCCCGCTCACGACGGCCTTGATGCGGCCCACCCACTTGCCCGATTCCATGGACATAAAGGGCTCGCCCTGCTTGACATCCCGCCCCACGCGCGGGGCCTCGGCATAGATAATCTCGCCGGCGAGCGCCTGGCCGAAATCGGTTTCACCCTGGGTCACGGTGTTGCCCTCTACCCGCGCCCAGTTGTGCTCGCGGTCATAGTACAGGTCATCAGGGAACTCGTAAGGACCGATCTTCATAGTTCTGCCTCCTGCGCAATATTCTATAGCCAGGGAATGACGTTATGCGCCTCGACCAAGGCGACGAACCCATTGTAGTCCACGACCTGAATCCCGTCCAGCCGGCGCGTGATGCCGCGCGCTTCCAGGTCAGCCTTGAGGGCATAGAGCGGGCGCGTTTTCAGCGCCTCCAGCACCCAGGGCGCCGAAGAGGCCCCCGCTTGTGCAGCATAGACGCCATCCTCGTAGAGCAGCACCGGGTCGCCCGGCGCGGCGATGGCCAGGCAGCTGCGCAGCGAGTCGCTGGAAAGCGGCGCCTTGTTCACCATGTAAAGCATAAGGTACCTCCTAGAATGGTAACACCGCATCCTGCTCGGCCAGCAGGCGCTGCAGGCCGGCATCATCGAGCACCTCGGCGGGCACTACCAGATCTTCGGTGGTGAGCCCACGCTCGGCCAGTGATGGCGCATGGACATAATAGTGCTGGACGCCGAAATCACTGAGGCCGCTGAAAGCCTCTCCCAGGGGCTTCATGTCGAGCCCAGAGGCATCCTGGTTACGCATGATGGTGTAGACGCCGTCGCCTACAAAGGCCAGTGCTACGTCCAACTCAAAGACGGCGAGCCCCATGACTGAGCGCAGACCTTCAGCCGTATAGACCGTGCCATAGGGGGCGCGGCGCATGATCAGCATCACCTTTTTCATGGCTTCAATCTCCAAAAGTGACGAAACGATCGGCGCCCTGGATAAACTCGGCCAGCGAGCCCAAGCCCGACATGCGGATATGCTCCATCTTGGTGTCTTTGGTCAGACCGCGGAACTTGGCACAGGCGGTACAAGCCACGACCGGCACCCCCTCTACCGCCAGCTGTTCGTAGCGCTGGGCAATGTTCCTCTCGCCCGGCGGGCTGACAAAGCGGTTGGCGTTGTTTACTGCGTCCGTATACAGAAACACGCCCACAATCTCATGCCCACGGCCGCGCGCCGCCTGGATAAAGTGATAGGCACTGTCGGCGGCCTGATGCTGGTAGGGGCCTTCCAGAACCAGTACAGCAAACTTCATGCGGTTACCTCCGTAAAACGTAAAGCGTAAGGCGTAAGGCGTAAAACGTAAAGCGTAAAACGTAAACTATGGCTATTCGGGAGAAGATGTCCTCTCATCCGGCTGGTAAGGAGACATCTCCTCCCTGAGAGAGCGGGCGCGTTGGTCGGGAACCATCGTCAACAGAAGCTTGATCACCT
>DAOTVS010000264.1:0-3306 GCA_034436375.1 Anaerolineae bacterium | reverse complement strand
CGAAGAGATCGCCCACATCCCGCTCATCATCCACTATCCGGGCTGCACGCCCCGCCGCGAGGGGGCCATCGCCCAGCCCGCCGATATCATGCCCACCTTCCTCGAGATCGCCGGTGCCCCCGACCCGGGCACCCTGCACGGCCGCTCGCTCTGGCCACTCCTGCAGGGGCGGGCCACGTCGGGGCGCGAGTTCGCTGTCACTGCGCCGACCATCCTGCATGGCGCCGCTGCAGGCACGCGTATCACCGTCACAACGGACGAATGGTCCTTCATCTGCGCCGGCAAGCCCCCCGCCGTCGGCGATTTCGAAACCCGAGCCGTAGACGGCCTGGCCAAGCGTGAGACAGCGGGCGAAGCCCTTGGCTCCGAGCTCTATCACCTGCCCAGCGACCCCCGGCAGCAGCACAACCTCATCGCCGAGCGGCCCGACGTTGCGGCCGGCTTGCGCCGGCGCCTGGTGGCCTTTCTGGAGGAGTTGGGCGCCGCGCCGGAGCTGGTCGAGCCATGGAGGTAGGGAGAGACCAAATCCTGTCCCCATCCTGTCCCCAGGCAGGCCGGAAAGCGCCTACAAAGCCTGAGTTCTGTAGTATACTTGGGGAGGACAGACCTGACAGGCTTCTGAAGCCTGTCAGGTCTGCTGCAACTGGCGCGTCGTCTAGAGACAGGAGTGATAATCATGCCCACACCCCGCGAGCGTTTCTTGCAGACCCTGAGCTTTCAGCCCGCTGACCCGCCCTTCCTGCGGCCGACTGGGGCCTGGGAGGAGACCCAGGTGCTCTGGCGGCAGCAGGGCTGGGATGGCACGCCGTTGGCGGACCTCTTTGGCCTGGACCGTCTGCTGGATATCTCGCCCTACTATGGCCCGGCGCCCGCATTCACCTACGAGGTGATCGCCGAGGATGAGCTGACGCGCACCTATGTCAATCACGAGGGCATCGTGATGCGTGAGTTTAAAGAGCACCGCGATACCTCCATGCCCCAGTTTGTGCAATTCCCGGTTGCGACGGAGGCCGATTTCGAGCGTTTGGTGCCCGAGCGCCTGGCCCTCAACCCCGAGGCGCGCTTCCCCGAGAGCTGGCGGCAGCGCGTCCGCGCCTGCCAGGATACGCCCTGGCCGCGCCAGTGCAATGCCGATCGCTGGGGCGGCTTTTTTGGCCCGCTGCGCAACCTGATGGGGCTCGAGAGCCTGTGCGTGGCCTTTTATGAGCAGCCGGCTCTCGTCGAGCGCATGATGGAGCAGCGCGCCGACCTCATCATCGCCACGACTGAGCAAGTGCTGAAGCACACCTCGTTCGACGTCTTTTGCTTCTGGGAGGACATGGCCTACAACCACGCTTCGCTCATCGATCCAAAGCTTTTCCGCCGCTTTGCTCTACCCCACTACCGACGCGTGTGCGACTGGCTGCGGGCGCACGGCATCCGCTACATCTGGCTCGACAGCGATGGCCGCATCGACCAACTGATCCCCATCTGGTTGGATGCGGGGATCAATGGCCTCTATCCTTTTGAGGTGCAGGCCGGCATGGATGTGCTTGCCGTGCGGCAGCGCTACGGGCATGACCTGGTCCTGATCGGCGGCATCAACAAGCGTGCGGTTGCGGCTGGGGGTGAGGTGATGCGGGCTGAGGTTGACCGCGTGCTGCCCCTGGTTGCGGATGGCGGTTACCTGCCCGAGCTGGATCACGCCGCCCCGCCCGATATCTCGTGGCAGAACTATTGTGAGTATATAGCGTACCTGAAGCAGCGATTGGGGCGTGGATAAGGGGGAACTGAGCGAACTCATGGACAACCGCGAACGCTTTCACCGCAGCCTGAGTTTTACCCCTGTGGACCGGGTGTTCAACCACGAGCTGCCCCTTTGGGGCCAGACCTATGACCGTTGGCTCCAGGAGGGGATGCCGGAGGACGTGCACATCGGCGACTTGATGGCGGGCTGTGAGTTCTTTGGCGTCGACCGCGTCGGCTACCTGCCGCTCAAAGTGGTCGACATGATGCCGGCCTTTACGGAAGAGGTTCTGGAAGAGGATGAGCGCTACCGCGTGGTGCGCTTTGCCGATGGCCATGTGGGCAGGGCGCTTAAGGAGGGCGAGGCCCACGGCATGCGCATGTCAATGGACCAGTACCTCTCCTTTCCGGTGGTGGACCGCGCCACCTGGCTCGACGCCAGGCGCCGCTACAACCCCCACTCGCCGGCCCGCTACCCCGCCTACTGGGCCGACGTCAAGCGCTGCCTGGCCGGGCGCGATTACCCGCTGGCCCTCACCCATAACGCCTGCTTTGGCCTCTACTCTTTCCTGCGCCGGCTCATGGGCACCGAGCTGGCCTGTACGATTTTCTATGATGACCCCGCCCTGGCCGAGGAGATGCTCGAGTACCTCACCGATTACCTGATTGAGGTCATCCACCCCGCCCTTGACGAGGTGGAGATCGACTATTTTAACTATTTTGAGGATTTCGCCTACAAGGGCGGGCCCCTGATCGGCCCCAATATCTTCCGCCGGTATCTCTTGCCCCGCTATCGGCGCATCAATGACTTGCTACGCTCCCATGGCGTCCGGCACATCTGGCTCGATTCCGACGGCAACACCGAAGCGCTGATCCCGCTGCTGCTAGAGGCGGGCATCACCTGCCACTGGCCGCTGGAGCGCGCAGCCGGCATGGACCCCCTGCAGATCCGCGCCCGCTACGGCCACGACCTGGCCCTCGTTGGGGGCATCGACAAGCGCGCCCTGGCCCGCACGCGCCGGGATATCGAGCAGGAGCTCTACAGCTTCGTGCCCCAGCTTTTGGCCGATGGCGGCTACATCCCCACCCTGGACCACGCCGTGCCGCCCGATGTGCCGTACGAGAACTTTTTGTATTATCTCGAGCTTAAGCGTAAGTTACTGGGAGGGTGATACGAAGTTGCCATGGGAAATAATAAGTAAACCGTAATAAGTAAGGTTCTCACTTGGCAGTGCATGTTGCTTTTCGTGGTGTTTGCCCATCCAGAGCTTGCGCAGAGCATCAGGCACGCAAGTGGCGACCTTACTGATTACGGTTTACTTATTACGGTTTACTTATTACGATTCATGGCGATCTCATGGATCACGCATCACTGGCCACCACGGAGGCAACGATGGCACCAATGACCAAGCGCGAGCGCGTGCTGCGCACAATCTGCTTCGAAGAGACCGACCGCACGCCCCTCTATGACCTGCTGCAGAACGACGCCGTGATCGAGCACTATACTGGCGAGAGACTCACGGTCGAGAACGGCGAGCGCCTGCAGTGCCTGGCTATTGGCCGTACGCT
The DNA here is from genome assembly GCA_034436375.1 of Anaerolineae bacterium. GTDB lineage: Bacteria > Chloroflexota > Anaerolineae > SpSt-313 > SpSt-313 > DAOTVS01. Next base: position 12 of record DAOTVS010000264.1, on the reverse strand, counting down.
GGATATGGTGCG
>DAOTVS010000263.1:0-8057 GCA_034436375.1 Anaerolineae bacterium | reverse complement strand
GGGCAAGCCAATCCTCTCCGACCTCACGCGCTTTGCGCAAGATGTCGTCGTCGATATCGGTGACATTCTGCACATAGCGAACCGTCAGACCCAACCACTCCAGGTAGCGGATGAGGACATCAAAGCTGCAATATGTGAAAGCGTGGCCCAGGTGGGTAGTATCGTAGGGAGTAATACCGCAGACATAAAGCGAAACCGTCCGCTCACGCGGAATAAACGGCTCGCGCTGCCAGGTGAGATCATTGTAAAGCTGTAACACATGCATCTCCTGCAGGCGGACAAGAGCGTAGATCCAACAGGAGGCCTGGCAGGTTTCGGAAACCTGACAGGTCTCCGTCCTTAGCGACGCTCGACGACTTGCTTGTGCGCGACATTGGGCCTACGCCGCCAGCGGGGCTCCACTTCCCAAAAGGCATAGATCTCTTCCTCATCGGCAGGCGAGATCTCGTCGGGCTGGTGGAACGGATAGGCTGCCTCACAAAGCTCGCGCGCAGGCCCGCGCACGATCACCTTACGCTCTTCTGGAATGGTCTCTTTGACCGCAGCCATCGGCACCAGGATCCACTCTCTGATACCGGCTTCATCGGTAAAACGGACAACGGCATACTCGACCTGGAAGAGGGGCAGGCCGCGGTCCGCAGTGCGCTGGTCGGCCTCGAGGAGAAGCTCTTCGACCCGGCCCATGACCTGGCCGTCGCTGCCATACATGAGAAAGCCCCGGATGTCGAGCTCCTCGTTTCGCGGCCGGCCCTCAACCTGGCTCAGCGGCACCAGTGGGGTCGGCTCGGCGGTCAGCTCGGCGACGCCATGCCGGCGCTCCCGATTGATCGGCGTATTAACCATTGCAGTCCATCCTCATTACGGTTTGCCCTTGTTGCCGCGGAGGGGCTGGTAGACTTGATCCGCATCCCTCAAGTGATCGCCATCGCGCTCCTGCACGAGGACCTTGAGCTTGGGCTTGCGCGCCTCGCGAATAGTCGCGCGCGGGTAGGTGCGGCGGCTGACCTCTCGGCCCCGATTGTCGAAGAGCAGCGCGGTATCGGAGCGGTTGCTCCAGATGCTCTCGCGCTTCCAAAGCAGATTCTGCCCCGAGCCGGCAGGGGCCTGCTCGCCACTGAGCACGCGCAGGTGCTTGCCCGGCGAGATGATCTCTCCGGCAGGAAAACGGAAGACCTCACCACCATGCAGGCTGGCCAGCGCCCAGCCGGTAAGAGGCTGGTCAATCTGTCCGCGGTTCTCAATATCCACATATTCGACGAGGCCGTCGGCATGTACCTCGTCAATTACCACATCGGCTCCAGGCCCTTGAGGCATGTACATGGGCTCGGGCTCTTTGGGATAATTACGCACTTCCGCCTCCCAAAATCCCAGAATACCTCACGATGCGTAGGGTTTCAGGCGCTGCTTGCGCTCTTCCAGTTGCCTCTCCAGCTCGATCGTAGCCAGGTGCACAGCATGGACGGGCGTATCGGCGCTGCCAGTGCCGATCAGCACGTCACCCTCAACATTGAGATCCAGCAGAGCGTCGGTCCAACGAGGATTGGGCGCATTCGGTGAAAGCCGGATGCGCAGAAAATAGTTCTCTTCTGGCACGCGTGCCAGGAACTTGTCGAGCTTGCCGATCTTGCTCAGGATCTCCTGCTCGACCTGGGGGGTCATCTCAGCCTCGCGATCCACACTGACGATCTGGTAGGTCATGAATCCTCCCGTCTTAAGGCTCGGGCCAGGGAAAGGAGGGCCCTCTGCACGAAAAGCCCAGCGCCCACAAGGGGGCAGCAAGTTCTGTGCCAGTTGGCGCCCGCCCCAACCTGGCGCACCGACACATGGCACCAAAGTTGCTGGTCAACGGCAGCGCAGAGGAAAGAGATAGAGTGGCAAAAGCGGGCAGGGCTGTTCCCTGCCCCAATGCCTTCCAGGCAACAGGATTGACTATGATTCGAGGTGGGTAATGGCGACGAAGGAGTTATCGATCGGCAAAGTGCGCGGGCTGCAGGAATTGGTCAACCCCCGGGGTGTTTTTACCATGCTGGAGATCGATCACCGGGAATCTCGGCGGCAGGCTATGCGCGCAGAGTCGCCGGGCGTGGCGTCACCCGAGGCGCTACTGGACCGCGACCTCTTGCTTACTCGCGTGCTGGCCCCTTTTGCCAGCGGGGTGCTGTTGGACCCGGAGTATGGAGCAGCCCGGGCCGTCGGCGAAAACGCGCTGCCAGGGAGTGTGGGGCTGGCAGTGAGCCTTGAGGCGGCGGACTATGAAGGTGAGGTGGGAGCACGGCGCACCACACTCATCGCAGGCTGGGACGTGGGCAAGACCAAGCGGATGGGCGCTTCAGCGGCCAAGCTGCTGCTCTATTACCATCCAGAGGCTGTAACGGCCCGGCAGCAAGAGGCCATTGCCGAAGCGGTCGCTGAGCAATGCCGGGCCTATGATCTGCCACTCCTTCTGGAGCCCATGTCCTATGAATGGGTCCCCGCGGTCCCCAAAGGCTCATCGGAGTTCGCCCGACAGCGCCCCTATGTGGTGCAAGATTCCGCCATGCATCTGACGCCGCTGGGGGCTGACGTGCTGCTGGCCGAATTCCCTGCCAACCTGCAGTATGATAGCCCACTGGAGGCGCTGGACCAGTGCCGGAAGCTCAGCACGGCCACCGAGTTGCCCTGGATTCTGGTCTCTACGGGGCAGGATTATGAGCTCTACCGGCAGGAAGTGGAAATTGCCTGCAGCGGCGGGGCATCAGGATTCCTGGCCGGCTACAGCCTCTGGCAGGAAATGACCACCATGCCGCAGGAGCAGTGGGAGGAGTATGCGGCGACTGTGGTAGTAGATCGCCTACAGACCCTGAACGATGTGGCCAATGCTGAGGCGCGCTCCTACTGGCCGCAAGCCCCCGTGTCGCAAGATTGGCTGAAGACCTATGCCTGGGAGCCCGAGCCGGCAATAGAGGCTCTGGCCGATTAGTGGGCCCTGGCCCTGGTTTTGATGAGTACCCGTTGCCTGCAGGAGAGCAACTCCGACCCATCAAAACCAGTGCGGGAGGCCACCAGGCGCGCCAACTGGCACGCATATTGCTGGTTCATCTGCGAGCATCCTGCTCGAGGGTGGGTTGGAAGCCGGCCCACCAAGCACAAAGGATCGTAACATACGATGCAACGGGACCTGATGCCCATTGGAGCCGCTACAGTGAGAGAGAAGCATCCATGAGTGGTCTCGGCATCTTTGCCTGGATCGTCCTCGGAGGCGTTGCCGGCTGGCTCGCCGGTCGCATTGCGGGCACCAGCTACCGGCAGGGCTGCCTGCTCGATATCCTGGTCGGGATCGCGGGCGCCCTCATTGGTGGCTTTGCCTTTACCTTCATCAGTGGCAGCGAGGCAACGGGTTTTAGCCTCTATTCGCTGCCCGCAGCCGTCTTGGGCGCGATCATCCTGCTCGTGATCGTAAAGGCCGCCCGCGGTCGGGGTTGAACACTAATCAGTGGATTACAGCGAGAGGTGACGGATGAACGTGGAAAGACCCATTGTGGAACAGCAGCATATGTACGCAGAGCGTCCCCACAGAGGCGTAGGCTCCACCGTCGGCATGTGGTTCTCAGCCTTTGCCATAGGAGCTGCTGTCGGTGGCGCGCTGGGCCTACTGTACGCGCCCAGGCGAGGCCGTGAGATCCGGGCTACCCTGTTCGAGACCCTGCCCAAGCAAGGTGTGTCGCCCGAGTTCCGGGCCAGGGTCGAAAAGACACTGGCCGGCGGGCGCACCTCGCCGAGTCAGATGGCCCGCCAGGCTCAGCGAGAACTGGATGAACTGCGCTCGCAGGCGTACAACAAACTCCATGATGCTCGGCTACGCGCCCAGATCATGCGGAAAGAGGCCGAGCTGCGCTATCTGAAGGGCAAAGAGAGGCTGCGCCAGGAAGTCGAGCCGTAGTATCGCGTGCACAGGCACATGCGAGCTGTGCTATTTGTGACCCGATAGCAGGCGCCGTGGGGGAAGAGGAGTTGCTCTTCCCCCGCTTTGCGCCCAAACCCTTCCAAGGCGCGGTTGCTACAGGTTCGGAACCAGCCCGGCCGACGGCCAGCGGATACCGGCAGCGGGCTCAGCCAGAGGTCGGCCGGCGAGCAGCGAACTCACCATGCGGAGAAGCAGATCCAACTCGAAGGGTTTACTCAGGTAGCCCTGCACAGGCAAATGAGCGGCAGCGGCAGCCAAGTGCGGCACTGCGGAAAGCAGAATCACAGGAGTGGCAGCCAGGTTACGATCGCGACGGACAGCTTGTAACAGATCTTCACCTCTGGAATCGGGGAATACCAGGTCCAGAAGGATAAGATCGGGCCGCAATGATAGAGCCGCATCCACGATTCTGGCAGTAGGGAGTATCTGCGTATCGTAGCCTTCGGACCACAGGAGATCGCTCAAGAATTCTGCCGTTGCGTTGTCGTCCTCGACAATCAGGATCAGAGGCCTACTCATCTTCTGATCTCCTCTTGTGGAGTCGGGGTACGCCATACGGTCGACAGAGTATGGTGCCATGATTATAGCATAGCAGTTGCTGGAATGTCAATTGCTAGGGGCTAAGGAGCATGGGAGCAGTCGATGCCATTGAGGACGATGTGGGGCGCGTCTCGCCCTCGGGTAGGGTTTGGGGTGGCCGACGCTGGCATTCTGCTTGGGCTCGCCGGGCTGGTCTACGTGGGCGTGCGCGCGGCCATAGGGGCGCCCAATGTGGTGCCCGGCCCGGCCATCTCGCTCCAACCCCAATGGTTGCCCTACTATACCCTGCTCTCGGTGGGGCGCATCGTGGCGGCATACCTGATCTCACTCCTCTTTGCCCTGGCCTACGGCTACGGCGCGGCCCACAACCCGACGGCGGCGCTCGTGCTACTGCCGCTGCTGGATGTGCTGCAGAGCGTACCGATCCTCTCCTTCCTGCCAGTAGCTGTGCTCAGCCTGACGGCGGTCCTGCCTGAGGGTGTGGCAGTGGAATTGGCCTCGATCCTGCTGATCGTCACCAGCCAGGCCTGGAATATGGCCTTCAGCACCTACCAGTCATTCACCACCGTCCCGCGGGACCTGCTGGAGGCGGCGGAGAACTATCAGTTCCACCCCTGGCTGCGCTTCAAGCTCGTGGAGCTGCCCTTCGCTGCGCGCCCGCTGATCTGGAACAGCATGCTGAGCTGGGCCGGGGCGTGGTTCTTCCTGATGGCTGCCGAGACCTTTAGCCTCGGCACACGCGACTTTCGCCTGCCCGGGCTGGGATCCTACCTGCAGACGGCAGCGCAGGCGGGCAATATGCAAGCAGTGTTCCAGGGATTGGCGGCGCTGGTCCTGACGATTGTGATCTTGGATCAGATCATCTGGCGCCCGGCAATCACATGGGCGCAACGCTTCCGGCTGGAGGCGATCGGTGAGGAGGAGACGACCGGATCCTGGCTGTACGATCTCTTGCGACGATCGTGGCTGGTGGAACAGTTTGGGCGCCATGTAGGGCGGCCCGCCAGCGAGGCGCTGGATCGCTTGCTGACTGCGGGTTACCATCGGCCAACGGCCACGCTGCGCCCCAGCACCCCGCCCCGTCGCTGGACTCGGATTGTCACGGGCGTGCTCCTGGGGGCGGGGATTGCCTATGGGGTGGTGCTGGCTGCACAGCTTTTGGCACAGGTATCGCTGCAGGAGTGGCTGGGCGTGCTGGCCGGCGTGGGGGCCACGCTGCTGCGGGTGGCCATCGCCCTGGCGGTGGGACTGCTGTGGACAGTGCCCTCCGGCGTGGCCATCGGCACCAACCCACGGGTGGCATCGGTGGCACAGCCGGCGGCGCAAGTGACGGCCGCCATCCCAGCCACGGCAATCTTTCCGATCTTTGTCGTGGCGCTGGTCGCTCAGCCCGGGGGGCTGAACGTGGCGGCCATTTTGCTCATGCTGCTGGGCACCCAATGGTATATCTTGTTCAATGTCATTGCCGGGGTCGCCTCGATCCCCATGGACCTCTACTACACAGCGGAGATGCTGCGGCTGGGCCCGCGCCTGCGCTGGACAAGGTTGACCCTGCCGGCGATCTTCCCCTACCTGGTGACGGGGCTGATCACAGCCAGCGGCGGTGCATGGAACGCCAGCATTGTGGCCGAGTATGTCGTCGTCGCGGGCACGACCTATGCGGTGACGGGTGTGGGCGCTTTGATCGCCGAGTCGAGCGTGGCGGGCAACTATCCCCTCCTGCTGGCTTCGACGCTGACCTTGATTGTGACGGTGGCGGCCATCAACTGGCTGGTGTGGCGGCCGCTCTACCGCTATGCGGCGGAGGCGTTCCGGATGGAGTGAGGGGCTGGCAGCGGACTTTGGGCATGAACTACATTGCCGGTTCGTAGCAATGGAGAGAGGAGCCGGATGACGTTGTGGGGGCAGGTTTCAGACCTGCCTCTGCCAGCCGGGCTGGCAGGGGGAAGTACATGGCTGACGAGGTCCTGGTAGACGTACGTCATGTGACCAAGGCGTATGGGCGTGGTGAGCAGCGATTCGTAGCGCTGGAGGATATCAACCTGCGCATCCGGACCGGCGAGTTTGTGGCGCTACTGGGGCCTTCGGGCTCGGGCAAGTCGACCCTGTTGCGCATTATCGCCGGACTGACGAGCCCCAGCGAAGGGGAGGTGCTCTACAAGGGAGAGCGAGTGGTGGGGGTGAACCCACACGCGACGATCGTCTTTCAGACCTTTGCCCTTTTTCCCTGGCTGACAGTGCTGGACAATGTGGAGGTAGGGCTGCGGGCGCGTGGCGTGGCGGAGGCGCAGCGGCGGGCGCGGGCGGAGGAACTGATCGACCTGGTGGGGTTGGACGGGTATGAGAGCGCTTTCCCACGCGAGCTTTCGGGCGGTATGAGGCAAAAGGTCGGCTTTGCGCGAGCCATGGCCGTCGAGCCTGAGCTACTGTGCCTCGATGAGCCTTTCAGCGCCCTCGATGTGCTCTCTGCCGAGGCGCTGCGCGGCGAGCTGATGGAGCTGTGGAGCACGCATCGCATCCCCATCCAGGCCATCCTGTTGGTCACGCACAACATCGAAGAGGCCGTGCTGATGGCCAGCCGCATCGTGGCCATGGACAAAGAGCCGGGGCGCATCATTGGTGAAGTGCCCGTGCGGCTGCCTCAGCCGCGGCACCGCAAAGCCGCGGCCTTTCAGGCCATAGTAGACCGCATCTATGCTCTTGTGACCGGTGAGACGGAGGCGCCTGCCATAGCCCTGGGCACCGCGCCTGGCCAGCCGGGGGTCACGGAGCCCCTGCCGATACCCAACCCCGACGCTTTGGCCGGGCTGACGGAGGACGTGCTGGAGGCGGGCGGCCGCATGGACCTCTATCGCCTGGCCGACGACCTGAACATGGAGCTAGACGACCTGCTGCCCGTCGTCGAGGCCGCCGAGGACCTGGCCTTTGCGCGCGTGGAACAGGGCGACATCGTGCTCAGCCCCCTGGGCGAGACCTTTGCCGAGGCCACCATCCCGGCGCGCAAGGAGATCGTGGCTGGGCGTGTGCTGCGGCTGCCCACCGTGCGCTGGATCTACGAGTCGCTGCAGGCCGATGAGGACCGGCGCCTGCCCGCGGAGCACTTTATCGACCTCCTGCGCGCCGATTTCGGCGAGTTTGCTGAGGAGCAGCTCGCCCGGGCCATCGGCTGGGGGCGCTACGCCGAGCTCTTCGCCTTTGACGACGCGACGGATGAGCTGTTCCTGGAGGAGCCGACACCCGCGCGAGCCGGCCGGTGATTTGGGCCGCCACTCGGAATACGGGCCGGAGTGGCCGCCAGAGGACTCCATCGTGCACCGGCTGGGCTACCTTCTCTGCACCAGCGGCAGGTAGACGCCATAGCTGAATACCGGCCATCCTCCCCCGTCACCACGAGGTCCACGCCCGGGTAGAGGTCCACATAGCGCACCCCGCTCCACACCGGCACATCGGGCTGCCATTGGGCGGGGTCGCTGCCCATGAAGTAGGAAAAGCGTGTGCTCTGGCGGCCAAAGGGCTCGATCTGGGGCGAGGGGTTGGCGTCGGGGAAGCGCAGGCGCAGGTGCACCCCCTGGCG
>DAOTVS010000262.1:0-12600 GCA_034436375.1 Anaerolineae bacterium | reverse complement strand
GCACACCGAACGAGGCGACCGTCAGCACCTTGACCCCCGTCTTGGCGATCAGATCCTGCACGCGCCTGGTGTCATCCGCCGTCCAGCGTGTGAGGTCACAGGGCCCGCCCGCGCGGAAGCAAAGCTCCACCCCATCGAACCCCAGCCGCGCTGCGCGGGTCAGGACCTCTTCGGGGGTACCGTTAGCGACGAAACCGATGTTCATGCCCATCCTCCCTGAGGTATGCAAGCGGAACCGTCAAGACGCGAACAACGGGGAGACCACCCAAGGTGAGAGGAGGTTTCCACACTGTGCACAGTCTAGCGCAGCACAGGCAGGCTGTCGAATCGGTGGAGGGTGCCCGGGGCTAAAGCCGCCAAGCTGAGAAGAAAGCCCTCCGGGCTCGTGTGGACGCTTGGCTTGCACGGCGGGATTCGCTCTTGCACGAGCCCCAGAGGGGGCTTTGCCGTTCTGAGCCCGAGGCTTCCGGAGCCTCGGGCGGCCCGGGTCGAACACTCAGCCGAGCTTATCGACGCCCTCGGAGAATGGTGGACGGTCCAGGCCTAACGATCCGGTCTCGGCAGGCGGGCGCTCAGTGGCGGCCAGGCAGGGAAAGGAGCGTGGGGCTCCGTCTGGTACCAGTAGGCCGTGGAAGAATAGTCGAGGTACTGCTTGTTGGCGTGGCCATGCTCGATGGTGACGAGGATCGACTTTTCAAAGTAGATCGGGTCCTCGATATGGTAGCGATAGACCGAGTTCTTGCCCCCCCACTGCCAGCCCTGGCCGCTGTAGAGGGTCAGGCCATGGTAGGGAGCGCAGTATTCCTGGGTAGGGCCATAGGCCAGGTTCACATAGTCTTCAGTGCCGGTGCCGTGCAGCCGCGGCGGCCAGGGCTCGCCATCGATAAAAATCATATCGTCGCCTTCGCCATACCAGGGACAGAGCTGGCGCTGAAAGTTGTCGATGTCCAGGTGGCAACCCACATAATGGCCCTTGCCGGTCGCTTCCAGAATAATACAGTTGCCGCGGCCATCGAGGTTGGGCGTGCGCCAGGTTTCCGCGAGAAAGGCATCATCGCCCAGGCGCGAGAGGTCGGCCCAGCCGTCGGTGGGGTTCTGGCGGCGCCACTGGCAGTGGAAGCGGCCATAGTCGGCTGCAAGCTCAGCGGCCGCCTCAGGAGAGTAGGTCTCATAGTCAATGTAAAAGTAGAGGATAAAGTCGGCCGGCGTCTCATTGGCAACCTCGATGCGCGCCCGGCTGGAGAAGGGCATGGGGAACCAGCAGTTAAAAGCGCGCCCATCCTCGGGGCTCATCTGCAGGGGCAAGCTGGAAAAGTTCTTCACAATGCCGTGGCCGATGCCAAAAAAGTCGCCGATGGGAACCTCGACGCTGGGCGCCTTCTCACCATCCCACCACAGGCGCAGAGCAATCTGCCGTGGCCAAGCGGGCTCATGGCTCTCCATCGTCATCCAGATGTGGCGGATGCAACCAGCGCCGGAGAGGTCAGCGATGGCACGCGCCTCGCCGGGCTTGAGCACAATGAAATCGTCGTTGCCGCCGGTGCGGTCCCACGAGGAAATCCGCTCACGCCGCACGCCGCGCCGCAGGCGAGCCAGGTCAGAAAGAGTCGAGTAACCGAGAAGCACTATGCACCTCCAATCCAGCGCCCACTACAAACCCGCACTCTAGAGCGATTCGATCATCGGGCCGGCAGGCAGTGCGGGCTCCACCGGCGGCAGGTCGAGCGTGCGTACATAGAGGGGCAGGTAGGTTCCCTCCGGCTCCACGCGCATCAGTGTCTCGCCCCGCCAGTGGCCCAGGCACGCCGCCTGTCGCCCGGGCGCACCGATGGTTTCATACACTTCCCGCTCCGGCAGAGCATAGTACACGCTGGAAGTCTCACCCGCAGCGGCATCGAAAGATACATAGCCGTCGTGCGCGGTGAGGGGGGAAACCTGGCCGCCCTCGCGTACTAGCAGTGCCTGGGAAACGGTCTGGGGCAGGCGCAGCTTGACTTCCGCCTCGCGTCTGGCGGTGATGTCCAGGCGCCCCATCGCAGGCTCGTGCGATACGATGCGCAGAGCCAGTGTCTCCACACTGAAGCGCAGATGCACCGAGACTTGGGGCAGTCCCTCAGCGACAGGCGCGCACTCCTCGATGGCATAGCGCCATAGGTCATAGAGAGCGCGTGTTCCGGAGGCGTTGCAGCACTGCATCATGGCGGTAGCATCCAGATGAAAGGCATCGTTCACAGTGGAGCGGGCGGCAAACCCGCCGACCTGGCTCTCGGCGACCCCATGCTGGGTCGAATACGCGCCGCCATAGGGCGCGGGCGCCTCCGCTGAGGGCAGCCGCAGCAGCGCCCTCTGCAGGCTCTCCAGAGAGAGGTATTGGCTCTCCAGGAGCTGGTTGCGGCCATAGCGCTCGGCGTCGGCATAGTAGCGGCGGTCTACATGCTGCCCCAGCAAGAGCGCCAGCTCGATCATGTCCACCGTGCCGCAGATCTCGCCATGCCGGTTGCCCAGGTGCTCCGGAAAGAGGCCGAACGTGGTGCCCCAGGTGCGGGCGTGCTCGTAGCTCTGCCGGGCCCAGGCTACCAGCTCGCGCCGGTCCAGCTCCAGCCCCAGCTTGAGCACGGCGAGGATAAACGAGGTCCGGGTGTGCAAATGGGCCACATCGCTCAGGCCCTTTTCTGCTACGGACCAGGTGCCATCAGGAGAGTAGCCCCGGGTGTGCCTGAGGGCGAACCGGACCAGCCCCTCGGCGAGTGCCAGGGCAGGCTCATAGCGCGTGGCCTGGTACCAGCGCAGCGCGGGGCCAGCCAGCACGGCGTTGTATTCCTCGATGCCGGCAAAGAGGCCCGGCTCCCGATAGCCCCAGCCGTCCGGCTGATAGTAGCCCTCAGGGAAGAACAGGCCATCCGGATGGCGCACCGCGATATGCAGCAGGGCATCGATCAGGCGTTGCGCCCGCGCCATATACCGCTCATCGTGAGTGCTGAGGAAGCGGCTGAGCAGGCCCATGAGCGTGGCCCGCTGCGCCCAACTGATCTCGGCGGCAGGCTGCTCGGGTTGCCAGGCGGCCAGCAGCATCTCGGCGCCCCAGGGCCGGGCCCAGGGCTCCGCCGGCAGCCACGAGAGGCCCTCATCGCCGAGGCAACGCAGCATCCAGGCCTCGAGCTGCCCATCGCCGGGGCCGGGTACGGCAGCGGGCGAGTCGGGGCGCACCATGCTGCGGGCCAGGGTGAGGGCATCGGTGTGGCGGCCGGAGCCGTCGCCGTAATCCCACAGCCCGTGGTCGGCGTGGGGGGGACGGGCGCGCCACTCGGCCAGGAAGTACATCAGGCCGTCGCGCTGCGGGTCCAGCAGCGCCGTCAGGCTCTGGGCCGCCAGCTCGGCGCGGGCCTGCAGGTCAAAGGGATGTATGGTGGCCATCAGGCGCCTCCGGGGATAAAGCGGGCGCGGCGGACGCCGGCGGGGCTGAGCCCTTCAAAGACGACCAGAGCGCCATAGTTCACGGCATAGGCGTAGAGGGTCGAGCCGTCGGCGCTGACTGTGACGCCTTCGATGTCCAGGTGATCGCCGCCAATGCCGGCCGCGCGGTACTCCGGCGCGGCGGAGGCCGTGTAGAGCACCTCGTCGGTGGCCGTGTCGATGGCGGAAAAGGAGCCGTCGGCCACATTGGTCACATAGGCATAGCGGCTATCGGGGCTCATGGTCAAGCCGGCCGGCAGACGCCCTACCTTGAGCGTTCTGGTGATGCGCCGCTCCGCCAGGTCAAAGACGTGCACTGCGCTCAGCTCCGCCGCACCGCCATAGCTCGCGACGTAGCCCTTGCACTCGTCGGCAGTCATAACCATATCATCAGGACGGCTGAAACCGGTGGGAATGAGCGTGGTCACGCGGTAGCCCTGCTCGAGGTCGATTTGGAAGACCGAGTCTGTGTGCCAGTTGGCGTTGATATAGCGGCGCCCATCGGCCGAGAAGTGGCCCTTGCCGCCCACGGCCGCGTCGGGCTCGGCGGGCTCGTTGATGCGCACGACCTGTTCCACCGCCAGGCGCTCCGGCTCATCGGCATAGCGGAGGATGACGATCGAGCCGTCATAGTTGAAGAGGAACATGCGCCGGCCGTCGGGGAAGAGGTTGGCGGCATAGTGGGGTGTCAAGACTTCCGAAGTCTTTGGGACTTCGGAAGTCTGGCACAGGGCAAGCGTCCGCACTACCGTGAGCGTCTCCAGATCGATAACGGCAAGATAGTCGCCCGTCACGTACAGGTAGCGGCCATCGGCCGTCGTGGCCGTCACATCGGGCCGCTTGGCGACCCCGATGCGCTTGATGCACGCCCCAGTGGCCACATCGAAAACATTCAGGTAATCCGCGTTGCGGTTGGGCACGAACTCGTAGCGGTCCGGCACGCCATAGGCGCGGTGGGCGCGGATGGGGTCAAAGTGGATACAGGGACACATGAGATACCCTTTCAACAGTAGGCCAGGTGCAATGGCCGGGACCAGGGGGTGAACCCCCCCTAATCCCCTAATCCCGGCCACGTTCCCTTGCTCTATCCCTTCACGCCGGTAAACACGATACCCTGAATGAACAGGCGCTGGGCAAGGAAGAACAGGACCAGCTCCGGCACGAGCACGACGAAAGCGACGGCCATCATGAGGTGCATCTGCGGCCCGATGCGCGCCGAGCCCTGGTAAAAAGCCAGAGCCAGGGCCACCGTGCGCTTGCTCTCATCAGCCAGGTAGATGAGCGGGCCCAAAAAGTCATTCCAGGCGTTCATAAACTCGAAAATGGCCACCGTGGCCAGCGCCGGCACTGAAAGCGGCAGGATGATGCGCCAGAAGATCATGAACGAGCCGCAGCCATCGATGCGGGCCGCCTGCTCCAGCTCGCGCGGGATGGTCAGGAAGAACTGGCGGAGCAGGAAGATATAGAAGACGTTGCCGAAAAAGGCCGGCACGATGAGGGGCTTGAACGAATTCACCCAGCCCAGTGCGTTGAAGAGCATGAAGATGGGCACCATGGTCACAGCGTAGGGCAACATCATCGTCCCCAACAGGGCCATGAAGATCAAATCCTTCCCCGGGGCGCGCAGGCGGGCAAACCCATAAGCCGCCAGAGCGCTGGAGAGGGTAGCGCCAAAGACGGTGAGCACGGTGATACGCAGCGTGTTGAAGAGATAGAGGTGGAACGGGTAGACGCTCAGCGCCTGGACATAGTTCTGCCACTGGGGCGGGTTGGGGATCCAGACCGGCGGAAAGATGTAGACGTCCCACTGCTTCTTCAGCGAGGTCGAGACCATCCAGAAGAAAGGCAGCATGATCATCGCGCCGCCGGCCACCAGCAGCGCATAGGCCAGGATATTGCCCAGGATGCGCGCCCTTTTGCGGCCCAGGCGAACAGTCCGCAGAGTTAGCATCATCGCTATGCCCTCTCCACATTTCCTTCATAATAGACCCACAGCCGCGAGCTGCGGAAGAGCAGCAGGGTCAGGAACAGGATCGTCACCAGCAGCACCCAGGCCAGAGCCGAAGCATAGCCCATCTGAAAGTAGCGAAAAGCATTGCGGTACAGGTAGAGCCCGTAAAAGAGCGTGGCGTTGCTGGGGCCGCCGTTTGTCATGACATAGACGCGGGTAAACTCCTGAAAGGTGCCAATGATGCCGGTAACCAGGTTGAAAAAGACGACCGGCGAGATCATTGGCACGGTAACATGGGCGAACTTATCCCAGGCCGCGCCGCCGTCGATCTCGACTGCTTCGTACAGTTGCGATGGGATGCCCTGCAGGCTTGCCAGGTAGATCATCATGCTGCCCCCGATGCCCCAAAAGCCCATGACGATGAGCGAAGGCAGTGCCCAGTGGCGGTCCTGCAGCCAGTTCGGGCCATGGATGCCGATATAGCCGAGCAGCACGTTCAGAATGCCGAACTCGGGGTTAAAGATCCAGCGCCAAAGCACCGCCACCGCCACGCCCGAGATGACTGCCGGCAGATAATAGACCGTGCGGAACACGGAGATGCCACGCACGTTCTGGTTCATGAGCAGCGCCACCGCCAGCGAAAGGACCAACCCCACGGGGAGCGCAATGACGGCGTAGGTAACCGTCACCTTCATAGATTGCCAGAACAGGGGGTCCTGCGCGAGCGTGGCATAGTTCTTCAGGCCGACCCAGACGGGTGTGCCGACCAACTCCGAGTCGGTCAGGCTGAGATACGCCGAGGCGCCGATAGGCCCTGCCTGTAGCGTCAGAAAGCCGATCACGGCGAGGGCGATAAAGGCATAGCATTCGAGCGCCTCGCGCCGTGCCAGCTTGCCCAGGTGTGGGCGGGGCCTTTTCTGTGTCCGGAGAGCCACAGCAATCCCTTTCTCTAATTGCGAGGGAACTGATAGAACTCATGAGAGCTGGAGGAACTGAGCGCAATGCTCGTTCTACACGCCGTTCCGTTCGGGGTGTCCTGTCCCGTGGCTCTAGCATCTGCTGCGAGATGGCCACAGGGCAGGATTCTATCCCATGTTATCCGGGGATACTCTGCCGCCTGCCAGGGTACCCGAGGCCAAAAGTGATACCATTGGTAAACTCAGTCGAGCGCTTGGGCCAGGCCACCCGAGGCCATCGGGCTCTGAGCGGCGAAGCCCTTTCAGGGCTTGTGCAAGAGCTGATCTCGTCGTGCAAGCCAGGGTTCCCTCACACGAGCCCGGAGGGCTTCTATTTTAAGCGCGGAGGCTTGAGCCCCGGGCAGCCTCGCTCGGACACACAACCGAGTTTACCAACAGTATCCTGGAAGCCATCGAGCTGAGAATACAAAGCCCTACAGGCTGATCAGCCCCTTGAGGGGGCTTTGTACTCTCAGCGCGGCGGCTTTAGCCCCGCTTCGCTTCAGCTCCCTCAGTTCCAGCGAGATCCCACAGGCTACGCTTCTTGCAGCAGCTTGGTCGTTTCGGGGTCGATCTTCTTCACCAGGTCCTCAGCCGTGATCTCACCCTTCCAGAAGCTCTCAAACTCGGGGTTCCAGACCTTATCGAGCACCTGGTTCCACTGAGCGCTCCAGACGTCGGCTGGCCACACGTCATTCAGCGTCTCGAAGCGCTTGCTATAGTGCTCCGGCACGGCGCCCTCAGGCAGGATATCCCAGGTCTCGCGCATCCAGGGCACCTGCTGGCCTGACTTGGCGATGATGGTCTGCCCATCTTTCTCGGCCGTCCACTTGCACCACGCCCAGGCGGCATCGGGGGCCTTGGACTGTTTGGCAATCATGGGGCCGCCGATCCAGAAGGGGCTGATGCGGCCCTTGGAGCCCTTGGGCAGGAGGGCGATATCCCACTTGAAGCGGTCAATGCCGCGGAAGCCCACTACATCCCAGGCACCGTCGATCAGGGTGGCCACCTTGCCGGATGCGAAATCGCCGCCCTGTTCGGCCAGAGAGGTCGATTGCGCCGGGTCAGGTGCGGCTTTGGACTTGTAGATGAGGTCCTGCAGCATCTGCAGTGCGGCGATGACCTCGGGCGTATCGAGTGTGGCTTTGGTCGGCTTGTAGTGGCTGTCGACGATGGTGCCGCCGTTGCTCCAGACGATCATGGGCCAGGCCCACCAGGCTTGCATGGTCGCCAGTGAGGCGCCGAACTGCACCGTCTTGTCGCCCTCGACTTTGGTGAGCTTTTGCGCCATCTCGATGTATTGGTCCCAGGTCAGATCGTCGGTGGGGTACGCCACGCTCGCCGCGTCAAAGAGATCACGGTTATAAAAGATGTTCATTCCCTCGCCGCCGATAGGCAGCGCATAGGGTTTGTCATCGCCGAGCATCTTGGCCGGCTTCCAGAAGCCCTGGTTGTAGATCTTGTCATCCGTCATAGCGGCCACGGTGTCGACGTAGGGCTTGATGTCGATGAACTGACCTTTGGCGATCAGGGGGTAGGCAGCATAGTCGTACCAGACGGTATCGGGCGCTTGGCCGCTGGCCACCAGCACATCGAGCTTGGTCCACAGGTCGTTGTAGGGCATGATCAAGGGCTCGACCACGACGTCACTCTGGGATTTGTTGAAAGCATCGACCCGGTCACGCTCGAACTTTTCGTTCTCCGGACTCCACGCCCACATCATGAACTGGATCTTGCCGCCGGCTTTGGGGGCCTCGGCGGCAGCTGTGGATTGCTCGGGCGCTGTCGCGGCCTCGGGCACGGCCGTAGGCTTCTCCGCGGCTGCAGCCGTGGGCTGCTCCTGGGGCGCTGCGGTGGGCTGGCTTAGGGGCGCACAAGCGGCCAACAGAGAGCCTAGTGCGGCAATGCCGCCCAATTTGAGCGCTTCACGGCGGGTGAGCTTGGCGTCATCACGCATGTCCTTTACCTCCTCCTGGCTGGGAGCGTATAATCCCGCGTCCAAACCGAATTCAGGGTGGGATCTACATGCAGGCCTTCGTAGAGCCTGCGGATCCTGCCCCGGATTCGGCATAGATGGCTTGGCTCTCCTGCCAAGCTGTGCTACAATCCATCCGGTGGCCGGAATCCGGGTCACGGCAGCTCGCAAATACTGTCCCCATTGTACGCGAGCTCACCGAGCAGTGGTAGGTCCTTTTTGCCAGATTTTGCCAATTCTTTCCGATGACTGAGATCAACACTCCTCCGGCAGAGCTGATCCGGCAGGTGCGCAGTGC
This sequence comes from Anaerolineae bacterium, assembly GCA_034436375.1. Lineage (GTDB taxonomy): Bacteria > Chloroflexota > Anaerolineae > SpSt-313 > SpSt-313 > DAOTVS01. Next base: position 3,967 of record DAOTVS010000262.1, on the reverse strand, counting down.
GCTGGCGCACCTCTACGACTATGCCTACCTGCAGAATAACCCGCTGGCAGCGCTGTTGGATCCCGAGGCCGCCCTCGACCGGGTGGCCCGCGCGCAGCATCTGCGCCGGCTGCTGGTGGATTGCATCGAGGCCCTCAAGCCACAGGGGGAAAGCGCCCCCGGCTCACAGGCTTCCCGCGCCTATCCCATCCTTACCTATCGCTATATCGATGGCCTCTCCATGATCGATATCGCCCGCAAGCGTGCTCTGAGTCTGCGCCAGGCCTATCGCGAGCATGAGGTCGGCGTGGAGGCTGTGGCCGGGCTCCTGTGGGATCGTCTGCACGCAGAGGACGCCCCCGCTACCTCGGCTGCCCTCAATGCCGCCAGCTCTCAACAGCAGGAAGTGCAAGCTGAGGTGGCCCGCCTACGCCAGGCTGTGCACCCGGAATCGCTCGATCTGGGTGACGTGCTGCACGGCGTGCTGACGCTGCTGGCTCCTTTGATCCAACGTGCAGGCAGCATCATCGAGGTAACGGGCGACTCACCCTGGCCCCCTGTAGTTGCCGACCGAGTGATGCTGCGCCAGGCACTGTTGACTGTGCTCACTCACGCCCTGAGCGTGTCCGCACCGGGCCGGCTCACCCTGACTATCTCACCGCAGATGGATACCCTGCGGCTCGATGTGCAGAGCGCTGCGGCTGGCCGCGAGGCCCACATCGGCAAAGCTGGTGTGGGCCTCACGGCCGCACAATCGCTCTTGGAAGCGCAGGGCGGCCGGCTGGAGATCACCACAGGGGAGGGTGGCTGGCAAGCCCGAGTGTACATGCCCACTGCAGCACGCACGATCATACTGGCCATCGACGATAACGCCGATCTGGTGTCACTTCTGCAGCGCTACCTGGGCGGCTATGACGTGACGGTGGTGGGGGCCACAGAAGGGCAACAGGCGCTTCGGCTAGCCTTTGAGTTGCGCCCGCAGCTCATCACCCTCGATGTCATGATGCCCGGTCAGGATGGCTGGGAGATCCTGCAGAACCTCAAGAGCACGCCGGAGATCGAGCACACTCCGGTGATCGTCTGCTCGGTGCTCAACGAGGCGCAGTTGGCCGAAACGATGGGCGCCAGCGGCTATATCACCAAACCGATCAGCCAAGCGGACCTCCTTGCTGTGCTCAAGCGCTGGCTGGGGCCCTTGCGTCCGGTTTCGCCATAGGCCCGATACGCCGATTTCCTCAAGACAGTTGGCAAAGACTCGGTGAGTTAATAGAACCGCGCATATTGAGCGCTGTTGCCGCCGCCCATCGTAAGGCGGCTTGCAGGCCATTTCTGGATTTCCTGTCACACCGATTTCCAGGACGAGCAATCCACGCTAATCCTATGGCAAGAAGTTCAACTGGACTTGGCCAGGGTAAACGCCGGCCAAACTGCTTCGCCACTGACCGGCAGCCTCCTTTTGGGGGGTGTGGGCGGTTGCACAACCCGTAACTCGGCGACAGGCAGGCAACAGGTTTTTGCCAATTGGTATTCCCACTAGAGAAATCGATGTGTCATATCATACTGGGTGTGATAGCAAGCCCAGAGCGAAAGCCACAGCTGTCGCCTTGTGGCTTTTTGCCAAAGAGCCAGCCCAATTTGTTCAGTATGGGAAATGACTCAGGTTTGTAACGCCAGCCGCGTGCTGGCCACACCGAGGAGAGCCTGGACAGCCTGCATGGCCTCCGTGGGTGTGAACCCGTTTGCGCGCCTGAGCGAAATCTCCCCCTCCAGGGGCACTGCCTGCTGTTCCGCATGGGCCGACATGATGATCACCGGTGTGCTGGCAAGCTCCGGGTTGCGCGCCCGCTCGGCCAGGAAAGCATGCCCGTCCATCTCGGGCATGAGCAGATCCAGCAGCACAACATCGGGCCGCTGCGCGATCAGCGCATCCAATCCCTCACGCCCGTTGGCCGCTTCCAGCACCTCCACTCCGCTCACAGCCGCTTCCAGCATGCGCGTCAGCAGGCGGATGACATTGAGCTCGTCATCGACCACCAGCACCTTTCTGGGCATGCTCGGCAGCCGGCCCAGCGCCTCCATGAGATCATCACGGGTCACAGGCTTGGCCAGATAATCGGCGCCCCCCAGGCGTTTTCCCAGCATGCGCAGACTGGGCAACGGGCAAGAGATCAACGGCACATCGGCCGGCAACGAGAGCGCGGCACTGGGCAAGATGGATTCTCCATCCGCAGTGCCGGCATTCACGATGACGGCCGCGACCGGGCCCGCATGCACGATCGCGGCCGCCTGCTGACCCGGATCCGCGCAGGCAAAGCGGTAGCCCTCGATGTAGCGCCGGAGTGTCCGCAGCACGCGTGGGTCATCGTGAAGTACCAGCACCTGCGGACTCTCATGGGCAGAGGCCACGGGGGCGGTCTGAAGCAACGGTAGCGGAGCATCTCTGCCGCTCTCCGGCAGCGGCAAAGAAAAGCCGACGGTCGTGCCGTGGCCGAGGATGCTCTCAATCCACATACCGCCACCATGGAGTTCGACGAATCGGCGACTCACGGCCAAGCCTAACCCTGAGCCCTCGCGCGCGCGTTCTTCATCGAGTTGGCTAAAGGCCTCAAAGGCACGCGTGATCCTGTCCTGGGCGATGCCGCGGCCCGAATCGACCACGCTCACCCGTATCTCCTGCCCCTCCATCCAGGCACGCACACGGATCCAACCCTTGTCGGTGAAACGGGTCGCATTGGTCAGCAGGTTCAGGAGCACCTGGCGCATACGCGTACGGTCCAGCCGTAACAGAGGTATGGCCTCGGGCAGATCCACATCCAGCCTGAGCCCCTTGGCCTGAGCCAGGCTGCGCACGATCTCGGCAGCCTCACGGATGATCTCGCCCAGATCCGCCGGTTCGCGGTCGAGAGGCAGACGGCCAGCCTCGATCTGTGAGAGGTCCAACACATCGTTGATCAGGTCGCTCAGATGCCGGGCACTGCGGTAGATGGCCATCACATCGCCTCGGTACGCGCTGGGTAGAGTTGCCCCTTTGTAGCTCTCGGGTGACATGGCCATCATCTCGCTGAACCCCACAATGAGGTTCAGGGGCGTGCGCAGCTCATGAGAAACATTGGCCACAAACTCGGCTTTGAAGCGATAGGCCTTTTCCGCCGCCTCGCGGGCAAAGATCAACGCCTGATTGGCCCGCTCCAGGCGCACATAGGCCTCCTCCAGGCTCTTCAGGATGCTGCGCACCTCCGCCCGGCGTTGTCGTGCCTCCTCCGCGTTCTTCTGAGATTCCTGGGTCATGGCCAGTGCCCAGCTCAGAGCAGTAATCAGGCGGCGGGAGCTGAGCCACGAGGTAAGGGCCGTCAGCAAGACGAAAATCACGGGCGAGGCGAGGGCTCCCCAGGATGTGCCTTGTACCAGCCGCCCCACCGTCACGGTGAGGGCCACACTGAGTGCCGCCATACCCCAAGTGGCCGCCGGCCCCGCCAACATCGCCGTAATCAAGAGCACGGGGATGTACAGATAGAGCGTGGCCACGGTAGGGAAGGCCACTGCAATCAGGGTCACACAGGCCGTCAGCCCGGCTGTGTAGAGGCCCACAGCCAGGGCAAGGTGTGGCTCTTGCAGCAGGTATGAGAGCAGCACCACAGCCAGGATCAGGCTCAACACGGCCAGCGCATGGGGCTCCCGCCCGTCAATGGTGAGCAGGGCTGCCGACACCCAGACCCAGGTGACGATAGCTGTGATGGGAAGCAGGACGCGCAACGAATCCCGCGTCAGGTCATCGAGCACCTCACTGGTGATCTGGGGGCCTGCTGCCACCGATGCTTGAACTGCCATGGGGATCCTTCCAGTCACGAACAGAGTCTTCGCTCACCCGCTAAAGGCCACCAGCCGCCCTGCATTCTCCTGAATCCGCGCCAGCGCCACCCTGGCTTCCAGCGGCTGCTCGCTGCCCCGCTCCCTCGGCGCAGTCTCGTAGAGGAGCGGCCCCGCGAAG
>DAOTVS010000261.1:0-11513 GCA_034436375.1 Anaerolineae bacterium | reverse complement strand
GCACACCGAACGAGGCGACCGTCAGCACCTTGACCCCCGTCTTGGCGATCAGATCCTGCACGCGCCTGGTGTCATCCGCCGTCCAGCGTGTGAGGTCACAGGGCCCGCCCGCGCGGAAGCAAAGCTCGACCCCATCGAACCCCAGCCGCGCTGCGCGGGTCAGGACCTCTTCGGGGGTACCGTTAGCGACGAAACCGATGTTCATGCCCATCCTCCGTACGCACCGAATTCATACGCCGCATCGAGCATGGCCACAATATTCTCGGGCGGCACGTTGGCCATGATGTTGTGGATCTGATTCCAGATAAACCCTCCGCCGGGCATGAAGATATCCAGCCGGCGGCGCACATCATCGCGCACCTGGGCGGGCGTGCCATAGGCCAGCACCTGCTGCGTATCGCACCCGCCGCCCCAAAAAGTGATATCGCGGCCGAACTCGCGCTTGAGTCGCTCCGGCTCCATGTGACGAGTGCTCGTCTGCACCGGGTTCAGGATCTCAACGCCGGCTTCGATCAGGCTGGGTATCAGCTCATAGATGGCACCGCACGAATGGAGCAGGATGTGGGCGCCGCTGGCCTCACGGGCGAAGCGGTAGATGCGTTGGTGGCGCGGCAGGAAAAGTTCCCGGTACATGGCCGGTGAGATCTGAGGGCCCATCTGCATGCCCAGGTCGTCGCCCACCACCAGCACCTGCACATAGCCACGCACCCGCGGTAGAAGGCGCTGCAGCGTTTCCAGGTGTAGCTCGGTGAGGCGATCCAGGAAGCGGGCGAGCTTTTGTTTCTCGGTGGCCAGGTACACGTAAAGGTTCTCCATGCCGAAGAGCCATTGGCACCACTCGAAGAGGTTGCAGCCGACCGGCAGGGTAAGGCAATAGTCGGTCGTCTCGTAGAGCCGCTTGGCCGCGGCAGCGATCTCATCGAGCCGCGCATCGGTGAGCGGCTCGTCGAAGGGGGCTGCGCCCACAGCGCCCCACATTACCTGTGCCATCGCCTCTGCCAGCGGCTCGGTGCTCTCCAGCCCGTCCGGGCCCAAGAGGGGCCAGTACGCTTGATCGAGGTACAACGAGCCCTGGGGCATGCGCGCAATGACACGGCCTGCCGGGCTGCGGTAGAGGAGGCCGCCATCGGGCTGGCGCTCGGCCTGGAACCAGTGCGGGGCCAGGGCGGGCGAGCCGTCGGGCAACACCCAGGGCTGCAGACGCGCGGGCGAGGTAAAGGCGCGGCCCAGGTCCACCGCGTCGACATGGAAGCGGTCGAGGTACCACGGCTCGGGCTCGGCGAGCTGCTGCACCATATCATAGACAAACGTGCCACCGCCGGCGACGCCCAGGAACGCTTTGAGCCGGTTGTAGGCAATGGCCATGATCCCCGAGGAGCGATTGGAGCCCTGATCGATGGGCACACGGTCAGGCTCTTTGTGATCAATGGCTGCAAGAACGCGTTCACGCGAGTTCATGAGCACCTATCCCGTCTAGAAAAGAGGTATCGTGTTCCGCTGTCGGGAACGCGGGGCACGCGGAGGGGATGCATGCAATCCAGACTGTGTGTCACAGTCTACTCCGCAATTGGCTCCGCGTCGAATCGCAGCGGGTGTATTCCCAAACCGCCGGTAACCCCAGGCTCATAGTGAGGGAGGACGTGCGGCAGGAGGCAACCCGTCGCATGTCCTCCCTCACTGCAAACATGACCATCAGACTTCCGAAGTCTGAAAGACTTCGGAAGTCTGGGATCCGCCATTAAACACGAGTTCCAGCTTTTGTACGATAAAGCCATAGCTGAAGGGGGTGTTCGGCTCGCGGCTGAAATTGCCGGCCGTGGTCATCCACATGCGGCGGCCGCCGTCCTCGAACCACTTGGCGGGGAGGCTCGGGTTATAGTACGCATAGCCCCAGTCGGGCTCGACATGGAAATAGCGCCAGGGGCCCCAGGGGCGCGGCGCCTCGTAAAGGGCCAGGTACGTCCAGCGCCAGGGCTGGGGGCCATCGGGTGCGATATAGGCCCACTGCCCCATGATAAAGCGCTCCACCGCCGGCACATACTGGATGCCCGTCATGCTGGTATAGCCGCGGTGGAAGAAGATGGCTGCTGGCCGCCGGCGATACTGGTTGCTCCAGGTCGGGTCATTGGCAGCGTCGATATCGACGATGAACTCATAGTCGGCGCGGTCGAGGCGGCCGATGCGGTCGCGACGCACGCGGGCCATGCTCATATAGTTGCCGTTGTTCCAGGTAGCGCTGGAAGAGACGAGATAGACATAATCACCGTACTCGCCAGGAACATCCTGGTAGTCTTGCCCGAACTGGACAAAAAAGGGCGTGCCGAAGCGCGGGCCGGGGAACATGGCCTGCCCCACCGGCGGTTTGACCGACCAAGTCTTGCCATGATCCAATGATTTGACGATCGAGGCGTCGTACACGCGCTGTATGTTATCCGGATAATCGCCGGCACCCGAGTGCTGGCTGACGCCCAGGTAGAGCACGCCATCGATGGAGGTCATACCGTTGGCTTTCCAGGTATCAAAGCCGTCCACTCCGCACATCTTGCCATAGTCGGCCATTGGGTTCACGGTGACCATCTTGTGGTCGGGCGGGGTGCCCGTCACCCGGTGCACAGCCAGGTTCGAGTTGCAGCTCTGGGCGATGCCCTGCGTATCGTCGCTGACGGTGTAGACCTCGCCGTCGTCAGCCCAGGCGCACGACCAGACGTCGCCATGGCTCTCCGGGTAAAGGATCGGCTCGGTCAGCCAGCGGATGCCTTTGATCAGATCGCTCTTGGGATAAGGGATTTGCATACCTGTATTCCTTCCGAATTCCCATGACTTGATCCGCGCTCATTGTCACGGTATGGGCTATCCCTTCAGCCCTGTCATGTGGATACCTTCGATGAACGTGCGCTGCGCGAAAAAGAAGATCGCGATGACTGGTAGCAGCATCAGCGTGCTGGCCGCCATGATGATGCCCCAATCCGTCTCATGGGCGCGGTCGCCCATAAACCGGAAGAGGCCCAGGACGATAGTATACTGCTCCATCTTGTTGATGTAGATCAGAGGGCCCATAAAGTCGCCCCACTGTCCGATCAGCGTAAAGAGAGCGACAACCGCCAGGGCCGGCTTGGCCAGCGGCAGGATGATGCGCGCAAAGATGCCCAATTCCGATGCGCCGTCGATGCGAGCCGCTTCCGAAAGCTCCGGTGGGATGGTGCGGAAGAACTGGCGCAGCATAAAGATATAGTAGGCGCTGCCGAAAAACGCCGGCACAATGAGCGGTTTGTAGGTGCCGTACCATCCGAGCTGCCGGAAGATGATGAACATGGGCACCATGAGCACCACGCCCGGTATCATCAGCGTGGCCAGGGTAATGCCGTACAGGATCTCGCGTCCAGGCCATTGGATACGGGCAAAGCCATAGGCGGCCATCGTGCAGGAGAAGACGATGCCGATGGTGTGCGGCACGGCAATCTGGATCGTGTTCCACGTGTACAGGCCAAAGGGGGCCGTCGTGAACACGCGCGGAAAGTTATCCCATACGATCGGGTTGGGCCACCACACGGGCGGCATGGCGAAGATCTGCTGCGACGTCTTAAGCGCGCTGGTTACCAGCCAGTAAAACGGCATGCCAAAGACGACGCCGAGGGTCAGGGCGAGCGCGTTGAGCGCTACCCGGCTGGCGGCCATGCGCACGACCCCGCGCTTCCACCACTGTGGGCGGATGACCTGACGTGGCGCACCCCCTCCCGGGGTGCCCTCTGCCCGAGGCTCAGTTGAGCTGACCATATTCCGCTCCTTCCTAGTCGCCGCCGTAGTAGACCCAACGCGCCGACGTGCGGAAGAGTACAAAGGTGCACACGGCGACGATCAGGAACAGCACCCAGGCCATGGCCGCGGCCAACCCCATCCGCGTGCCGACGAACGTGTCGTAGATCATGACCGCATAGAAGAGGCTCGACTCGCCGGGGCCGTTGCCGGTGATCGTATAGGCAAAAGTGAAGAACTGGAAGGCCCAGATCATACCGTTGATCACCGTGAAGAGAATCACCGGCGTCACGCACGGCACGGTGATGTGTAGCATCTCATCCCACCAGTTGGCTCCGTCGATGCGCGCTGCCTCGCGCAATTGCATGGGCACGTCCTGCAGTGCCGCCAGGAAAAGCACGATGTTGCCGCCGCAGATCCAGGTCGTCACGATCGTCAGCGACGGTTTCACCCAGGCCGGCGATGAGAGGAAGGGGATGGCTGACAGCCCAAAGCGAGCCAGCGTGCCGTTGATCGGGCCAAAGGGGTTGAAAACCCATAGCCAGAGCATGGCCGCCGCCATCTGCGGCACGATGGTCGGCAGGTAGAATACCGTGCGCCAGAAGGAGCGCATGAAGATCTTTTGGTTCAGCAACTCCGCCAGCAGAAAGCTGACGGCGATGTTGATCGGCACAGCGACGATGACGAACCACATGGTATTGCTCACTGCACGCCAGTAGTGGCGGTCAGTGAACATGTACTGGAAATTGTGCAGACCGACCCACTTGGGGGGTCTGACCATATTGTACTGGGTAAAGCTGTAGTAGAGTGAGGAGCAGATCGGGTAGAGCAGGAGCCACAGCAGGCCGATGATCCAGGGCAGAGTGAAAAAGAGGCCCCAGAGCAGATTGCGCCGCTCGCGCGGGCTCAAGCGCAAACCGATTGCCACGGTTCACCTCCGATCTTCGTAATCCGCGATGCGTAACGCGTCCCGTAATGCGCAAGGTCGTCATCGCGGCGTGCATTCTGCTTTTCGTGGTGTTCGTCCTGGCGAAGGTTGCCCCAGGCATTCGACATGTCGGAATGATAACCTTACGCATAAAGGACGATTCTCACTAACTACAAGTCAGGTAAACGGACGCATCGATGTTAGCTCTCACTAACTGCAAGTCACTCGCGAAGGGGTCCACTGGGCAGACGGTAATCCTGCTCAGCCAGCAAGGGCTGCTCATCGGGTGCGCGGCGCCGCAGGCCATAGAAGCGCAAGGTGTGCTCGGCGATTGCCAACTCGCAGCGCACCAGGCGGTGTGGCCATGTGCTCGCGACGGTAAACTGCTCGCCGAGCAAGGCCGCTCTGCCTTGGGCGTCGGTGCGGCGCACGAAGATGATCCTGCCCTGCGACGGCGCTTTCAGGCTCAGCGCCCAGTTCGCAGGGAAGGGCTGCCGCATGGGGGCACTCTCTCGTCGGGCCACCGTATGGCATCGATGGGCAGTCACGTAGCGCGCCGACTGCTCCTGCAGCGCCTCCAGCGTCTCGTGGTGGAAGCGCGCCCACACCTTGGCCTGCCAGCGCCCATTGTAGCCCTCGATGCTCGCCTGAAAGCCCTGCTCGGCAACGGGCACAAAGACTGGCACGATGCCGAGCCCCAAGCACAGCCGGATCACGCGCCCGGTGCTCCCCTTGAACTGGTGCGGCCCCTGGAAGCGGGTGTCGTTGTCGAACTGCGCAAAGGCCGGCAGGCCGAAGGCCCGCCAATGCTCAACCAGGCACCCGACCACGTCCTTCGCCGAGAACCTTTCGCGCGGCCACGACGCCACCAAGCCGCCGTACAGCGAGACACCGTTCAGGACATCGACCAGCGGCCCGTGCGCAATGCGCAAGTCCTCCACGAAGTCGAACTGGTCCAACTCGGCTCGCCCGCCAAGGGCCTCTGGCAGATACCAGGCCAGCGGAGGGGGCCGACGGCGCACACGCTTCTGCCCATCCAGTGCACCCCTCCGCTCCAGAATGCGGTAGATGGTGCTGACCGCAGGCACGGGCCTCACCTGCCGCGCCACCAACGCGTCGTGGATGGCTCGCCCACCGTACTCGCCCAGATCACTGTCGCGGCGCAATTCCTGCCGCAGTTGCAGCACCATGTCTTCGGTCTCCGCGACAGTACGCCGGGGTGCTTGGCGCGGCCCATCTGGATGATCGCCCCAGTCGACAGCGCCGAGCGGCCTGGATCCGGCACGCTTCGCCCAACGCTGTACGGTCAGCAAGCTTACGCCAAATTCTCGGGCAACCGCACCCTGCGACTTGCCACGGCGCAAGGCCTCGACCATCACCCGGCGCTTGCGCTCTCTGCTGCCCCCTTTTTACCCATTGCGTCATCCTCCAAAGCAGGATAACGTATTATAACATAAAGTGACTTGGAGTCTATGAGACTCGGTGACTTGTAGTAAGTGAGAATCGTCCAAGGACGCATCACGGATTACGTATTACGCCTCAGCCCTGAGCCTGCGACAGGAGATCGTCGAATGCCTTCTGGGCTTCCTCTTCCGCCTGGGCCAATGCGGTCTTGGTGTCGGACTGCTTGCCCAGCACGAGGTCGTCGATGGCAGCCCACCACTCGCCCCAGCCGGTGAGGACGTAGCCGCGCGGGCGGATGAAGGTGGCCTCGGCGACAGAGTCAAAATAAAACTTCAATCCCTTGAACTTGCTCGTGTCGGCCTTTGCCGCCCATGACTTATAGTAGGCGAAGGAGCCAGACTGGTTGTATATGATGTCGTTCCCCTCTGTGCACATGAACTCGACCAGCTTGTAGGCCTGCTGCGCCACTTTGCTGACCGCGTTGATGGCCAGAGCATGGGCACCCATCTGTTGGGTCTTGTTGGGGCTATTGAAGCCGGGCACCCAGGTGTAGCCGAAATCGCCGTCGGGGGCCAGCTTGGCCAAGCCACCGGGGCACCAGGAGCCATCGATCATCATGGCTTCCTTGCCCGTGCAGAAAGCGCCGCCGGGGGTCACCGAGCCCCAGCCCGGGTAGCTCTTGTGAAAGGCGCCGATCTTTTCGGGGCCCATCTTCTTCTCATAGGCCACCATCCAGTCTACCATCTGAATATGCTCGGGCTGCGAAAAGTTCATCTTCTTATTGGCCGCATCGAAAACCTCGATGGCAAACGCTGTCTGCCAGTTGGGGTACATGCCGCCCGAGGAGTCGCGATCGTCAAAGCCCAGTTCGAGGATATTGCCTGAGGAGTCGACCTTGGTCAGTTTTTCGGCCATCGACAGCAGTTCGGCCAGGGTCGTGGGCGGTTTCTCCGGGTCCAGGCCGGCCGCCTCGAACATCTTCTTGTTCCAGACGAGGGCATTCTCCATGCCCGACTCGATAGCAGGGATGTTGTAGAGTTTGCCTTCCCAGATCATCTCTGGCTTTTGCGGGTACTCGTCGATATTGATCTTGCCGCTCGCCTTGACGTACTCATCTAGTGGCTGCACATAGCCCTGGATGGCATCGGGCAGGCCCGAGTCCCAGATGTCGGGGCCGACACCGCCGGAGAGAGCAGGTTTGAGCTTGGACCCCAAGTCGGAGATCTGCAGGCCCTCGATGCTGATGTCGGTGTTTTTCTCCATGAACGTCTTGTTGGCGTTCTCGATTGAGTTGCCGATGTCGCCGCCATGGTGCCACCAGAAGGTGACCTTGACGCCCTTGCCAGCTTCGGCTGGGGCTGCCGTCGCGGGCACGGCCGTAGCCTCGGGAGCTTGGGTGGCCTCTGCGGCGGGAGCCTGGGTCGGCTGGGCCGCGGGGGCCGCGGGCGCGCAGGCTGTAAGGACAGCGCTGCCCGCTGCAGCCAGGATAGACAGGCGCAGAAACTCGCGTCGATTCATGGTGCTCTTCTCCATTGCTTCCCCTCCTCAGGAAATCAGAGCTAAAGACCCCCACAACCGATCCGCTAGAGTCGCCAACCCTCGCCGGCTGTGCCGGCATGTGCGGGGTACACGGGAGACATCGCCGCCATAGGGTTGCTGCACCGCAACAGATCAGGTATAATGACGGGTGAATTCCCAGTGTCTATCCGATTGTACATTGGATGCCTTGCTGGCTACAGGGGTTTTCTGCCACGAAACTGCCAAGTTCTGTCACAAGGCCGGCAGTATCCACCGAGGCCTATCCACCATGGATATCTCTGTCCAAGAACTCGACCGCCTCGTACGCAGCGCCCTGGCGCACCTCTATGACTACGCCTACCTGCAGAACCATCCCCTGGCGGCCATGGTCGATGCGGGCAGCAGCCTGGACCAGGTGACCCGCGCCCAAAAGTTACGGCGCCTTCTCCTCGATTGCATCGAGGCGCTCCGTTCACAGGAGCAGGCCGGAGCCCCCGCCGAAGAGGCTGCCCGCGCCCATTCGATCCTCACCTACCGCTATGTCGATGGGGTGCCCATCGAGGAGATCGCTGCCAAGCGGGCCCTCAGTGAGCGGCAGGCCTATCGTGAGCTGGAAAAGGGCGTCATGGCCGTTGCGCGCATTCTGCGGGATAAGATGCTTGCCGGCGAGGGAGAGCACAAGGAGAGGATTGCCGTCTTACCGCCGGCCGCACCCACCCTTGATGACCCTCTGCAGACCGCGCAAGCCGAAGTAGCTCGGCTCCGGCAAGCTGTCAATACTGAGCCCCTGAACTTGCGTGATGTCCTGCTGGGGGTGCAAGAGATGCTGGCACCCATCAGTGCGCGTACCGGCATCCGGATCGAGTTGCTCACTCCTGCGCCTTGGCCTCAAGTTGTCGCCGACCGGGTCATGCTCCGCCAGGCGCTCCTGAACTTGCTGACGCATGCCCTGAACGCCGTCGTCCAGGGTAACCTGGAGGTCACCGTCAGCGGCAGCCAGGGGCGTCTGCTGTTACGCATCGCTGAGGTTCCCCATCCGACGCGCACTCGTCCTCGCACTCTGCAAGCTGCCGTCGGGCCTCTGGTAGCGCAGGCGCTGCTGGAAGCGCAGGGCGGGCGCCTGAGCACTCGAGATGGCGAGGGCCACTGGCTGGCGGAGATCAGCCTCCCCCTGGCCGGGCAGGTGAGCATCCTGGTGATCGACGACAATGTGGACCTGGTAGCGCTCCTGCAGCGCTATCTGGCCGGGCACGAGGTGAACGTGGTGGGGGCGACGGATGCTGAAGAGGCGCTACGCCTGGCTGAGGAGATGCAGCCCCGCCTGGTTACTCTCGACGTGATGATGCCCGGGCTGGATGGCTGGGAGGTGCTGCAGCGGCTCAAGGGCAGCGCGACGACACGCGATATTCCGGTTGTCATCTGCTCGGTGCTGCACGAGCCCGAGCTGGCTCAGACGATGGGTGCGAGCGATTATATCGCCAAACCCGTCAGGCAGACGGACCTGCTGGAAACGCTGACGCGCTGGCTCGGGCCACTGACGCCGGCTGAGTAACGGCGGCCAGGAGCGCCTGCAGCGATTGTAGGATCTCGTTCAGTGTCAGGCCGGTCGGGCGTTTCAGGCTCAGGTCGCCCACGATGGGCGCCGTCTCCTGATCGAGAGTCTGCCCCGATATGAGGATGATGGGCGTGCCAGCCAGGGCCTCGTCGCGCTGCGCCTGCGCCAACACTTCATAGCCGCTCAAGCCGGGCATGAGGAGGTCGAGCAGCACCAGGTCCGGCCGCTGCGAACGCATGAGGTCCAACCCCTCAACGGCCCCGGCTGCCTCAAGCACGCGCAGGCGAGGCTCACTCGCCTTGAGCATGCGCACCAACAGGCGGGCAAAGTTGGGGTCATCATCGACCACCAGCACGGTGTGGGGCTCACTTCCAAGATGAGAGAGGGCCCCCAGCAGATCCTCGCGCGACACAGGCTTGGCCAGGAAATCCGTAGCACCCAGGGCCAGGCCCAGGCGGCGCAGGCTGGGCAGGGAGCAGGTCAACACTGGTAGCGCCGCGACCTCGGAGCGCCGGGCAACGATGTGCGACCAATCGCCGCCCCAACTGGAGTCGACAATCACGGCCACCGGCAGCCCCTCATCGATCACCGCGAGAGCCCGCTCCTCGTCCTCTGCCAGCAGGAATTGGTAGCCGCCAATGTAGCGGTGCAGCAGGGCGAGGGCATGGGGTTCATCATGCAGCACTAGCACGCGCAGGTGGCCTAGCGCCGCCGGCACCGGCGCGTCATGAATGAGCACAGCCGGGGGCGCAGCGGAATCGCAGGGGGTGGGCAGGCTAAAGCCCACAACGGTGCCCTGCCCTAGCTCGCTCTTGATCCACATCGCTCCGCCATGCAGCTCCACGAACTTGCGGCTGACGGCTAGTCCCAGGCCCGTGCCCTCTCGCGCCCGGTCCTCATCGAGCTGGCTGAAAGCCTCAAAGGCGCGGGAGATCCTTTCGGCTGCAATGCCCCGCCCCGAATCCTCCACCTGCACCTTCACCTCCTGCCCATCCAATGCGGCGCGCACCCGGATGTAACCCTTGTCGGTGAACCGGGTGGCGTTGGTGAGCAGGTTCAGCAACACCTGGCGGATGCGCGTGCGGTCCAGTTGTAGGATGGGAAGCTCGGGGGGCACCTGGACCTCCACAGATAGCCCTTTCGCCTCAGCCAAGCCGCGCACGATCTCGACCGCTTCGCCGATGACTGCCGTCAGGTCCGCCGGTTCTGGGCTGATCGGCAGGCGGCCTGCCTCGATCTGCGAGAGGTCCAGCACATCGTTGATCAGGTCGCCCAGGTGTCGGGCGGCGCGGTAGATGGCCATTACATCGCCGCGGTACTCATGGGGAAGTGGGATGCCTTTGTAGCTCTCCGGTGCCGTAGCCACCATCTCCGAAAAACCCACGATGAGGTTGAGTGGCGTGCGCAATTCGTGGCTTACATTGGCCACGAACTCCGCCTTGAAGCGGTAGGCTTTGTCGGCGGCCTCGCGGGCAAAGATGAGCGCCTGGTTGGCGCGCTCCAGGCGCACATAGGCCTCTTCCAGGCTCTTGAGGATGCTGCGTACCTCGGCCCGGCGCTCGCGTGCGTCGTTGGCGTTCCTCTGGGCTTCCTGGGTCATGCGCAGCGTCCAGCCTAACGCCGTAAACAGGCGCCGCGAGCTGAGCCACGCGGTAAAAGCAGCCAGCAGAAGAAAGATGATCGGCAGCCACAAATCCCCGAGTGAGACGTTCTGCACGCCGAGGCCGATCACCAGCACCAACGCGTCCTCTAGGAAAGCAACTGCCCAGAGGCCGGTCGCATCGGTCAGCGTCGCCGTAACCAGCACCACCAGCATATAGGCGTAGAGCACCGGCATCCCCGGCAGCGTCAGGGCAAAGATTGTGACCACTGCCGTGAGCCCGGCGAGGTATACCCCCACGGCCAGCTTGAGGTACTGCTCCTGCAGATTGTAGCTCAGCCAGGTTACGGCCAGGGTTAGCACCAGAACACCCACACCCTCCGGCAGGTGCTGCTCGGCCAGCACCAGCACCGCCACCGTCACGACCCACATGACCAGGGTCGTGATCGGCAGCAGTGACCGGAATGATTCGCGCACCAGGTCCTGCATCACCTGGTTGGTCTCGGACTCATAGTTGTGTGCAGTCAGCGTAACAGCCACGGGCAGCCGCTCCTCTCACTCGCATCCCGGCGTGATGCCGACTATGGGTATATCCGGAGAGGACCAAGTGACGAAATGAACCCCAGGATCACCCGCTAAAGGCCACCAGCCGCCCTGCATTCTCCTGAATCCGCGCCAGCGCCACCCTGGCTTCCAGCGGCTGCTCGCTGCCCCGCTCCCTCGGCGCAGTCTCGTAGAGGAGCGGCCCCGCGAAG
>DAOTVS010000260.1:0-4721 GCA_034436375.1 Anaerolineae bacterium | reverse complement strand
CGAGGATTGACCGAATGAGCTCTGCCGCAGAGCAGCACACACGCGGCATGCAGAGGCCTATTCGATCAATCCCCGCTATTCGTTGCCATACTTTGGCCTGACCCGCCGACTTGGGCAAACCCAGATGTGTGCTCGCGCGAGGCCGCCCGGGGCTGAAAGCCGCCGGGCTTAAAAGAGCAAAGCCCTCCGGGCTCGTGTGGGGGTAATCTGGCTTGCACAGCAAGATTCGCTCGCGCACGAGCCCCGAAGGGGGCTTTGTATTCTAAGCCCGATGGCTTTGAGGCAGCCTCTCTCAGGCACACAATCGGGTCTACCAACACCGTCGCTTCCGGTCCTACAGTCATCGTATCGCGGATCATCTACGATAGGGGAGGCACACCCATGACAAGAAAACGGGTTGTCGGGCTCATAGTGGTAGCCTTGGCCGTTGCGGGCATAGTAGCCTTTCCCCGGCTCTTTCGCTACCAGCCCGCCGTCGTCGCTGCGCCCGGCGTCGTCCTGCACGTCGCCACCCAGCCCGGCTGGCTGGGCGGCCTCAAGAAGATGGAGCAGGATCTGGCCGACCAGATCCCCAGCACCTACACGCTCTTGGGTTGGAGCGCTGATGGTGTGCTCTACTACCGGGAGACCGATACGGCCACGCAGACCACGCGGGCGTGGGCGTATGCGCCGGGCAAGGGTGCACGCCCGCAGCTCGTCACCGCGCCCACGGGCATCGTGCCCACGGCCGTGATCCCGCGCGAGGCGTTGCTTGAGCTCGTGCGCGCGCGGGCCTGGCCGTCGAGTGCAGAGCCCAGCACACGGCCACTGCTCATCCGCGCTGACGGCCTGGCCTCGCCCGATGGGCGCTGGGCGGCGGTGGTGACGAAGCATATCTATGGGCCGGAGGATGTCATCGTCGTGGCGCTGAAGAAGGCGTAGCAGTCACAAGTAGGATCTGTAAACGGAACCCATTACATCATGGCGACGTCCGTATCATAGGAGGTCACGCCCCATGCGCATGGGAAAGCTCATCGCCCTGGCGTTGACGGCCTGCTGCTGGGCGCCGGGCTGTTCGCGGCGTCCGTGCTCGGCCGGCCCTTCACAGGCAGCGTGGACCGGGCCTATATCGCAGGCTGCCGGGCGCTGGCGCTTGCCCACGACATGCCCATCGCCGCCTGGAAAGAGACCCTGCTGCGGCAGGCCATCGGCAAGCTCAGCGAGAGCCTCCACGCCCGCCCCGGCGATCCTCGGTCTGCGGCGCTCCTTCCTCTACCGCCGTGTCGAGGACGGCCTGGTCACATCGGGGCCCTATGCCCTGGTGCGGCACCCGCAGTTCCTGGCCACGATCGGCATGACCTTTTTCGCCACGCGGGTCTTCCAGCCGCAGATATACCCCTTCCTCGGCCTGGGCCCCGGCTATATCCACTCCATCGACGCCAACTGGCTCCTCTTTACCCTGGCCCTCTGGGTGCTCGCCGTGCGGGAGGATCGGGAACTGGCCGCACATTTTCCCGAGTATGAAGCGTACGCCCGGCGCGTGCCGCGCCTGTTCCCGAATTGAGGGGATGTCTCTGGGTGGTAAGTGGGAACACCGGCATGCAGAGGTAACTACAGGCGAGGCTGCCATGCAAGCCCATGCTCCGGGATGACTGCCCCCAGAGTGAACCACGCCCTCGCTCGCAACCTGCACACGCCCAACCTCGTATTGCTGGTAGCGGATTGAAGAGGAGGGGGCAATCATGGAAACCTATCGCAGGCCGCAGCTGGCGGGCGGGCTGGTGCTGGTCATGCTGGGGGTCATCTTCCTGGCCATGGAGGTCGTGCCCGGTCTGCGGGATGCGATCTACCTTTCGAGCGGCTGGCCGCTGGGCATTGTCGCCGTCGCGGTGTTGCTCGCGATCATCGGGGCCTTGACCGGGGCTTCGGGCATGGCCATCCCCGCCTGCATCGTGGGCGGCATCGGCGCCCTGCTTTGGTGGCAGAACGCCACGGGCAACTGGGAATCCTGGGCCTACGCCTGGGCTCTCATCCCGGGCTTTGTGGGCATCGGCATGGTCATCCATGGCCTGTTCGACCGCCGCTGGGACACCGTCTGGGCCGGCGTGTGGCTGATGGTGATCAGCACCGCCCTGTTCCTGGCCTTCAGCGCCTTCCTGGGCGGGCCAAACTGGCTGGGCGTCTACTGGCCGCTGGCGTTGATCGTCCTGGGGGTGCTGCTCCTGGTGCGGCGGCTGGTGCGCGCCTGATCTGAAAACGGACAGGATTAACAAGATTGACAGGATGGAACGAGGTCTTCTGCCTGGACTCTACCAATCCTGCAAATCCTGTTCATCCTGTCAAAAAACGTCATTTTTAAGGAGGTTATATATGCGCCGTCATCACATCTTTTGGCCCGTCATGCTCATCATCCTGGGCGTGCTTTTGCTGCTGGATAATCTGGGCGCATTCATCGGGCTGCATGTGAGCGTGTGGTCGCTCTTCTGGCCGCTGTTCCTGGTCGCGCTCGGGCTTTGGGTCCTGTGGGGCGCCATGGGCCGGCGCGGTTATATCCAGACCGAGCGGGCCGAGGTCCCCCTGGCTGCCGTCCCCGTGCGCAGGGCATCCATCGAAACCGAGCAGGCGGCCGTCCCGCAGGAAGCCGGCGTGGCGCGCGCCCGCATCCGCGTGCGCCACGGGGCCGGGCGGCTGCAGATCGGCGCCGGGGCCGCGCCGGGCAACCTGGCCGAAGGCTCTTTCGTGGGCGGGCTGGACTGCCAGCGACAGCAGGTGGGCGATACCGTCGAGCTCGATATGCGCCCCCGCTTCCACGACTGGACGGGCCCCTGGGGCCTGCACAACTCGCTCGATTGGGACCTGCGCCTGACGGGTAACGTGCCCATGACGCTGGAGCTGGAGATGGGCGCGAGCGAATCGCGCCTGGACCTGGCCGACCTGCGCGTGACCGATCTGAGCGTCAAGACGGGCGCCAGCTCCACGCACCTGATGCTGCCGGCGCACGCCGGTGAGACGCGGGTGCGGGTTGAATCGGGGGCAGCTGCGGTGAACGTGGTCGTGCCCACGGGCGTAGCGGCGCGCATCCGCAGCGGCGGCGCCCTGTCCAACACCCGCGTGGACGAACTGCGCTTCCCGCGCCAGGGCGATGTGTACCAATCCGTGAATTACGACACGGCGCCGAACAAGGTCGATGTCGTGATCCAGGCCGCCGTCGGGTCGGTGGACATTCGCTAAGGCCCACAGGATGGCGTTGTGCCATACCTGTCTGGGTGAGAACCATGCTGTCGTGAGCCAGGCTCGCAGTACCCCGATTTCGCCCGAAACAGGGCCGCTGCCTGCATTTGCTTGCTGGCTCCACCTGTGTCATACTCCCACAAACGGCCAACGCGGGCCGCCCGGGCAATGGGGCCCGCTGATTCTCGCCCGCTCGCTGCGCCTGCGTGAGCCCACTCCTGAAGGATCATTGCCCGTCATGCCCTCAGATAACGAACTGGACCCCTCCATAGCCGCCCACCCGGCCTGGGCGCTGGTGCTCTACCCTCTGGCCCACGGGGCCGTCGAGATCTACAACAACATGCTCTCCATCCTCTGGCCTCTGTTGGCGGCACGCTTTGGCCTGGCCTATGGGGCCATTGGCCTGCTGGGGACGATCTTTCGCGGCTCCATGACGCTGCCCCAGCTCGGTTTTGCGCCATGGATTGACCGGCATGGGGGCCGGTGGCTGGCCATCTGGGGCCTGGTCTGGATGGCGGTGGGCATGAGCCTGGTGGGTGTTGCGCCGAGTGTGACCGTGCTGGCCGTGCTCCTGGCCCTGGCGCCGCTGGGCTCAGCGGCCTTTCACCCGGCCGCGACGGCGCACATGACGCGCACTGCGCCGCGCCGTCGCGGCACGGCGGTAGCTCTGCTCATGGTCGGTGGCAGTGTGGGCATGTCTTTGGGGCCGGTTATCGCCGCCTGGCTGTGCGAGCGGCACGGCATGGGCGCCACAGTCTGGCTTATCCCCATCGGGCTGCTCGTGGCGGGGGCGATGGCTCTGCTCATCCCGGCTGATGGGCGCCCGCAAGGGCGACAGGCGGCCAATCTTGACCAGAAGCCCATTCCACGGGCAGTCTTTCTGATCGTGGCTGCCATCGTGGGCCAGGCCTGGATCGAGACGGCGATCACCTCCTACCTGCCGCTTCTGCTCACCAGCCGGGGCGCTTCATTGGGGCTGGCCAGTGAGGTGCTCTTTGCCATGTCGGCAGCCGCCTGTGTGGGTATGTTTGTGGGGGGCGCGCTTTCCGACCGCATCCCCCGTTGGCGGGTGATCGTCCTGGCCGAGGCGCTCACCGTGCCCCTCTACGCCTGCGCGGTGATTTTGCCGGGGCACGAGGTGCTCTTTGCCACGGCGGGGGTGGGCTTTGTGTCGGCCCTGAGCCAGCCCACTGCGGTGGCCATGTCTCAGGAGATGATGCCTTATCGCCTCAGCCTTGCCTCTGCCCTGACTATGGGCGTCAGCTGGGTCATCGGCAGCCTGGGCGCGGCCCTCACCGGGATATTGGCCGACCACATCGGCATGCAGCCCGCCCTCTTGCTCAACACCATCCTGCCCCTCCTGGGCATGGCCTGCATGCTGACCCTGTGGCGGCTGGGCAGGCGGCAAGCAGCGCCGGCGCTCACGGGTCGTACCTTGTGACCACCTTTATGTGAGTGGCCAGACTTGTAGTAAAGGAGAGGGGGGAACTGGATGGCGTGAAGGACGCGTC
>DAOTVS010000259.1:0-34252 GCA_034436375.1 Anaerolineae bacterium | reverse complement strand
CATGGCGGCGGCCGGCCCTGCCTCTATATCGTCAGGAGTGCAGATTACTTGTCAAGGCCTCCCTTTGAGTGTACAATGGCCGTGAGTTGGGCTTGGTCGCAAGAGAACCCTCTTGTGGCTTACCAGCCTGTCGCCATGCGCTGGAACTGGATGATGGTCATGTTGCGTGGAGGGTATCGAGTTATCCGGAGACAAGAGGTGAGCGGTGACGCGACCATTTGGTCTGCGTGATGTGGGCCTGCTATGGGCCTTGCGCGGGCAGGGCATTACCCTGGACATGCAGCGCGCTATCCTGGGGATGCTGCAGCCTTTGCCGGCTGCCCTGACCGCCCTCCTCCTGCCGCCACCCCGCCCCGGAGGGACTCTCACCTTTGTCGGCCAGGATGAGGGCGAGCCCCAGGGTGGCCGTTTTCTGCAAGTGCTGACCTGCCCTGCCCGTCAGGAGTGGCAGGTTATTCATTTGGCGCCCTGGGTCCAGTCGGAAGATCTGGCTGTCAGCGCGGGCTGGGTTGCCATGCTGGAGGATCTTTGTGTGCTGGCCGGCCAGCAGGGCGCGCTGCGTGTGCGGGCGGGCATGCCCGCCGGCGGATCCGAGGAAGATGCCTTCCGTCAGGCCGGCTTTACTGTCTATGCGCGCGAGGAGGTGTACCAGCTTGCTGGGCCGCTTACCCGTGCCGAGAGGATTGACGCTCTGCGGCCCGTGGCGCAATCCGATGCCTGGCCGCTCACCCAACTGGTGGGTCAGGTAGTGCCCTCGCCGGTACAACACGCTGAGGGCATGATCAGCGCTGGGGCAGCTGCGCCGGCACCGATCTTGACCAGATTAGGAGTCAGCCACGAGCAGGGCTATGTCGCAGACCGGGGAACGGACCTGGGGGCTTATGTGGGCTTGAGCCGTACAGGGCGAGCCACATGGGCTCGAATCTTGCTCCATCCCGAGATGAGGAAAGAAGCGCCCGTTGTCATGCACCAACTGGTCAGGGCCGCCTCGCCGGGGCCTACCCTGTATTGCGCGGTGCGCGACTATCAGGCGGGCCTGCGGGGTGTGTTGGCCGGGATGGGGTTTGAGTTCGTCGGCGTCCAGGTCTGGCTTGTCAAACATACCGCGCGCCCGATAGAGTGTCGTTCGTTGCTGCACCTGGTGGCGTATGACAAGCGTGGGGAGCCGGTTACAACGCCGCTACATCCTGTGAACGGCGAGGCGACAGTGGCGTGCTTGGGCTTGGCTAGAGAGCATTGTGTGTATGAGTACAGGAGAAGAGACGGTTACGCAGTCGGTTCAAATTGAGATCATGGACAACCTCGATGCCCTGCTGGACGTCCTGCCGCCTACTGTGGTGGAGGCGTTGCACAGGATCGATCGGGGTGATGATCTGTTGGAAATTGTGCTGGATCTCGGGCGGCGCCCTGAGGCCCGCTATGTGGATGGTGAGGTCTCTCTGAGCACGCAGGAGGTCTCACGCGAAGATATCGACTATGTTGTGGAGCGTATTGGGCACTTTGGTGACGATAACCGTGCGGGCATCGAGCGCACGTTGCACCGTATTTCGGCCATCCGCAACCGTGCACGGCGTGTGGTTGGGCTGACCTGCCGTGTTGGCCGCGCAGTCTACGGCACCATTGACATCATCCGCGATATTGTGGAATCGGGCAAGAGCGTGTTGCTGCTGGGCCGCCCCGGCGTGGGAAAAACGACCATGTTGCGTGAGGTGGCCCGGGTGTTGGCGGAAAAGAAGCGGGTGGTCATCGTCGATACCTCGAATGAGATCGGTGGTGATGGCGATATCCCGCACCCGGCTATCGGGCGCGCGCGGCGCATGCAGGTGGCAACCCCTATTATGCAGCACGCGGTGATGATCGAGGCGGTGGAGAACCACATGCCTGAGGTCATCGTCATCGATGAGATCGGCAACGAGCTCGAGGCGGCCGCCGCACGCACCATCGCCGAGCGTGGTGTGCAGTTGGTGGGCACGGCTCATGGCAATACCCTCGACAATGTGATGCTGAACCCCACCCTGGCGGACCTCGTGGGCGGCATCCAAACGGTCACCCTGAGTGATGAAGAGGCCCGCCGCCGGGGCACTCAGAAATCGGTGCTCGAGCGCAAGGCGCCGCCGACCTTTGACGTGGTCGTCGAGATACAGGATTGGGATCGGGTGTCGGTGCGCCATGATGTGTCGGCGGCGGTCGATGCCGCGCTGCGCGGCCGTCCCTTGGCGCCCGAAATCCGCTATCGCGATGCCAGCGGCCATTTACACATCGAACAGGCCGAGCCTGTGCGCCCGGCCTTTGGGCGTGAGGCGGTTAGCGGCCGACCTACTGCGGCGCCGCGCCGCGAGCGCGAGGCTGGCGGGGTACGGCAGATGCCGGGTGAGCGCCTGAGCGGCGCAGCAGTGGCGGCTGAGACCAAGGCTCGCGCGGAGCAGCCGGCTGCTGGTGCTGCGGGCTTTCGCACGTTGCGGGTGTTTCCCTATGGCATCAACCAGGGTCGCCTCCGCCAGGCGGCGCGGCAGCTCAACTTGCCGGTACTGATCGTGGATGACCCGGGCGAGGCGGACGTCCTTTTCACGCTCCGCAGCTTTTACCGCAAGCGTCCGCAGTTGATCAGCGATGCCGAGCAGCGAGGGGTGCCTGTCTACGTCCTGCGCAGCAACACCGTGGGGCAGATTCAGGACTACCTGGCCGATATCTTTGGCCTCGAAGTGGAGGAGGACCCCTTTGCGACGGCCATGCGTGAGACGCAGGAGGCAATCGAGACGATCCTGGGGGGGGCGCGTGACTCCGTGGAGCTAGGGCCCCAGAACGCCTATGTGCGCCGTCAACAGCATGATATGGTGCGCCAGGCGAACCTGGTTTCACGGAGCACCGGTAAAGAACCTAACAGGCGCGTGCGCATTTTTCAGAATGACCGATGAGCCATTTTATCTCACTGGAAGGCCCGGAAGGAAGCGGCAAGACAACCCAGCTTCGCCTGTTGCAGGCATACCTTGAGGGGCAGGGTGTGCCGGTAGTTCTGACGCGTGAGCCCGGCGGCACTTCGATCGGCGATCAGGTGCGGCAGGTGCTGCACGATTTGCGCAACGACGAGATGCTGCCGCGTACCGAGGTCTTGCTCTATTCGGCCTCGCGCGCCCAACTGGTGGGCCAGGTCATCCGGCCGGCGCTCGCGGCGGGGGCCGTCGTCCTCTGCGACCGTTTTGCGGAGTCGACGCTGGCCTACCAGGGCTACGGCCGGGGGCTGGATCTGGCGGGGCTGCGCTTGCTCACCGAATATGCGACCGAGGGGCTGCGGCCTGACCTGGTGATCTACCTGGATCTGCCGGTGACAGTGGGGCTCGAGCGCAAGCTGCTGGCCCGTGAACGCGAGCAGGCCGAATGGACGCGTATGGACCAGCAAGAGGTCGAGTTTCATGAGCGTGTGCGCCAAGGGTACCTCAAGATGGCGGCGGAGGAGCCGGGGCGGTGGTGTGTGATCAACGCGCAGCAGCCGGTGGCAGTGTTGCAGGCAGAGATCCGGAAGCGTATTGATGCGCTGCTGGGAAGAGGTGTGGACGTTCGGCCATAGTCAGGAGAAAGGGGACCGGAATGAAGCTGATCCTTTGCATTGTACACAGCGATGACGCCGACCAGTTGACCCTTGCCCTGCGGGAGCGTGGCTTCCGCTCCACCAAAGTCAGCACGACCGGTGGTTTTCTGCGCGAGGGCAACGCCACGATATTGATCGGCACCGAAGAGTCCAAGATCGAGGAAGTACTCTCCATTGTGCGCCAGAATTGCCACACGCGCACCGAATACGTTAACCCTCTGCCGCCTGTGATGGAGCCGGGAGAGCTCTACATGCCGAATCCGGTCGAGGTGCAGGTGGGTGGGGCGACTATCTTTGTCCTGGATGTTGCCCAGTACCAAAAGTTCTAGGTAGCAATCTTGCCGGATAGCAGACCTGACAGGTTTCGGAAAATCTGTCAGGTCTGCTATCCCTGGGGCCTGGTTACAAATCCAAATCGGGCTCTGCCCCGCCGGCGCCCTCATCGCCCAGGTCAGGTAGGGCGCTTTCGATCTCTTCCGGGCTCTGGCCGGATTCCAGGCGGTCGACGACCTCGTGAAAGTCATCGCCCAGATCCTCGCCGGCCTCTTTTCCCATCTTGCGCATCCAACGGGCGATACTCTTGGGGTCGTTTTCATCCACATCCCCCAGGCTCGATGGGTCGGCCAGGTTTTCCAGGTGGCTTTCCTCAGAGCCCACAACAGAGACGCGTGAGACGAGGCGACGCAGGTCTTCACTCTGGCACTTGGGGCAGCGCGGGCGAGCCTCACGCGCCGCTGCAAAGCTACGGATGAAGAGGCTGACCCGCTTGCCGCAGTGCTGGCACTGGTATTCGTATATGGGCATAATACCTCCGTGACGGCTATCCGGATCGGAGAGATTGCACAGGAACGATTATAGTGTTTATTGTTGCCCCCGGCAACTGTCGCAGGGACGGGGTTTCAAGCATGGGAGGATAGTTTGAGCACGGAACTGGTGCATGTCGGTTTCGGCGGTGTCATCTCTGCCCAACGGATCGTGGCCATCGTCAGCCCCGATTCGGCCCCGGTGCGCCGCTTGGTGCAACAGGCCAAAGAGCGGGAGATGGCCATCGACATGACCTATGGCCGCAAGACCAAGGCGGTGATCATCCTGGATAGTGGCCATGTGGCGATGGCGGCCATCCAGCCGGAGACGATTATGAATCGCCTGAACAACCGAAAGGGAGGGGCTGGTGAGTGAAGCAGTGGCCCGGAGGGAATGGGTTGATCTCGAACCTTACCTGCATCCGGCGCCGTTAGTGATCGTCATCTCGGGCCCTTCGGGGGCTGGGAAGGATGTGACCATCAACCGGCTGCGGCAGTTGGGCCATGCTTTCCACTTTGTGGTGACGGCCACTACGCGGCCGCCCCGGCCTACCGAGGTGCATGGCCGAGATTACCTGTTCGTCTCGCGCTGCGAGTTTGAGCGCATGATCGTGGCCGGCGAATTGCTGGAGCATGCACTGGTCTATGGCGAGCACAAGGGCATTCCAAAGAGCCAGGTGCGCGAGGCCCTGGCCAGTGGATACGATGTGGTGCTGCGAGTCGACGTGCAGGGGGCGGCGCGGCTGCGCGAATTGATGCCCGGCGCCGTCTTTATCTTCCTGACGGCCCCGTCGAAAGAGGAACTGATCGAGCGCCTGCGCTCGCGCAAGACCGAGACGGAGGAAGCCTTTCGCGCACGGGTGGCTACCGCTCAACGCGAGATGCAAGAGATCTGCCATTTCGACTATGTGGTCATCAATCGAGATGGCGAGCTCGATTGCACCGTCGAGCGGATTATGGCCATTATCACGGCAGAGAAATCGCGCGCCGTGCCGCGCAAAGTGGAATTGTAAGCGATTGAGCTATCAGCAAATAGCTCATAGCTGATAGCTACCAGGAGGATTTGCATGCAACGAGAGCCGGTCGTAGCGGGGATGTTCTACCCGGCGAATCCTGAGCGTTGCCGGGCGGAGGTCGCTCGCCTGTTGCAGGCGGCGCAGGCAGGGTTGCCCGCTGATGGCTTTGTGGCCGGGTTGGTGCCTCACGCTGGCTGGGCCTACTCGGGCGGCGTCGCCGCCCGGACCCTGGCGGCCCTGGCCCAGGGCGGCGCGCCCGATACCATGGTTATCCTGGGTGCTGTGCACAGCTGGGGCGTGCGCCGTCCGGCGGTGTACCCGTCCGGCTCCTGGACTACACCGCTGGGCGCGCTGCCCATTGATGAAGCCCTCGTGACAGAGATCGTGCAGCAGTCGGGGGGGGCCATCATTGCCAACGAGCGCGCCCACAGTGAGGAGCACTCTATCGAAGTGCAGCTTCCCTTTGTCAAATACCTCTTTCCCGAGGTGCGGATCGTGCCGCTCATGGTGCCGCCGGTGGAGGATGCGGTCAGTGTGGGCGAGGCTGTGGCACGCGCCATCCGATCACAGCCCGGGAAGACCTATGTGCTGGGCAGCTCGGACCTGACTCACTATGGCCCTCGCTACGGCTTTGCGCCGCGCGGTACGGGGCCTGTTGCCTTGGCCTGGGCCAAGGAATCGGATCGCCGCCTGCTGGACGTCATCGTGGGGATGCGTGCTGAGGATATCGTGGACCAGGCCCAGTCCGAGCGCAGCGCCTGCGGCGGCGGCGCCATCGCGGCGATCGTGGCGGCGGCGCGAGAGCTGGGCGCCAAAAGGGGCGTTGTGCTGGAGCAGACGACCAGCTATGATGTTCAGCCCGAAGGCCGCCCCAGCGATTTCGTCGGCTATGCGGCCGTCGTCTTTTAGGCCCCAGGGGAAGGCTCGGACATGCCGCACTCCATCTATGCCACCGTGGCGGTCAATGCGCTGGTGCGGCGCCCAGGCCGATGCCCCGCGGGCGAATCTCTGGATGCCTTCTACTATCTGATCCCTGAGGACTTGCGGGATAGGCTGTGGCCAGGGCAGATGGTGTGGGTGCCCTTTGGCGGTCGTCGCCTGGCGGGCATCGTCACCGGCTTGGCCGATAGCGCGCCTGTGGCTGAGGTCAAGGAACTGGAAGGTCTGGCCGGCGAGTCGGCCGAGCCGGTGGTGTTGCCGCAACAAATCGCCCTGGCCTCGTGGATGGCTTCCACATACCAGGCGCCCTTGGGCCGCGCCCTCTGGATGATGCTGCCCCCCGGCGCTGGCCGCCACAGCGAAACCTTCGTGGCTGCTGCGGAGGTCGACACTGAGGCGCCGCCCTCTTTGACGCCCAACCAACGAGCCGTGTGGCAGGCGCTGGCCGGGCGTTCGGCTGTGCCGGTGGGCCAGGTGGCAAACCTGGCCCGGGTCGCCGGCTGGAGGGAGGCGCTTGCCGCTCTGGTGGCTCGGGGCCTGGTGCGGCAATGGAATGACGACCGGCCGCCCGCCGTGCGTCCCCGGACGGAGGCGTTTGTGCGCCTGCTCGAAGCCGATGGCGATGCGGCGGGGGCGCTCAGGGGGGCCAAGAAGCAACGGGCGGTGCTCGAATACCTGTTGGCCGCGGCCCAGCGTACGGGCGAGCGGGCCTGGCTTCCCCTGAACCAGGTGCTGGCAGAGTCCGGTGCTGACCGTGCGACAGCGGAGCGCCTGCAGGCACGCGGCCTCGTCGAGCTCAGCCAGCGCGAAGTCTGGCGCGATCCTCTGGCCGGCCGCGAGTTTGTCCTTTCCGAACCGCCGCCGCTGACTCCCGACCAGGAGCGCGCTCTCCAGTCGCTGGAGCCGGCGCTGGGCGGACGCAGCTTTCAGGCTTTTCTTCTGCATGGGGTCACGGGCAGCGGCAAAACCGAGGTCTACCTGCAGGCTGTGGCGCGTGTGCTGGCCCAGGGGCGGCGGGCCATTATGTTGGTGCCCGAGATTGCCCTGACCCCGCAGACGATCCGCCGCGTGGCGGCGCGTTTCCCGGGGCGGGTGGCCGTCTGGCATAGCGAGCTTTCGGTGGGTGAACGCTATGACCAGTGGCGGCGCGCTATGCGCAATCAGGTGGATATAGTCATCGGGCCGCGCTCCGCTCTCCTGGCGCCGCTGCGCGACCTGGGCCTGATTGTGGTGGATGAGGAACACGACGACTCTTACAAGCAGGATATCACCCCTCGCTACCATGCGCGTGAGGCTGCCCTGGCCCTGGGGCGCATCACGGGCGCCTGTGTGATCCTCGGTTCGGCCACGCCCGATGTCGTCAGCGCCTATCGCGTGTCGACCGGCGCGTACACGCTGCTCAGCCTGCCCCAGCGGGTCCTCAGCCACCGCCGGCATGTGGCTGAGCAGCAGGAGCGCTTTCACCTGCCGCCGGCGCAGCTGCACCTGCAGCCGGCCGGTGGGCCCGCGCAGGATGCCCTCTACACCGAGTTGCCCCCCGTCCAGATCGTGGATATGCGTGAGGAACTGCGCGCAGGCAACCGCAGCATCCTCAGCCGGGCGCTGCAAAAGGCTATCGGCGAGGCCCTGGCGGCCCATGAGCAGGTGATCCTTTTCCTCAACCGCCGCGGCAGTGCAACCTTTGTCATGTGCCGCGACTGTGGCTATACGCTCACCTGCCCGCGCTGCGATGTGGCCTTTACCTACCATGGCGAGGGGCAAGAGCTGATCTGCCACCATTGCAATACCCGCCAGCCGGTGGCCCTCATCTGCCCCCGCTGTCGCAGCCGCCGCATCAAATACTTTGGCCTGGGCACCCAGCGTGTGGTCGAGACGGTACACGAGCTTTTCCCCACAGCCCGCATTGTGCGCTGGGACCGCGATTCGGCCCGGCGGCGCGGCAGCCACGAGGAATTCCTGCGCCAGTTTGTCGAGCACGAAGCCGACATCCTGGTCGGCACCCAGATGATCGCCAAGGGGCTGGATCTGCCTCTGGTCACGGTGGTAGGGGTGATCAGCGCCGATACGGCCCTCAACCTGCCCGATTACCGCTGCGCCGAGCGCACTTTCCAGATCCTGACTCAGGTGGCAGGCCGGGCCGGGCGCAGCCCGTTAGGCGGGCGCGTTTTTGTGCAGACCTATATGCCCGACCATTACGCCATCCGGGCCGCCTCTCACCACGATTACCGCTCCTTTTTGCAGAAAGAGCTGGCCTTCCGGCGCCAGCAGGGCTACCCCCCCTTTGGGCGCCTGGTGCGTCTCGTCTATGCCGATGACGACTATGCCCGCGCGCGCCAGCAGGCGCAGGAGGTGGCTTTGCTTCTGGATAACACCATCCGCCAGCTGGGCCTGCCCGCCACGCGCGTCATTGGCCCGGCGCCCTGCCCCCTGCGGCGCCTGCGCGGCCAATACCGCTGGCAGATCCTCATCCGCGCCCAGGATCCCTACCCGCTGCTCAACAACGCGCCCATCCCTCGCGGCTGGCGCGTCGATGTGGACCCGGTGAGTTTCCTCTAGGATTTATCCTTCCCGGCGCCCGCCTTTGACAACCCCTCAGGCCCAGAGTAGAATGACTATGGGTCCCGCATCCCGCAACGGATGCACTGGTGGGGATCCCTGTTATCCGGTTGTACGCCGCGGGACGGCGCTAGCAAGGTAGAATCTGTTGCAGGAGCAAGGGACCATCTCGGGGGAAAGCGCGGCCTGTCCTCAGAGTATCGATCGCCCGGTTGTGGACCGCTTTGTGCTGGCCAATGGGCTGGAAGTATGGCATCACCCGCGGCAAGGTTCGGGCACTGTTTCATTGATCATGGTGGTACGCGCGGGCGCCCGTTGTGAGACGGTACAGAATAACGGCATCTCGCATTTTTTGGAGCACATGGTCTTTGACGGCACCGAGCGCTGGAATGAGCATGAGATCAAAGAGATCATCCGGCGTCGCGGTGGCTACTTTAACGCGCAGACCAATTACGAGCACACGGCCTATGAGGCGCACCTGCCGGCTGGCGATTTTGAGCTGGCGCTGGATTGGCTGACGGAAGTGGTGTTCCGGGCCACTCTGCCGGAGGACAAGGTCGAGCGCGAGCGACAGGTCTTGATCCAGGAAAAGGGCGGGCGCTCCAGTCAGGTGCTGACCTTCTTTGAGGATCGGGGTTTTGGTTATGATCTGGGCCTGGCAGTGCGCCGGCGCCTGTTCCCCGGCTCTTCCCTGGGGTTGCGCGTGGGCGGCGAAGATGCTTCGCTGGCGCGTATCGACCGTGAAATGCTGCTCGCCTACTATCAGCGCTACTATCGGCCCAACAACATGGCTTTGATCGTTGTGGGCGATGTGACCGCTGAGCGTGTGCGGACGGCTACGGAGCGGATATTGGGCGGCTTTCCGGCCGGGCCGGTGCCAGAGCCTGTACCCGCACCCAAGCCGTTGGGGCGGGGCGTGAGCCTGCTGCTGCGGGGCCCCAACTTTTCGGATCGCTCGCATATGCGCTGCGGAGCGCGCACGGTTGATGCGGCACACAGCGATGTGCCAGCGCTCGAGCTTCTGGCTGAGGTGCTGAGCGACCGCTTGACCGATGAGGTGCGCCTGCGACGCGGGTTGGTCTACTCCATCGGCGCCTACAATGTGAGCCTGAGTGATGTTGGGTACTTTGTGGTGCACACCGAGTCCGATGGGGTTAATATGGCCGAGATCCAGGAGATTATCGAGCGCAACCTGAAGCAGCTGTGTGAGGAGCCCTTGTCGGCAGAGGAACTGGCCCAGGCCAAGGCCCAATTGACGGGGCAGTTTGCCCTGTCTACCCAGTCCAACGTGTCACTGGCCTGGCTCTATGCCGGGTATTCCGTCTGGTGCCGGGCTGCCGGTATGCCACTGCCCGATTTCTGTGCCGACATCGAGCGGTCGAGCGCCGAAGATGTTATGCGTGTGGCGCAGCGCTACTTTGTCCGCCACAATACCTACCTGGCGCTCTATCGCCCTGCCTTTACCCTGAAGACTGCGGCCCTGGGGGTTGCTACGGGGATCACTCTGATGCTGGGGATGATGTTCTGGCAACGAGAGAACGACCGGAGAGAGAGAAGCCTGGGGCAGAGGGGCGGGCACCCCGGCTGATCGCCGATGCGATGTTGGGCAAGCTGGCCCGTTGGCTGCGTATCCTGGGCTACGATGTGCTCTATGATACGCGCTGGACAGATAACGAGCTGGCCCGGCGGGCGCGCGCCGAGGACCGCATTCTGCTGACGCGCGATGTGGCCTTGGCCAGGCGCCTGGGCGAGAGAGCGCTGCTGATTATCAGTGAGCGAGTGCGCGAGCAGCTTGCTCAGGTGGCACGAATTCTGCCGAAAGAGAGCGAGGCACCTTTCACTCGTTGTCCGCTTTGCAATGAGCCGCTTGAAAAGGTGCCCAAGAGCTGGGCCTGGGGTTATGTACCGGGCTATACCTTCTGTACCCAACAGGAATTCCGTCTGTGCGCCAACTGTAACCGCTTTTACTGGCGGGGCACCCATGTGAGTCGCATACGAAAGGCCCTGGCGGAGGCGGGGAAGGAAACCGCAGATGAACGCAGATGCAAGGAGGGATGAAACTGGATACTTCTGAACTGGCCAGGCGGATCGCCGACATCCTGGCCGATAAACTGGCAGAGGATGTGGTGGTTCTGGATCTGCAGGAAGCCGCAACTTTTGCCGACTATTTTGTCATTGCCAGCGGTACGAGTGAGCGCCAGCTCCAGGCATTGAGTGATGCCGTCCAGGAAACACTCCGGGACGAGGGAGTGCGGCACGTGCGCGTGGAGGGGGCAGCCGAGTCGGGCTGGATGCTCCTGGATGTCAGCGGGGTGGTCGTGCACTTGTTCTCGCCCGAGCGGCGGGCTTACTATCGGCTGGAGCAACTGTGGAGTGGGGCTAAGGTCGTCGTGCGCATGGCCTGATCGGCGTGGTTGGCCGATGTAATCGGGTGACGGTGTGGGTCTTCCGGGAAGAAGGTGCCATGAAACAAGTGCAGGAATTCGGCCGGCAGCTCGCAGACAATGTGGAGCGCGTCATTGTGGGTAAACGGCCCGCTATCGAGTTGCTGATCGTTGCGTTGCTCTGTGACGGCCATGTGCTGATCGAGGATGTGCCCGGCGTCGGCAAGACGATGCTGGCGCGGGCGCTGGCGATCTCGCTCGGAGGCGTCTTCAAGCGCCTTCAGTGCACGCCCGACCTGTTGCCGAACGATGTGACGGGCGTGTCGGTCTATAACCAGCGCTCAGGGCAGTTCGAGTTCCGCCCGGGGCCGGTGTTCGTGAATGTGCTACTGACCGATGAGCTGAACCGGGCGACGCCGCGCACTCAGTCGGCGCTGCTCGAGTGCATGGGCGAATCTCAGGTGACGGTGGACGGAGAGACGCATGCCCTGCCGCGGCCTTTCCTGGTGCTGGCGACCCAGAACCCGATCGAATACGAGGGCACTTTTCCTCTGCCGGAAGCGCAGCTTGACCGCTTCCTGATGCGCCTCCATCTCGGTTACCCGGCGCCGGCGGAAGAGCGCCAGGTGGTGCTGAACCTGCGCCGCCGGCACCCCATCGAGAGCCTGTCTCAGGTGGTCGATGGCACGCAGGTGGCTGCGCTACAACAGCAGGTCTGGGAGGTGCACGTAGACGATACGGTGCACGATTACATCCTGCGCCTGGTGCTGGCCACGCGCAAGCACCCTGATCTATCGCTCGGCGCCAGCCCTCGCGGCACGATCGCTCTCTTCAAAGCTGCGCAGGCCCTGGCTGCGCTGCAGGGGCGCGACTATGTCTTACCTGATGATGTCAAGCGGCTGGCCGCGCCTATTCTGGAGCATCGCCTGATCGTTTCACCCGAAAGCAGCCTGCGCGGACGTACCGCCGCCTGGGTGATGGCCGACATCCTGCAGCAGACGCCGCTGGATATGAGCGAGCAGCCCGCCTGAGCGGCGGAGAAAGGCGAGGCGAAGCACCGTGTCGGGTTTGGTGGGCTTTCTCGTCCTGCTCCTGGTCCTGGCGGCGGCCCTGCGGATCGATTTCTTCTTCTACCTGTTCTACCTGAGCCTGGGGGTGACGGTGCTGGGCCGCTGGTGGGCGCAGCGGGCGGCCAGGTCGGTCAGCTATGAGCGCACGCACCCGGAGCGAGTCTTTTGGGGCGAGCGGCCCTTGGTCAAGCTGGAAATCCATAACCGGGGCTGGCTGCCTGTCCTCTGGCTGCATGTGCACGATAGCTTTCCCGTAGAGTTGCACAGCCCCAACTTTTTCCAACAGGTGCTGAGCCTTATGCCCCATGAGCGGGTGACTTTGGGCTATGAGCTCGAATGCCGCCATCGCGGGTATTATCCGCTGGGCCCGCTGGCGCTCGAGTCGGGGGACCTGCTGGGCTCGGTACGCATTGCCCTCTCCTACTCCACTCCGGATACGCTGGTGGTCTATCCTCGTATCATTCCCCTGCCCGACTTGGGCTTCCCTTCGCGCACGATGTACGGCTCGCTTCCCAGCCGGCAGCGCATTTTCGAGGACCCCTCGCGCATAATGGGTGTGCGCGATTATGTGCCCGGCGATAGCCTGCGCCACATGGCATGGAAGGCTTCGGCGACGGTGGGGCGCCTGCAGGTCAAGCGTTACCAGCCGGCGATCGCTCTCGATACGACGATTTTCCTCAACCTGAATCGCAATGACTATAGCCAGCGACGCCTGTACTGGGCGAGCGAGCTGGCGATTGTGGTGGCCGCATCGGTGGCGAGCGCCCTGGTGGAGCGGCGACAGGCCGTGGGCCTGGGCACTACTGGCCACGACCCTATGATCGAAGCGAATGATGACGGCGACACGAAGAATGGGGATGCCAGGGTCAACTGCCCGCCAACGATGCCGCCACGTAAGGGGCGACGCTCGCTGATGCCAATCCTTGACCTGCTGGCGCGAGTGCAGGCTGCCGACGGGCCCGATTTTGGCAGCTTTCTGCAGCGTGAGACCAGTCACCTGACCTGGGGCAGCACCCTGGTTCTGGTGACCGGCCAGGTGAATGATGCACTCTTTGGGGCGATGGCATACCTGCGCCGATCGGGGTTCTCGGTCGTGTTGATCACCGTGGATGCCGGCGCCTCGTTCCAAAGCGTGCGCGCGCGCGCCGGGCGTATCGGCGTGCCCGCCTATGAAGTGTGGGAGGAAGCGGACCTCGAGCGCTGGGGCCTGGGGGTCAGGAGGGAGGAGGCATGAGCTTCCGCCGTGAAGAGGCGCTGCGCATTCTGGCCATTGCGGTGATGATGGCCTCATTGGCCTCGGCGGTGTCGGACTTGGCCCTGCGGCTGGTGCCCGCTTTCCAGCCGGCGCCGCTGGTCGGCCTGGCCTTCCTCGTTTGCCTGGAGGGGGTGGCGGCCGACCGCATGGCCCGCCAGTTGCCCGACTCTAATGCCCGTACGCGCTTTCATATTATCGAGTGGGTCGTCATCCTGCTTGTGCTGCGCCTGGTGCTGGCCCTCTCGCAGGGGCTCGCGGCCTTTGCCGCGACGGCGGAGCGCTGGCTTGGCAGTCCGGTAGCCCTGGTGGATTGGGGGCTGGCAACGGCGGCACTCTTGCTTTTGCTGGTGTGGTTCCTGGGCGTGCAGATGGCCCGCGCCTTTGAGGCGCTCGAGCCGCCGCTTGATGTGGCGCCGCCCAAGGATTCTGCAGCCTACTATGCCTGGAGCACTCGCCCTCAGAGCGCCGAATCGGGCGAGGGCTGGCAAGCCCTGGTTAAGTACTTTTTGGGTGGTGGTGTACTCCTGTTGTTGGCAAGCGGTCTGGCGCGGCTGGATATCCAGGCGATGCTGAGTCTGCGAAACCCAGCCCTGGCAGGGATTGTCGGCAATGCCTTGCTCTACTTTGCGCTCGGGTTTATCCTCTTGGCTCAGGGCCACTATTCATTGCTGCGCCTGCGTTGGGAGCGCCGGTCAGCGCCGGTTTCCCAGGCGCTGGCGCGGCGTTGGCTGCGGCTGGCGATCGGCTTTACCGTAGGCCTGGCTCTCGTGGCGCTCCTTTTGCCGGTGCGCCCCTCCCTGGATCTCTTTGCGGCGGCCTTTCATGTGCTGGCCTCGGTGCTCTATGTCATCCTGGGCCTTGTGATGGGCATCTTTGCTGTACTGGGGTATCTCCTTTCGCTCCTGATGCGCTTGTTCGGCCAGCAGGCGACCGGGGAGCCGGCGCCGGAACCGACTATGGCGATCACGCCGCCCCCTACGCCAGTTCCTGCTCAACACGTGGGTTGGTGGGAGGCAATCCAGGGCCTGGTGCTGTGGGCCATCGTGTTGGCCGTGCTGATCTATGCCCTGGTGCGCTTTGTGCGCGAGCGCAGGGGGCTGTTGGCGAGCCTGCGACTGCGCGTTGGGCCCCTGGGATGGCTCTCCCGCCTCCTTACTACGTTCTGGCGCTGGTTCTCGCGCACCAGCGTGCAGGTGGGAACACGTGTGCGCAGCCTCCTGACCCGGCGCCAAGCCACTCAGTTGGGTCATTCCGTCCAGCGACGCTTGCGCTGGTTCCGGCCGCGCAATGCGCGCGAGCAAGTGCGCCTGCTCTATCTGCTGGGGCTGCAACAGCTCTCACAGGCTGGGCTGGAGCGCCGGGCAGCCGACACGCCCTATGAATACGCACAGCGCGTCGAGCCCAACCTGCCCGAAGGGGCGCCCGACCTGGAGACGTTGACCCAGGCCTTTGTGGCCGCCCGCTACAGCCGGCGCGATTTCGAGCCTGCGGAGGTCAGCCCTCTGCAATCTGCCTATCGCCGTCTGCGGCGGCTGGCGCGTCGCATCACAGGCAAACAATCTGCCCCATAGAACCCTCCAACTCTCCCGCATACCCCGGAGGCTGCGCATAGCGGGGCACGGGGTTACCCTGAGCAAAGCCAAAGAGTGCCATTTTGCACCCATGAAGACTGTCTGCGGCGCCCTGTCGCCATCCGGGATTTCGGGTGCCCCCTGCCGGGCGCTGTGCAGGGCTGGCCATACCTGGCACATTTGTTGCTACCCCCTAGCAGTGAGCCATCGCTGGATACTCAGGCGCTCGGCGCTTTTTGGGTTCCCGCGCGGGCATAGGCGGATGCCATGGCCGATCAAGAGCCAGTGCGGAGAGCCACCAGCCGGTGGTGAGCGCGATGTGAGTAGTACACAAAGGCCGGGAGGTTGACCCATGAGTACATATCGAGAGCAACCAGGAGGCGTGACCCGTACCGGGGTTGTGGAGGAAGCCCAGACAAAGCTGGGTGTGGAAGGCCGTCCGGTCCAGCAACAGGCCGAGCAGGCCCAGTATCGGGCCGGGGAGGCAGTGGAGGATCTGCGCGAGCGGGCAGCCAGCGGGCTGCACTCGGCGGCGCAGATGCTCCGGCAGCAGGCGGCGGAGCATGGCCAGGCGGGCCTGGCGAGCCGTGTCGCTGAGCCCATGGACCGTGGGGCCCAGTATCTGGGCAGCCACTCTTGGGCACAGATCCGTACGGATGTCACTGAACAAGCGCAAGAGCATCCGCTATGGGCCGCTGCAGGCGTGTTTACTGCGGCCTTCCTGGTAGGCCGGATTCTGCGGAGGTAGTTGATGGAAGCAGAGGTTCGCGAGCGGTCCCTGCCCGAATTGTTGGGGGAGATTACGGGGGATGTGCAGCGCCTTGTCCGCGACGAGCTCCGACTCGCGCGGATTGAGCTGACGAGGAACTTGCGCGAGGCCGCGGTGGGGGCGGGGTTGATAGGCGTTGCAGGCGCGCTCGCCTTCATCGGAGTATGGTTCGTCGCTATGGCGATCTTCTTTGCGCTGTTCCTGGTGATCCCCGGCTGGGCTGCCGGTTTGGTCACGGCCGCGTTCTTCCTGATTCTGGCAGGGGGTGCGTTGTTGATCGGGCGTTCACGGCTCAGGCCCTCTGAGATCGTGCCCGAGCAGACGATTCGCTCATTGCAGGAGGACAGGGAATGGTTGGAGAGAGAAATCAGATAGGTCAGATGGGTCGCACAAGCCAGGAGATGGGGCAGATAAACCGTGACATCGTCGAGACTCGGCACGAGATCGATGAGCACCTGGCGGAACTGAGCGGCCGTGTGCGGGGCGAGTTTAATGTCGAGGCGCAAGCGCGTCGCAATATGCCGACATTGTTGGCGGGCGCAGCTGCAGTGGGCTTGGTTGCAGGGCTGATCACTGGTGGACGGCATGAGAAGCCTCATGTGGAGCGCGAATACAGGCGTGTAGCTGCAGAATACGATATCCCTTGACGTAAAGTGTCTCTGGGGTGGGTTTTCAGTCATAGACTGGGGCCCACCCCTTTTTTTGCTCCTCCCACTTGACCGTCTGCGCGCGCCAAGGTAGAATTACTCTTCCATTGCATTGTTTCCGCACCGGGAAGGCGGCCGATAATGGATCTCTTCGAGCATGCGCGGCAATCGCAGATCGAGCGCGAGGCCCCCCTGGCGGCGCGTATGCGTCCGCGCACACTGGATGACCTGGTGGGCCAGGAAGCGATTGTTGGCCCCGGCCGCCTTTTGCGCCGGGCGATCGAGAGCGATCGTCTCTTCTCTTCGATTATTCTTTGGGGGCCGCCGGGCACCGGTAAGACCAGCCTGGCGATGATCATTGCGCAGCGCACCCAGGCGCACTTTGAGGCGCTGAGCGCTGTCCTCTCGGGGGTGGCCGATCTGCGCCGTGTGATCGCCGATGCCAAGGAGCGCCGCACCCTACATGGCCAGCGCACCATCCTCCTGGTCGATGAGATCCATCGCTTCAACAAGGCCCAGCAGGATGCGCTGTTGCCTCATGTGGAGGCAGGCACCGTGACCCTCATCGGCGCCACAACCGAGAACCCCTACTTTGAGGTAAACAGTGCCCTGGTCTCTCGCTCGCGCGTCTTCCAGATGCAGCCCCTGGATGAGCAGGATCTGCGCACTCTGCTGGAGCGCGCCCTGGCCGACCCCGAGCGCGGCTACGGCGGGCGACCGGTTGCCGTGACAGCAGAAGCATTGGCGCACATTGCGCATGTGGCCGGGGGAGATGCCCGTGTGGCCTATAATGCCCTGGAACTTGCCATCGAGTCGACCCCGGCTGGCGAGGATGGTGTGATTCGGGTGGATCTGGAGGTGGCGCAAGAATCCATCCAGCGCCGGGCCATCCTCTACGACCGCGACGGCGATGCCCATTACGACACGATCTCGGCCTTTATCAAGAGCGTGCGCGGCTCGGACCCTGACGCCGCCCTCTACTGGCTCGCCAAGATGGTTTATGCCGGCGAGGATCCCAAGTTCATTATGCGGCGGCTGCTCATTCTGGCGGCGGAGGATATCGGCCTGGCAGATCCGCAGGGGATTGTGGTTGCCAGTGCTTGTGCCCGTGCGCTCGAGTGGGTAGGCCTGCCCGAGGCGCAATATCACCTGGCGCTGGCGACGCTTTATCTGGCCACGACCGCCAAGTCCAACTCGGCGGGGGCCTATTTCCAGGCGCTGGCTCAGGTGGAGGCCGAGGGCAAGATCCAGGTTCCGCGCCACTTGCAGGATAGTAACCGTGATGCTGCCGATATGGGCCACGGCGATGGCTACCTCTACCCCCATAGCTTTCCTGGCCACTGGGTGGCGCAGCAGTATCTGCCGGATGTTCTGCAGGGCACGGCCTTTTACCAGCCCGGCACCGAGGGTTATGAAGGACGTTTGCGCGATGCGGTGGCCCGCCGGCGCGAGGCGCAATCTGCCGCGCTGGTAGAGGCAGAGGTGGGAGGGCCGCTGGCCGCGCTTGCTGACGGTAAGCCCAACGCCGGGCCGCCTACCAGGAACCGCTGGTTGGAGCGCGCGCTGGCGAATGTGGGCGCGCAGCTGGCGCAGGTGCGGGATCGCATCATGGCCCTGGCCGAGATTGAGCGCGGAGAACTGGTGCTCGACCTGAACGCCAGCTCTGGGCTCCTCACCTGGGAGGCGGTGCGCCGGGCGCCGGTGGGGGGCGTATGGGCGCTGGCTGCGGAGGCTTCGACGGCGCAGGCGCTTCGCCTTGGGGCTGAGCGGCTGGATGTATTGGGCCGGCCAATCATCCTCCAGGGCGAGTTAGCGGCGTTGCCGGCATTGGTGGCGGCCCAGGGGCAGGGCGACGTGCGCTTTGATGTAGCCGTGGGGCGCAATGCCTTCAGTCGGCAGTCCGATTGGGCAGCGGCGGCACGGGCGGTGTTCGAGGTGCTCCGGCCGGGCGGCCGGCTCGTTTTGGCCGATCCTATCCCCAAACATGCCCAACGGCTGTATCGGCTGCTGGACCTGACCTCGCTGGGGGATGACCTGGCGCGCCGCCTGGCCGAGGCCGAGGAGGCCATCTACGCTGACCCTGCGGACCCGCAGGTGTGTTGGGATGCGCCCGACCTGGCAGCAGCTCTCGAAAAGGCAGGGTTTGCGCAGGTGCACGTGGCCCTGGCCCGTCAGGACAGCGAGCAGCGGATCACCGAGGAGCAACTTGCCCGCTGGTTCGCGCCTGTGCCAGCAGGAACCCGCCCCAGCTATGCTCAGCGCCTGGCCGTGCGCCTGACCGCCGAGGAGATTGCCACCATACGCGCCGTCTATAGCGCACAGCTTACCGGCCGCAGCGTACCCTGGGTGAGCACCATGGCGTACGTGACAGCAGTCAGGCCGCTGGATTCAGTCTAATTGACAGGTTGGGCCAAAAGGGCTAGAAATCTCAGGTTGTGCCACATTGCATGGGCACTTGCTGCAATGATAGTCGCGTCTGGCCCAGGAGGTAACCACCGTGATTGAGGATCGTCTGGCGACCGGTAAACTGCCGCTCGAAGTATTGGCTTCACTCTTGCGTTGCTGCCCGATCCGTGACCCTCGCGTGCTGGTGGGGCCGCGGGTGGGCGAGGATGCGGCGGTGATCGATTTCGGCGACCGCTTGCTGGTGGCCAAGAGCGATCCCATCACTTTTGCGACCGATCGCATCGGTTGGTATGCAGTGCACGTCAATGCCAACGATATTGCCACGACGGGTGCAGCGCCGCGCTGGCTGCTGATAACCTTGCTTTTGCCCGAGACCACGGCCACGCAGCAGATGGCAGAGGGGATCATGAACCAGGTCGCTGAGGCCTGCCGCACGCTGGGGGTGACGGTGGTGGGGGGGCACACGGAGGTCAGCTTCGGGCTGGACCGGCCCCTGGTGGTGGGGCACATGCTGGGCGAGGTGGCGCGCGACCGATTGGTGCAGACCGGCGGCGCGCAGGTGGGCGATGCCGTGCTCCTGCTAGGGGGTGTGGCCGTGGAAGGGGCCTCGTTGATTGCCCGCGAGCTGAGCGCACGGGCGCGCGCGGCGGGGGTAAGTGAGGCCACCCTGGCTGAGGCGCGGGGCTACCTGGATGACCCCGGCATCAGTGTGGTGCGGGCGGCACAGGTGGCTACGGGGGCGGCGCGGGTGCACGCCATGCATGACCCCACGGAGGGCGGGGTGGCCACAGCATTGCATGAACTGGCCTGGGCGGCCGGCGCCGGGATCGAGGTCTGGGAAGATACTATCCCCATCCTGCCGGCCTGCGCACGGCTGTGCGCGACACTGCACGCGGACCCGTTGGGGCTCATCGCCTCGGGGGCGCTCCTGGCGGCCGTGGCCCCTCAGGACATACCGGCGGTTATGGCAGCCTGCCGTGATGCGGGTATCGCTTGCGCCCACATCGGCGAGGTGCGCCCCCAAGAGGCGGGCGCATTCCTGGTGAGCCGGGGCGCCCGGCGCCCATTGCCCCGCTTCGACCGTGACGAGATCGCCAGGCTGCTGGAGTAGCAACTCTTTGCGCCGCTGGGGCAGTCATGGTAGAATGACCTCGGGTACAGTGAATTCCGGAGGTTACCTGCAGTGGCTGGGGAGCCGCGCGAAGAGCTCAGCGAGCGCGAAATCGAGATTCTGTGCCTGGTGGCGACGGGGGTTACCAATCGCGAGATCGCGGCGCGGCTGGTTATCAGCCCAAATACCGTCAAGGTACACCTGCGCAACATTTTCGCTAAACTGGGCGTCGAATCGCGCACGGAAGCGACCCTGGTGGCTATCCAGAATGGCTGGGTAGCGGTGCCTGGGGGAACCTCGGCCCCTATTGCGGGTGAGGAGGCCGCTTCGGATCTACCCGTGCCCGCGGCGCCTCCCTTTTCATGGAAGCGCCGCGTCCTGCTGCTGGCGGCCCTGGTGGGTTCCCTTTTGCTTGCCTTTTGGCCCCGTCCGGCAAGCCGCAGCCAGGAGCGCAGCGATGCCCTGAGCGATCATCTTTCGAGCGCGAGCGCGCCTGTGGAGGTGGGCGATGCCCAACGTTGGAGCGCCCGCGCGCCGCTCCCCTCCCCGCGTGAGCGTTTTGCCAGTGTGAGCTTTGCCGGGCGCGTGATCCTCATCGGCGGCGACACATCGCTGGGTGTAACGGGCGATGTCGACATCTATGACCCCGCGAGCGATACCTGGTCACAAGGTGCCCCCAAGCCGACCCCGGTTTCTAATGTGGGGGCGGCTGTGTTGGGCACCGAGGTTTTTGTGCCGGGGGGGTATGACAGCGAAGAGCGCGTGCTGAGCACGGTGGAGGTCTATCAGCCCGATAAAGATACCTGGCGTCAGGCCAGCCCCCTGCCGGCCCCGCGCTGCGGCTATGCGATTGCTACCGCAGGGGGCAAGCTCTACCTCTTTGGCGGTTGGGATGGTGCGCGGTATACGGGGGATGTGCTCATCTACAATCCTTCAGAGGATCGCTGGAGCGCTGGCACACCCATGGGGCAGGGGCGCGGGTTTGCTGCGGCGGCGACCGTGGATGGGCGCATCTATGTCGTAGGCGGCTATGACGAGTCGGGTGAGATGGCGAGTTGTGAAGTCTATGACCCCGCACTGGAAGGCTCGGGCAAATCACCGTGGAAAGCGTTGGCGCCCATGTCGCAGCCCCGCGGGGGGCTCGCGTTGGCGGCGGTGGGCAAGCGACTCTATGCCGTGGGCGGGGGCTGGGATGGCGGACTGGCCTACAGTGAGAGCTATGATATCGCCAACGACCGCTGGCTCCGCTTCCCCAGCCCGGTGTTGGGCCAGTGGCGCACCCTGGGCATGGCAGCGGTCGATAGCACCCTCGGCACCACGCTCTACGCCATGGGGGGGTGGACGGGCGATCGCGCGGCCCTTAACCAAGCCTACCGGGCTTCGCTGAATGTGTACTTGCCAACGCTGCCGTAATGCGCGGGAGACCTGACAGGGTTCTGAAACCGGCCAGGTCCGGATACAAGGAGGAGGGAAACCCATGGAACTCTCGGAAGCACAGAAAAAGCTGGCGGGGATGATCGATCACACGTTGCTCAAGCCCGACGCCACGCCGGGCGCTGTGCGCAAAGCCTGCGCGGAGGCGCTGGCGTATGGCTTTTGCTCAGTGGCGGTGCAGCCGAGCTATGTGCGCCTGGTGGCACAGGAACTCAAGGGCTCGCCTGTGCGCACCTGCACGGTGGTCGGGTTTCCTCTGGGGGCCAACATCAGCCGAGTCAAAGCCTACGAGGCGGAGCAGGCCATCGCCGAGGGCGCGCAGGAGATCGATATGGTCCTGAACATTGGCGCCCTCAAGAGTGGAGATGGTGCGCTGGTGCAGGATGACATGGCGGCAGTGGTGGCGGTATGCCATAGCCACGGGGTCCTCTGCAAGGTGATTTTGGAGAACTGCTATCTGACCGATGTGGAGAAGATGGAGGCCTGCCAACGCGCCAAGGCGGCCGGCGCCGACTTTGTCAAGACCTCTACCGGCTTTGGCCCGGGGGGCGCCACGGTGGCCGACGTTGCCCTTATGCGCGCCATGGTGGGACCAAAGATGGGCGTCAAGGCGGCGGGAGGCATCCGCACCTACGCGATCGCCATGGAAATGATTGGCGCCGGCGCGAACCGCATCGGCTGCAGCGCCAGCGTGCAGGTCATACAGAGTGCAGGCTGACTTTCAGCCCGGAGCGTTACACAGCGCACCTCACACTGGCAAAGCCACTTTCAGCTCCGGGCCTTGGGCGGCGGAACGCCATCGAGAGCGGGTCTGCGAGCCTTATCGTTAGAGCGAATCCTGCACAGCGAAAGGTCCTCCCTGCGCAATGAGGACGCTCCGCTTGAGCAGGTCGAGTGCCATTGCCGGTCGACTTTGCCCGCTGCTCATGTCATGCATGCTGACGGGGCCCCATGGGCCCTGCAACACTCAGTGTGACCGCCCTGATGCTCGTTGCCACCAAGATGAACTGCACCCATTCCGCCGGGACGATTGCGCGCCGCCGGCTTGCGAGGTATACTATAACGTGACAACCCAAACCCAATGTAATTGGCCCACAGAAGAGAACGCCCGGCGCGAAATTGTGCAGGTCTGCCGGCTGCTCTGGCAAAAAGGCTATGTGGCCGCGACCGACGGCAATGTGTCGGTGCGGCTGGGGCCCGGTCGGCTCGTGACGACGCCAACGGCCGTGAGCAAGACCGTGGTGACGGAGGAGCAGTTGGTGCTGTGTGATCTCACTGGGGCGCCGCTGCCTGCCGCCGAGCAACAGACAGCGGGGCTCCGGCCCTCGTCGGAGATTCGCCTGCACTGTGAGGCTTATCGGCAGCGGCCCGACATTCGCGCGGTGGTGCACGCTCACCCGCCGCTCTCGGTAGCGTTCAGCGTCGCCGGGGTTTCGCTGGCTGAGCCGGTGCTGCCCGAGGTGCTGGTGAACCTCGGAGAGATCCCAACGACACGCTACGCTACGCCCTCCAGCGCCGACGGCCCCGAGGTGATCCGCGAGTTGATCGTGACGCACGACGCGCTGATCCTGGAGCGACATGGCTCGGTGACGGTGGGCCGCAGCGCTTTCGACGCCTATCTCAAGTTGGAGAAGGTCGAGTATGCTGCGCAGGTGATCCTGGCGGCGCGGCAGTTGGGGCAGGTGCGGCCTATCCCTCCTGCAGAGGTCAAGCACCTCTACGAGATCCGCCGCGAGATGTACGGCGTGACGACAGATGGGAATGGCAGCCGAGGGGAAAACCCCGATTGACGCTGGCTTGCCAGGTTTCACGTGCCATACCCGCCCGGCATGGACCGGGCCGGCGCTGGCCCGAGCGCGCAAGGAAGGGCAGGTTTCGGACCTGCTCCTGAAATCGAGATGTACCGATGGGTGATCGTGAAAGGCTATACCGGACGGAGGGGATCGTCCTCAAACGTAGCGATTGGGGCGAGGCCGACCGCATACTCGTCCTCTTTACCCCTGGCCATGGCAAGCTGCGCTTGGTCGCCAAGGGGGTGCGCAAGGTGCCCAGCCGCAAGGCGGGGCACGTGGAGCCCCTGATGCGCAGCACTTTCCTGGTGGCGCGCGGGCGCAGCCTGGACATTATCACCCAGGCCGAAGCCATCGACACCCATCCTGGCCTGCGGGGTGACCTGGTGCGCACGACCTATGGTTGCTATCTGGCCGAGCTGGTAGACGCTTTCAGTGAGGAGGGCGAAGAAAACGAAGCCCTCTACCAGTTGCTGGCCCGGAGCCTCAGTTGCCTGAGCGAAGGCGATGGCCCCACGCTCCTCGCGCGCTTTTTCGAGCTGCGCTTGCTGACCTATGTCGGTTTTCGCCCGGAGCTGCAACGCTGCGTGAGCTGCGGCGAGCGGCACGCGCCGGAAGCGGTGTTCTGGAGCCTGGCCGAAGGCGGTGCGCGTTGCCGGCGCTGCGGCGAGGCAATCCCCGGGGTGCAGGAACTTTCGTTGGGGGCGTTCAAGGTGCTGCGCTACCTGCAGGACCAGGAATACGGGGCGGCAGCGCGCCTGGTGTTGCGGCCGGAAACGGAGCGTGAGGTGGAGCTGGCCCTGCGTCGCTACCTGACCTTTGTGCTCGAGCGAAACCTCAAGTCGGCCGCGTTTCTCGAATTGGTGCGCGGTATGGGTTGTCCCCAGGAAGGCGGTTGATGGAGAGGTCACTGCAGAAGATAGCCTGGGCAAGCCAAGTGTGCGGGGTAGGTTCCAGAATCGCCCGTGACTGGCTTTTCTGCTCCGCGCTACCCCATTTCTCATCCTTGGGCTGCAGCCGGGCGGCAACCTTGTAGAGACGGGCCGGCGGCCCGTGTTACCCCCGTGTTACCCGGCTGTCTCCCAAGTGGGGGCAGGTCTCAGACCTGCCCCTACGACTTGCCCCTACCCGACTCTCTTGGGATATACGCAAGTGTGCAATAATGTTTGA
Source organism: Anaerolineae bacterium (assembly GCA_034436375.1). GTDB lineage: Bacteria > Chloroflexota > Anaerolineae > SpSt-313 > SpSt-313 > DAOTVS01. The sequence goes on along the minus strand of DAOTVS010000259.1, from coordinate 9,745 downwards.
CATTGCCAGGTAAAGCGAGTAGATTCGTTGCAAATCCGGCCGGCGAGGCCTGGCGCTTTGCGGCCGCAAGGGGAGTGACTCATTCATGCAGTTCCAAGAAGCCATTATGCGCCTGCAGCGTTACTGGGCCGAGCAAGGATGCCTGGTCTGGCAGCCGTACAATGTCAAGGTGGGGGCAGGGACGATGAACCCTGCCACTTTTCTGCGCGTGCTGGGCCCAGAGCCCTGGAAGGTCGCCTATGTGGAGCCCTCGGTGCGGCCCGCCGACGGCCGCTATGGTGAGAACCCTAACCGCTGGGGGCAATACTATCAATTCCAGGTGATCCTCAAGCCGGATCCCGGTAACCCGCTGGAACTGTACCTGGGCAGCCTGCGTGCCCTGGGTGTGGACCCGCGCAAGCACGACGTGCGCTTTCTGGAGGACAACTGGCAGTCGCCGGCGCTGGGCGCCTGGGGGCTGGGCTGGCAGGTCTGGCTCGATGGCCAGGAGATCAGCCAATACACTTATTTTCAGCAGGCGGGCGGTTTCGATCTGGATGCAGTCGCCGTCGAGATCACCTATGGCCTGGAGCGCATCGTCATGGTGCTGCAGGATGTGCCGGTGTTCCAGGAGATGGTGTGGGCCGATCAGATCAAGTACGGCGATATCCTGTTCACGGGTGAGGTTGAGCAGTGCCGCTACAATTTCGAGGTGGCGAGCATTCAGCGCCTGCGGGAGATGTATGACCTGTATGAGGCCGAGGCGCGCGACGCGCTTGCCGCCGGGTTGGTGCTGCCGGCTCACGACTATGTGCTCCAGTGCTCTCACGTCTTTAACGTGCTCGATGCGCGGGGAGCGGTGGGTGTGACCGAGCGCGCACACTTTTTCGCGCGTATGCGCGACCTGTCGCGTGCTGTCGCCGAGACCTATCTGAGTCAGCGCAAGGAGATGGGGTATCCTCTGCTCTCCAGTGGGGCGTTCGGCGGAGTGAGCCTGCAGCCGGCGTGCTCGCAGGTTTCTGCCCCGGGGCCCACTGATCGGCGTGATTTCCTCATGGAGATCGGCGCGGAAGAACTGCCTGCCGAGGACCTGGACCTGGCGCTAGAGCAGTTGCGCAGCGCCGTGCCCGAAGCATTCGCTGCGGCGCGCCTGTCGCACGGCGAGATCTTGATTGAAGGCACTCCGCGGCGGGTGGCCGTTCTGGTGCGCGACGTGGCGCCGGTGCAGGCCGATGAGGAGCGGGTCATCAAGGGCCCGCCGGCCAGGGTAGCCTATGACGCCTCCGGCCAGCCGACCAAGGCGGCGCTGGGCTTTGCGCGCAGCAACAATGTGCCGGTGGAATCGCTCCAGGTGCGCGACTTTGAGGGGCGCGAGTATGTGGTGGCGGTGCAGGTGGTGCGCGGTCAACAGGCGGTCGAGGTGTTGGGGCCCCTGGCTGTGCAACTGATCGAGCGCCTTCGCTTCCCCCGCTCGATGCGCTGGAATGCGACCGGCGTCTCGTTCTCGCGGCCCATTCGCTGGCTGGTGGGGCTATTGGGTGATACCATCGTGCCCTTTAGCTACGCCGGTGTGGCCTCGGGCCGCACCTCGCGGGGCATCCGGCCCGACGAATCGGAGGAGATCGAGATCCCGGCGGCGGAGGCCTATGAGGAGGCGATGAGCCGGCATCACGTGGTGTTGAGCATCGCTGCGCGCCAGGGGGCCATCGTTGAGCAGGGGCAGTTGCTGGCGGCAGAGGCCGGCGGCGAGATGGCCGATGATCGCGGGCTGCTGGCGGCGGTAGCCAACATGGTCGAATGGCCTACAGTGGTGCGCGGGAGCTTTGCCCCCGAGTACCTGCACCTGCCCGAGCCGGTGCTCGTGACCGTGATGCGCGAGCACCAATACTACTTCCCTGTGCTCAAGGATGGGCACTTGCTGCCCTCCTTCCTGGCCGTGACCAACGGTTATGCGCTGGACTGGGACGGCGTGCGCCATGGCAATGAGGAAGTGCTGCGCGCCCGCTTTGCCGATGCGGCGTTCTTCTACCGGGCGGACCGCTCGCAGCCGCTTTCGGCCTTTGTGCCGCAGCTGGCCACGCTGACCTTCCAGACGGACCTGGGCTCGATGCTCGACAAGACGCGGCGGTTGGAGCGGCTGGTGCCGGCGCTGGCTGAGCCCCTGGGCCTGACGCCGGAGGAAAAGGCCGTCGCCGAGCGCGCCGCCTTTTTGTGCAAGGCCGACCTGGCCACCAAGATGGTGGTGGAGCACACCTCGCTGCAGGGCATTATGGGCGCTCACTATGCGCGGCATGCGGGCGAGCCCGAGGCTGTGGCGGAGGCCATCGCCGAGCAGTACCTGCCCCGTTCCGTGGGCGACCCGCTGCCGGCCAGCCGCGCCGCCAAGGTGCTGGCCCTGGCGGACCGCCTGGATAGCCTGGTGGGTCTCTTTGCCGTGGGCCTGGCCCCGACTGGCTCGGCGGACCCCTATGCGCTGCGCCGGGCAGCCCTGGGCGTGGTGCAGATCGCCCTGGGGCTCGATGCGCCATTGTCGCTATCTGCAGCCGTGGATGCGGCCGCCTCGGTGCAGCCGCGCGCTGTGGCGCCTCAGGTGCGGCAAGACGTGCTGACCTTTATCCAGCAGCGCTTGCGCGGCTACCTGTTGGAGCAGGGCCTGAGCTACGATGTGGTGGATGCCGTGCTGGCCGGGCAGGGGGACCGGCCGCTCCTGGCTGCGCGTGCGGCGCGAGAGCTGCAGCAGGCCGTCTCTGCACCCGACTGGAACAGCATCCTGGTGGCCTATGCGCGCACGGTGCGCATCACACGCGATTTGACGGAGCAGTACGAGCTGCACCCGGAGCGCTTCACCGAGCCCGCTACCAAGGCCCTCCATGAGGCCTATCTGCGAGCGGCGGCGCATGTGGCGGCTGAACCACAGATGCCGGCCCTGGTGGCGGCGCTGCGCGAGCTGATCGGCCCCATCGTGCGCTTCTTTGAGGATGTGCTGGTGATGGCCGAGGACCCGGCCGTGCGGGAGAACCGGCTGGCGCTGCTGCAGCGCATCGCCGCCCTGCCCAGGGGCATCGCCGACCTCAGTCGGCTCGAAGGGTTCTGAGATGACCAACGAAGCGTGGCAGGCAGGGGTCCTGTACGACAAGGATGACCGCGACCGGCTGGCCGAGGTGCGCTACTGGCTGGAGGCCAGCCGTGAAGCCGACGGCTGGCCCAGCCTGTCGGGCCCCTTCCAGCTTGTCCGCGAGATCTGCCCGCTGCACGCCGGTCTGGCGCGGCTGCACCGTGCCGACGGCAGCGTGTGGCTGGTGCGCGTGCTGCGCGTGACCCGGCCGCAGGATGAGGGCGAGATCGAGGTCGTATCACCCCTGCCGGGGGTGGCCGACAATCTCTGACCCGCTGAGAGCGAATCTGTAAGCCAAGGCGCCAGTGCCCATCCAAGGTACTGGCGCCTTTTGCTGTTCCTCGGACTTGGCCCGGCCGAGTGCTCAATCGGGGTCGCCCAGGCCGCAAGCGATACTGTTGGTAAACCCGGTTGTGTGTTTGAGCGAGGCTGCCCGGAGCTAAAGCCACCGGGCTGAGAATACAAAGCCCCTCCGGGGCTCGTACAGGATCCAATTCCGCCGTGCAAGACAGATTTGCCCTACACGAGCCCGCAGATACCTTACCACAACCTGCAATTCCAGTATACCAGGGCTTTGTCCTAAGCCCGGCGGCTTCAGCCCCGGGTTGCCTTGTGCGCCCTTGACACTTTCTTGACGCCCAACTCCCTCTTCTTGAGGTTTCCTTTCCCCTTTAGCTGCTAGAATAGCAGTAGCATGGGATAACCAGGCTGTGATATAGGCGTCCATTTTCGTTCAGAGTTCCTGCATATGGGGCGGAGAAGGTCCAGATGACTGAGCAAGCGGTTGCCAGGCCGGCCGTACACACCGGGCTGCGGCGTGATGTAACCATTTGGGGTTCCTACACCTGGGGCTATGCCGATGTGGGGGCCGATATCTACGTGGCTCTGGGGCTCGTCATTGGCGCTGCTCAAGGTGGGGCGCCCCTTGCTTTTGCTCTGGCGGGCCTGGTGTACATCATGATCGGCCTGGCCTTTACCGAGCTGGCCTCGTCTTATCCGGTCGCTGGGGGCGGCCAGTATTATTCCCTGCGTGGATTGGGCGACTTGCCCGCTTTCCTGGCCGGCACGGCGCTGCTCCTGGATTACACGATTGATATCGCACTCTTTGCCGTTGCCTCTACGGGCTATGTCAATTTCTTCCTCCCCTACCTTGGCATTCGTGTGCAGAGCTTCGCAGTGAACCTGGGGCCTTTCCACAATGTCAACCTTCTCTGGTTCGGTGAGACGCTGCTCCTCATCGTTTTCCTGCGCTGGCTCAATGTGCGCGGCATACGCGAATCCTCCAAGGTCAACGAGGTCCTTGGCCTCGTGGACTTGTGCCTGGAGATATCGATCGTCATCTTTGGCTTTGCCCTGGCCTGGAAGCCCGACCTGCTCATCCACCAGTGGCAATTCGAGCTGCCATCCACGAAGCAGTTCCTTTACGGGTTCTCATTGGCCATCATCTCCTTCGTCGGGCTGGAGAGTATCTCTCAGGCCGCTCAGGAGACGCGCCGCCCGGCCACGGTTATCCCGCGCACTTCGCTGGCCCTGATCTTTACGGTCTTTATTCTGGCTCTCGGCTTCTCCACGGTCAGCCTGGGCATCCTGCCCTGGCAGGCGATCAAGGCCCACGAGTCCGACCCCATTGCCTTCCTGGCCTCCAATGTCCCCTATCTGGGGATACTCGCCGGGCCCTTTGCCGCATTCCTGGGCGCCACCATCCTGCTGATCTCATCCAACACCGGCGTTATGGGCGCCTCGCGGCTGATCTTTTCCATGAGCAACTTCAAGCTCGCCAGTCCGTGGTTCAGCCATGTGCACCCCACGCGCAACACGCCGTCCAACGCTATTGCCGCCTTTTCCTGGGTGGCCGTTGTGCTGACCATCGTAGCCTTCCTGACGCCCTCGGTACTGGATACCCTGGCCAACCTCTATGCCTTTGGCGCTACGTTGGGCTATATCCTGGTATTTATCTCACTGATTCGCCTGCGTTATTTGGATCCGTATACGCCTCGCCCCTACAAGGTGCCGGGCAACATCAAGTGGAAACGCAAGGACGGCACCGTCTACGATGTGCCCGTGATTGGCATCGTAGGGCTGCTCGGGGTGACCAGCATCTTCCTGACGGTACTGGTGACTCATGAGATCGGCCGCATCGTTGGCCCCGCCTGGATGTTGCTGTGCGTCGGCTACTACTTCTACTATCGCCGCCGTAGTGGTCTGCCCATCATTGGCAGCATCAAGCATGATTGGGAAGCGGAACAGGTGGACGTGCTGACCCGCGCCGAAGAATATGACTTGCTCGAGGAATACAAGCAAGCCCTCATCCGCCGCGACCGGAAGCTGGGCGTCCGCTCGCGCTGGGAAGGAGCACTCGATCATTAGGCCATAGCGGCAAGACGGGGGTCATGCGCGATGAACGTGATCTTGAGCCCACTGGGCATGTTGCTGGCGATTGTTTTCGCTTTCTCCCTGGCCTACGTTTTTCGTTGGATGCTCAACGTGTCGCGGCAACGGCCGCAAGAGGTCGCCGTGGCGCGTCACGCGGTGACGGCGCTGCAGCGCATCCTGGTGCCCGTTTCCGGTGAGCCAGCGACGGAGTGCGCTGTGGAACTGGCCTGCCGGCTCGGTGAGAAGCAGAAAGCTGAAATCATCCTGGTGTATGTGGTGGAGGTGCCGTTTACCCTCCCTCTCGATGCGCCGGAGCCCTTTGAAGAGGCCCGGGGCCAGGAGGCCCTGCGCGTAGCCCGCCTGATTGCTGTGCGGCACGGCTTGCCGGTACAGGCCAAGATCCTGCCCCATCGCTACGCCTCGGCGGGCATCCTGCAACTGGCTGAAGCAGAGGGCGTCGATGCCATTGTGATGAGTGCCGGGCAGCCGGGCGCCGAGGCCGGCCTGGGCCGCACCAGCCGCGATGTCCTGAAGCGGGCCACGTGTAAGGTCATCATCGACAGAGAGAGTGCAGCATAGCAGACTCCGGCAGGAACCCCAATCCGCCTCGCAGCGCTGAGAGACCCCGATGGTCGGGGGCCCCGGGCAACCCCGACCTTGATGCCTTCTTGATTCTTCCCCTCTGTTTCTTGAGGTTTTCTTGGCCCCATTGCTGCTAGAATAGGGGGAGTGGATTCCATCATCGTGTTCCTGGCGAGAGGTCGGTTCTATGGGGGATCTTTTGTATCTCGGCATCATCATCGTGTTCTTTGCGGCCAGTCTGGGCCTGGTGTGGGGCTGCCGGCGCCTCATGGAGGGGTAAGGTGAACGGGTTGTACCTTATCGCCGGGCTGATTGCGCTGGCTCTGCTGGTTTACCTGGTGGCGGCGCTGCTCAAGCCGGAGTGGTTCTCATGACTGGGTGGGATTGGCTGCAGATCGGATTGTACCTGCTGTTGCTTCTGCTCCTGGCCTGGCCGCTGGGAGTTTTCATGGCGCGCGTCTACGAGGGTGAGCGTACGTTCCTGCACCCGGTGCTGGGCCCCCTGGAGCGGGGCATCTACCGGCTGGCGGGCGTCAAGCCCACAGACGAGATGACCTGGCAGACCTATGCGGCGGCGGTGCTCCTATTCAGCCTGTGCGGGCTGCTGGCCGTCTATGCGCTGCAACGGCTGCAGGGGCTGCTGCCGCTGAACCCGCAGGGGCTCCCGCCGGTGGCGCCCGATCTTTCGTTCAACACAGCAGCCAGCTTCGTCTCGAACACCAACTGGCAGGCCTATGGCGGCGAGAGCACCCTGAGCTACCTGACCCAGATGCTCGGGCTCACGGTGCAGAATTTCGTCTCGGCGGCGACGGGCATGGCTATCCTCGTGGCGCTGATCCGTGGCGTGGTGCGGCGCTCGGCAAAGACCGTCGGTAGCTTTTGGGTGGATCTGACCCGAAGCACCCTGTACATTCTGTTGCCGCTCTCGCTGCTGCTGGCCGTCGCCCTTGTGTCGCAGGGCGCCGTGCAGACGTTGGGCCGCTATGTGACCGTGCCCCTGCTGCAGGGCACGCGCGACACTGCAGGCGCCGCCGTCTCGCAGCAGGTGCTGGCAGTTGGTCCGGCCGCTTCGCAAATTGCCATCAAGCAACTGGGGACGAACGGCGGCGGCTTTTTCGGCGTCAACTCGGCCCACCCGTTCGAGAACCCGACGCCGCTCAGCAACCTGTTGGAGATGCTCGCCATCCTGCTCATCCCGGCTGCTCTCTGCCACACTTTTGGCCGCATGGTGCGCGATGCCCGCCAGGGCTGGGCGCTCCTGGCCGCCATGACTGTCCTCTTTGTGGCGTTCACGGTCGCCTGCGCCTGGGCGGAAGGGCAGGGCAACCCGAGCCTGGCGCGGTTGGGGGTCAGCCAGGCGGCAAGCGACCTGCAACCGGGCGGCAATATGGAGGGGAAAGAGCTGCGCTTTGGCGTCGCCAACTCGGCGCTGTGGGCTACCGCCACGACGGCTGCCTCCAACGGCTCCGCCAACTCGATGCACGATTCCTTCACGCCCCTGGGCGGCCTGGCGCCCCTGTGGCTGATGCAGTTGGGCGAGGTCGTCTTTGGTGGCGTGGGCTCGGGCCTGTATGGGATGCTCGCCTTTGTGATTGTGGCCGTCTTTGTAGCCGGGCTGATGGTTGGCCGCACGCCCGAGTACCTGGGCAAAAAGATCGAGGTCTATGAGATGAAGATGGCGGCGCTGGTTGTCCTTATCCCGCCGGCGCTGGTCCTGCTGGGCACAGCGCTGGGTGTGACGACTCAGGCCGGCCAGGCGGCCATCCTCAACCGCGGCCCGCATGGCTTTAGCGAAGTGCTCTATGCGTTCAGCTCGCTGGGCAACAACAACGGCTCTGCCTTTGCCGGGCTTAACGCCAACAATCCCTTCTACGACCTCGCCGGCGGTGTGGTCATGCTGTTGGCCCGCTTCTGGCTGGCCGTGCCCATCCTGGCGATGGCCGGCTCGCTGGCGCGCAAGAAAAGGGTGCCGGAAGGGGCAGGCACGCTGCCGACCCATACACCGCTCTTTGCGGGCTGGCTTATTGCAGTGGTCGTGGTAGTGGGCGCCCTGAGCTTTCTGCCCGCGCTGGCGCTGGGGCCGATTGTGGAGTACCTGCTGGTGGGGCAGGGAGTGCTGTTCTAGTGGTCCCACACGGGTCTTGACGGAGGGCAATCGCGTTTCTGTGGCAACCAGGTGTCCGTCAAGAGCCGTGTGGGAGCCCACTAGCCTGGGGGAAGCGATGTCTATTCAGGAAACGATGGTGCCGGGCATGAGGCGGCCCGGCCTGCGCCCCGGCCTCTACCGGCGCGCGCTGCGCGATGCTGTTGTCAAGCTGGATCCCCGGGTGCAGGTGCGCAACCCGGTCATGTTCGTGGTCGAGATCGGCAGTGTGCTCACGACTGCCCTGTTTGTGCAGGCTCTGTTGGGTCGGGGCGAGGCCGCGCCGGCCTTTGTCGGCGCGGTGGCGGGCTGGCTCTGGTTCACCGTCCTCTTTGCCAACCTGGCCGAGGCGCTGGCCGAGGGGCGGGGCAAGGCGCAGGCCGAGGCGCTGCGCCGCACCCGGCAGGAGACGGCAGCCAGAAAGCTGCGGGCGCCCGAGCAGCGGGCTGCCTATGACGTCATCCCTTCGACGGCGCTGCGGCGCGGAGACCTGTTCCTGGTGCAGGCTGGCGATATCATCGCGGCCGATGGCGAGGTGGTGGCCGGCATTGCGGCAGTGGACGAGAGCGCCGTCACGGGCGAGAGCGCGCCGGTGATCCGCGAGGAGGGGGGAGACCGCAGCGCCGTCACCGGCGGCACGCGGGTGCTGTCGGACTGGCTGGTTGTGCGCGTGAGCACCGATCCCGGCGAGGGGTTCCTCGACCGTATGATCGGCCTGGTGGAGGGCGCCCGGCGGCAAAAGACCCCCAACGAGATTGCACTGAACATCTTGCTGGCCGGGTTCACCATCATCTTCCTGCTGGTGGTGATGACGCTCTTGCCCTTCTCTCTGTATAGCGTGCGGGCGGCGGGGCAGGGCGCCCCGGTGACCATTACCGTGTTGGTGGCCCTCCTGATCTGCCTGATCCCGACGACCATCGGCGGCCTGCTTTCGGCCATCGGCATCGCCGGCATGGACCGGTTGATCCGGCGCAACGTGATCGCCATGAGCGGCCGGGCGGTGGAGGCGGCCGGCGATGTGGACGTCTTGCTGCTGGATAAGACGGGCACGATCACGCTGGGCAACCGGCAGGCCGTCGAGATCATCCCGGTGGATGGCATAGATGCACGGCAGGTGGCAGAGTGGGCCCAGCTGGCGTCGCTGGCCGATGAGACGCCGGAGGGCCGCAGCATCGTGGTGCTGGCGAAAGAGAAGTATGGTCTGCGCGGGCGGGCGGTAGGCGCGCAGCCCGATGCGCCGCGGGGTGCCCGCTTTGTGCCCTTTACCGCCCAGACGCGCATGAGCGGCGTCGATATCGATGGGCTCTGTGTGCGCAAGGGCGCCCCCGATACGATCCTGGCCCTGGCCAGGGCGCACGACCAGGCTGTGCCGCCGGCCTTGCCTGGCATCATCGAGCGCATCGCCCGTTCCGGGGGCACGCCGCTGGTGGTGGCGCGCAATGCCGAGATCGTGGGCGTCATCCATCTGAAAGACATCGTCAAGGGCGGGATCAAGGAGCGTTTCGCCCATCTGCGGCGCATGGGCATCAAGACCGTGATGATCACAGATCGGA
>DAOTVS010000258.1:0-23802 GCA_034436375.1 Anaerolineae bacterium | reverse complement strand
GGCCGCTCGTCCGGGCGGTCTGTTATGGCAGATGCAAGACGAGCGGCCCAAGCCGCCACTATGCTCTTGTCGCCTGTGCGCCCTCTCGCAATCATAATCGTCAATCGCGCCAAGATTCGCCCCATGCTGGAGCGGAACTTGTGTCATTCTCCCCTTGAGATTACAATGGCAGTTACTTGATTCTCGGCGCCTGGCTGGCTGCCGGTCACGGCCGAGGGAAACGACTGATGACAATTGCTCTGCACCATGAGCACCCATGGCGGGTTTCTGCGGCGGAGGCGCGACAGATACAGGAGCGGTTGCGCTCGCTGGTGGCGCTGCATGGGACCGTGGAAGGTATCCGCAGGGTGGCGGCCCTCGATGTCGGGTTCCGTGGCGAACTGGCGCGGGCGGCGGCTGTGGTCTTCACCTACCCCGAGCTGGTGGAGGCTGGCGCCGCTGTAGCTGAGCGCCCGGTCGAGTTCCCCTACATCCCTGGGCTCCTATCTTTCCGTGAAGGGCCGGCGGCGTTGGCTGCGCTGGCGAAGCTGGAGGCCCCCTGGGACCTTTTGCTGTGCGATGGGCAGGGTTATGCGCACCCGCGGCGCTTTGGCCTGGCCTGTCATCTGGGTGTGCTGCTGGACAGGCCGAGCGTCGGCTGCGCCAAGTCGCGCCTGGTCGGCACGTACGGTGAGCTGGGCGAGGCAGCAGGAAGCTGGACGGAGCTGTGGGATGGAGGCGAGGTCGTTGGTGCGGTCGTGCGCACCCGCGCTGGGGTCAAGCCCGTCTATGTGTCTGTCGGGCACCGCGTTGACCTGGCCGGCGCCGTCGAGATTGTCCTGGGCTGCACCCGGAACCGTCGCCTGCCGGAGCCGCTGCGGCGGGCGCACCAACTGGCGAGCGAGGAGCGATGATCTGCCAGTGACGATCTGGACCGCTAGGCTTGTGGCAGGGCTGAGAGCTATCCTGTGGAAGGGGACCCCATGTCATCTGGTAAGGCTGTGCGGCGGAGAGCCAGGTTTGCGAGCTTGCTGATGGCGTTTGTATTGGCTTTGGGGGGAGTGGCGCGTGACGCTGTTGAAGCGGCGCCGCCAGCGGCCAGCAGTGCGGATACCTGGGCAGCAGAATGGTCCATCGTGGGGCCAACGGGGACCGCACAAGCCACGTTGACAGGGCTCCAGCCGGTGGTAGGGGCTGCGGGGCTGGCTCTGGCCGGGGGCTCTGACCAGGGCGAGTTGGAGACGCCTGTGCACGACATGGGGCACACCTTTGGGGCTTTGGGGGCGCTCTGGCAGGCTGACGTGCCGGCTGCGGGGAGCCTGGCGCTTGCAGTGCGCACCAGCTTCGACGGCGTCAACTGGGCGCCATGGCAGGATCTGCAGGAGGATGTCGGCGGCCCAGACAAAGCGGCTGGCAACCTGCGGTACAGCATTCTGATCATGAGCAAGGGGCGCTACGTACAGGTGCGGGCGACGCTGACTGGTGCGGCCAATGCATTGCCGGTCCTGCATAGCCTGAAACTGGCGGCCATCGACGCGAGCGCCGGGCCGCAGGCGCCGCAGGCAACAGCCCTCGAGACGGTTTCTGGGCCAACCATCATCACCCGCGCCCAGTGGGGCGCCAATGAAAGCTACCGCTTCAGCGGTGGGCAGGAGATCTGGCCGCCCGAGTATGCGCCGGTGACGCACGTTGTGGTGCACCACACGGATACGCCCGATACGACCGACCCCGCCTATTGGATGCGCGCCATTTACTACTATCACGCGGTCACGCTCGGTTGGGGCGATATCGGCTATAACTATGTGGTCGACCAGCAGGGGCGCATCTACGAGGGACGCTTTGGGGGTGATGGGGTTATCGGCGGCCATGCCCTGCAGTACAACCGCGGCTCGATTGGGGTGGCCATCCTCGGCACCTATCAGACGGAGCCTGTGCCGGCGGCTGCAGTTTCGGCGTTGGAGGACCTGCTGGCCGCCAAGTGCACCCTCAACGGGATCAACCCGCTGCAGAGCAGCTGGCTGTACGACAGGACATTGCCCAATATCATGGGGCATCGCGACTGCAACGTGACGACCTGCCCCGGCGATCAGGCCTATGCCCTGCTGCCACAGATCCGCAACGCCGTTTGGGCGCGCATGCAGGCCCCGCAAGTGCTGATCAGTCAACCCACTGCGAACGCCATTCTTGCCGGCGTGGTGCCAGTAAGGTGGCAGGTCACCCCCCAGCCGGCGCAGGTGAGCGTGTCAGTGGATGGGCAGGTCAGGGCTATGCCCTCTCCGAGCGCTGGTTTGTGGTCCTGGGACACGACTGTTGAGCAGGATGGCCAGCACACTCTGAGCATAACAGCCACCTCGGCCCAGGGGAAGAGCAGCACGGCGACGGTGACGGTCAGCCTTGATAATTCTCCGCCCACCGGCAGCCTGTCGGCGACTGCGTATACTTCGGGGAGCAGCGTGACCCTGAACCTCAACTGTACCGGCTGCACCCAGATGCAGTTCAGTCAAGGGTGGAGCTGGGAGAGCGAGAGCCAGCCGCATCAGAGCAACACCGGGGTCTTGGTCACCGATCCTCTGGCGGGAAATGGCCAGGCGTGGGAGGGCATTGCCGGGCAATCGAGCGCCGGGGCCTGGTATGGCCCCTACTTTTGCGGGCTGCCGTGGCCGGGCAACTATGAGGCCGTGTTCTGGCTGCGTGGACAGGCCAGCGACCCGGCGGCGACCCTGGCAGACCTCGATGTGTCGGACGAGGCCGGTCTGCGCATCCTCGCCGGGCCCAAGCCGGTGTTGGGCGCTGACCTGGTTGCGGGGCGTTACCAGGGGGTGCGAGTGCCTTTCCAATACCCCGATCATGGCACCTCGTGCACCAACCCGAGTATCAACGATGGGCTGGAGGTGCGGACCTGGTACAAAGCGACCGGCAATCTGTGGCTGGACCGGGTGGAGATCTACACTGCCCCTCAGGCCTTTGCCACACAATACTCGTTGGCGCTGCCGAACGAGGGGTGTTACCCGGTGCGGGTGCGCTTCCTGGACGCGGCCGGCAATGCCTCGCCGGAATACAGCCAGACGATCATCGTTGATCGCACGCCGCCCGTCTGGGGCACTGCAGACAAGACGGGCGTTCACCTGCAGGATGCGCTCTCGGGCGTGGATTCCTCTGGGGCGGCCTATGCGCTGTCGGATGATGGGACCAACTGGGGCCCCTGGGTGCCCGTTATGCTTTATTCTACCGGCAGTGCGGGCACGGTGCCCGTTCAGGAGACCTGGAGCGGGCATATCGTCAAGGTCCGCGCCCGCGATCGTGCGGGCAACGTGAGCGAGAGCAAGCCCATCACATGGACGCCTGATATGAACCCCTGGCTGCCGGCGGAACTGGTGAAATCCAGGAGCTACTGCCCGCTCATGATGCAGAATCCGTGACGGGTATTTAGCTCATCACTTCCCCCGTTCGCACACTGGCCAGAGCTCGCAGGAAATGTAGTTTTCACAAATCTTTCCTGCGCTCTCCCGTGCCCCAACTTTGGCGAGTGCTGACCCCTGTGGTATACTGCGCATCATGTGTGGCGTCGGTTGTGTAGAGTGCGCCAAGTCACCCCCTGGAGGCAGCCTTGAAACGTTACCATCTTTCCGTCCCCGCCCGAGTCAATGTGTTGGGCAACCCTGCCGATGGCAACGAGGGGGATCTCTCTACCATCTCGGCTGCCATCGAGATTCGCGCCGGCGCCTGGGTGGAGCCGGCCGCTACGCTGCAATTCGAGGAATGTCGGCGCACGCCTGACGGCGGGTTCACTTTGGTCGGACGGGTAGAAGATGCGGACCTGGCGCTGGCGCTGGATGGCCAGGCAAGGCTGCAGAAAGCGGCGGTGCGGCGGCTGCGCAGCTACAGCCGCGAGTTTGCCGCCAAGCTGGAGCAGCAAAAGGTGCGCCTGGCAACCTGGACGGATGTGCCGCGACAGAGTGGCCTGGGGGGTTCTTCTCTGCTCGTCATTCTCACGCTGGCGGCCATGCGCGCTGCCTATGAGCTGGACCCGCTGGTGCACAATGATTACGTGCTTGCCGAGCTGACGCAGCGCACTGAGGCCAGTGACCTGGGCATCACCTGCGGCTATGCCGACCGCTATGTGCCGATCTTTGGGGGCTTGAGCTACATCGATTACCGGGGCAAGCTCTTCCAGCGCCCGGTCAACGAGGAGCCCTATGCCACCTATGAGCGCCTCGATGCCTATGTGAGCCGGCTGCCGCTGGTGATTTGCAGCACGGGCGTCGTGCGCGACTCTGGCGATGTGCATGGCGTGATGCGCTCGCGCTACCTGCAGGAATATGCGGCCTGGGAGCGGCGCAATGGCTGTGGCAACGAGCTGCCTTTCATGGTGCGCACCATGGATGGTGTGGGCGCGACGGCCTGGCGAGGCAAGATCGCGCTGTTGCGTGGCGATTGGGAGACCTTTGGCGCCCTGATGAACGAGAATCATCGCCTGGTGAACGAGATGATGCTGCACTGCGGCTTTGCCGGCGGAGCGGGCCATGAGGGGAACCGGCTCATCCATGCGGCGCTGGATGCAGGGGCGCTGGGGGCCAAGCTGACAGGCGCCGGCGGTGGCGGGTCGGTGTTTGCCCTGGCGCGGCCGGGCGAAGAGGAGCGCATCGCTGCGGTCTTTCGGCAGGTGGCTGCCGAATTGGGGCTCCGTGAGGCGGTCGTTTTCGTGCCTGCGCTGGCGCAGCAGGGCCTGGTGGTGGAGGAAATGACGACGGCCGAGATCCCAAATTCGGAAGTCTCCGGCGCTTCTTGGGTCTCGGCATAAGGAGACGCTGTGCAAGGAGTCATCCTGGCCGCGGGCAAAGGCAAGCGCCTGCACCCGCTCACCCTTACCCGCTCCAAGGCGATGATGCCCGTTGTGGGCCGGCCCATGGTCGAGCGGGTGATGGAGACAATCTACCGGAACGGCATCACCGATTTCATCCTGGTGGTCAGCGCTGACGATCAGGATATCGTGCCCTACTTTACTGAGGCCTGTCCCGCTGGGGTGCGGGTGCGCTTTGTGACGCAGCAGGATCGTCTGGGGATGGCCGATGCCTTGCGCCAGGCGGCGCCCCTGATCGAGGGTGATTTCGTCCTCTCGGCCTGTGATAGCCTCTGCTCGGCGGACCATGTGGGAGAGATGCTGGCCTGCTATCGTCGCCATCCTGGGGCCGGCGGCGTGTTGAGCGTGATGCCAGTGCCAGAGGAGCAGTTGAGCAAGTCGGGCATCGTCGCCCTGGAGGATGGGCGTGTGAGGCTTATTGTGGAAAAGCCCGGGCCCGCCGAGGCCCCATCGCGGATCGCGAGCCTGCCGCTCTACCTCTTTTCCCCGCGCATCCTTACCCTCTTGCCCCAGGTCAAGCTTTCGCCGCGCGGGGAGTATGAGCTGCAGGATGCGATCCAGGCCCTGATTGAACAGGACGGCCCCATCCTGCCAGTGTTTGCCGAGCATCGCCTGACGGTGACCGGGCCCGCCGACCTGTTGGCGATCAACCGGTACTACCTGGAGCGCGACGGTGAGCGGCTGCAGGTGGCGCCGGCAGCGGTGGGCCCCCAGACGTTGTTGCTGCCCCCGCTGGGCATTGAGCCGGGGACGGTCATTGGGCGCGATGCGGTGATTGGGCCGCGGGTGTATATCGAGCGCGGCTGCTGTATCGGCGATGGGGCGACTATTAGCGATGCGATCATTCTGCGGGGCGCGACCGTGCCCGGCGGGGCAAACATTGTGAATGAGGTTGTGTGCTAGAGGAGGGGGCTGTGGACTGGCGCAAGTATGGCATGCGGACGCAGGCGGTGCATGCGGGCGAGGGGGGCGAACGGCCCGATTTCTCACCGGTGACCACGCCGATTTACAACTCTGTGGGCTACCTCTATGACGACATGGAGGACCTGGACGGCGTCTTTGCCAATACTCGCGCTGGCTTTGTCTACCCTCGCTATGGCAACCCCACGGTGGCCGCGCTCGAGACGGCTGTGGCGACGCTCGAAGGAGCGGAGGGCGCCGTTGCCACCGCTTCGGGCATGGCCGCCATTCACCTGGCGCTGATTTCGCTTGGGCTCAAGCCGGGCGACCGGGTCGTGGCCGCGCGCGATGTTTATGGGGCGACCTATGCCCTGCTGAACAGCCTGATGCGCAGCCAGGGCGTACAGGTGGATTTTGTCGAAGTGACCGACCTGGCGGAGACGCGGGCTGTGGTGCAGAGCGCCAGGCCGCGTGCCGTGTTGGTGGAGACCCTCTCAAACCCCCTGCTGAAGGTGGCCGATCTGCCCCAGTTGGCCGAAGCGGCCCATGCCGTGGGCGCCGCCCTGCTGGTGGACAGCTCGTTCACCAGCCCTTACCTGGTGCAGCCGCTGGCCTGGGGGGCCGACTACGTTGTGCACTCGGCCACCAAGTATCTGGGCGGCCATGGGGATGTTATGGGGGGTGTGGTCGCCTCATCACAGGAGCGCTGCGCGCAGATGCGCGAGCTGCTCAAGCTGACCGGCGGCAACCTGGGGCCCAACGAGGCCTGGCTGGTGCTGCGCGGCCTCAAGACTCTGCCGTTGCGGATGCGCCAACAGTGTGAGAACGCGCAGGCCGTGGCGGAATGGCTGGCAGGGCGCCGCGATGTGCGCCGTGTTCATTACCCGGGCCTGCCGGCGCACCCCCAACACGAGCTGGCGGCCCGGCTGCTGCGGCCCGGGCATTTCGGAGGCATGATCAGCTTTGAGCTGCAGGGTGGCGACCGGGGACGGGTCTTTCGTTTTATGGAGGCGCTGCGCCTCTGCCTGCCGGTGACGACCCTGGGCGATGTCTACAGCCTGGTGCTCTATCCGGCCATGTCGTCTCACCGGGCTGTGCCGGCAGAGGAACGCGCACGGATGGGCATCGGCGAGGGGCTGGTGAGGCTTTCGGTTGGCATCGAGGAAGCGGCCGACATCATTGCCGACCTGGATCAGGCGCTGAGTGGGATCGGTCAGGAATAGATTTTTCGAGTCCGCCAGCACTACAGCCGTACTTACCCATCGGGGCGCGGATCCCATCCGGGCATCGCGCTTCGCACGCGACCGGAGTAGAGCCATTCGGGGGGATTGGGCGGGTTGCCTGCAGCCGGGCCGCCCAATCCCCCCTCCCGGGTCAGAGCCGGGCAGGCGCAAAGCACCTTTGCCGGCTGTTACCGGGAGCCGGTTGGACCAAGTACGGTTGCAGTACTAGGACCGTACCTGTCCTCCTTCGTCGCTCCCCCTGTGCCACGATGGCTGCGCAGGGTGTGGCACGCTCTGGGGTACTCTGACAGGGTGCGAAGGTTTGGAGTTTGAGCTTTGGGTATTTACGAGCGTTATGCCGGCATCTATGACCAATCGGGGCAGATCGGGTTCAGCCTGCGCATGATCCCCTACCTGTGGCAGGTCTTGGAGCGGTACGGGTTCCAGGGGGATACAGTGCTGGACCTGGCCTGTGGCACCGGCACAATGGCCTTGGCGATGGCGCAGCGTGGCTGGCGCACTTATGGTGTGGACGGCTCGGCAGCCATGCTGGCTCAGGCGCGGCGCAAGGCCGAGGAGACTGGCCTGCCGTTGCTGCTCAGCCAGCAGGACATGCGCTCCTTCACGCTGCCCGAACGGGTGGACCTGATTACCTGCTTCTTCGATACCCTCAATTATATGCTCACGCCCGAGGACCTGCAGCAGGTCTTTAGCCGGGTGGCTCAATACCTCAAGACCGGCGGACTCTTTGTGGGCGATATGAACACCCTCTATGCTCTGGCCGAGATCTGGGACCACAATACCTATTTCTCCGAGACGGTAGAGGCTTCTGTCATCATGCAGTCTGAGTATGACGAAGAGCCGCACATCGCAACTGTACATCTGATTGCTTTTGCCCGGCAGGAGGATGGCCGTTACGAACGTCTGGAAGAGATCCACAAGGAGCGCGCCTATCCGGAGGTAACGGTGGCGGCAGCCCTGCGGCGGGCCGGGCTGCAAGTACTGGACCGTTTCGAGTGCTTTGGCTTTCAGCCACCGACCTCACGCTCACCGCGCATTCTGTGGGTGGCTACCCGGGCTGGCTCGCCCGTCATGAATAAGGATGGTGATGACCCGGGCTGCAGCGGATAGACTGCCGCGGTACTTGCCCCAAGAGGCGTGCTATCCGGGCGTCACGCTTGCGCGCAACTGGAACGGGGCCCCTCGGCCTGATGCGGGGCATGCCCGCTGGCAGTGACGCGGATAGTCTGTGGCAACCTCCAAAAGGGATTGCTGGATGGCGCCGAAGCAGGGCTCCCGACCCGGCGAAGTAGAAGGCATGGAGAGAGGAATTGGCACTGGCGGGGATTTGGGCCGCAGTGGGTTACCGGTTAAGCCGTTATCGTCTGCTCGGTGTGCCGTTGGACTTGGCGAGCGTCCTCGCGGCGGGCGCTGCGGCCTTCTATGCGCTGGTCAGGGCCGCTTTGGGGCGGGGTTGGGCGCTGCACCCGACGCTGGCGGCTGTGCTGATCGTCTGGTGCGCTGCTGTGCTCGGCCTGCGCAGGCGTTCCTTCATCTTTTTCCGGCCCGGCCAAATGGCGCCGGCTGGCCAGCCTCTCGAGCCGCTCTGCCCCGTCGCGCTACATGCCAGCGGGTTCTTTGCCGTGAATGCACAGCAGCGTTATTTTGTCGAGGCCGAGGGCCAGTTCGAGTCGACAGCGCTGGGCGACCGGATTATCGCGGTGGTGGTCAAGCCAGTCAGCCTGCTGGGGCTTTTGGGCTCTTCAGACGTGGAATGGGGCTGTTGGTACGCTTTTTTCCGTCCTGAGGAGCTGAAAGAGGTCACGCCCGGTGATCTCTTCTTCGGCCACCGACCCCACCCGGCGCTGCGACTGAGGCGTGCGGGCAAGGGGGAGCGGCATTTGACGTTGTGGCTCTCCTTTGCCGACCGCGAAACCCGCGACCGGGTGGCAGCCGACCTGACCTCACAAGTCCATCCCTCCTGAATCTTTGACTCCGCTCTGCAGAATCGGTACAATATCGACGGCATTGGGCAAGGCGACACGGCCCAAGGCCAAGGTGGTTTGCCGGCTATTGACGCGAGCGCCCAGGTCCTGGGCGTTTTGCTTTGATTGGGTTGCCGGCATGGGAGGTCATTCTGTGCCCAAGCAAGAGAAATTGATGTTGATTGACGGCAATGCACTGGTGCATCGCGCCTACCATGCACTGCCGCCGCTGACAGGGCCATCGGGTGAGCCGACGAACGCGACGTTCGGCTTCACCTCGATGTTGCTCAAGACCCTGAGCGAGGTCAGGCCGACGCATGTGGTGGTGGCCTTTGATGTGGGGCGCACCTTTCGTCACGAGCGCTTTGCCGCGTACAAGGCCAATCGGGCGCGCATGGATGAGGAGCTGGCGGTCCAGTTTGCGGACGTGCGCCGCATTGTGGATGCTTTCGGCATTCCGCGCTACGGGGTGGCGGGCTTTGAGGCCGACGATCTGCTGGGCACATTGGCGCGACAGGCGCACGAGCGGGGCATGGAGACGCTGATCGTCACCGGCGATAGCGATGCTCTGCAGTTGGTCCGCCCCGACGTCCAGGTGCTGACTTCGGGGCGGCGCTTCTCCGATACGGTGACCTTTGATGTGCAAGCGGTAGAGGAGCGCTACGGGCTGAGGCCGGAGCAGTTGATCGATCTCAAGGCGCTAATCGGCGACAAGTCCGACAATGTGCCCAACGTCCCCGGTGTGGGCGAAAAGACGGCCCGCGAGCTACTGCGCCAGTTTGGCAGCGTGGAAGGCATCTATGAGCACCTGGACGAGGTGCGCGGCGCCCGCGCCAAGGCGGCGCTGGAGTCGTGCCGGGCGCAGGTGTTGGAAGCCAAGAAACTGGTCACGATCGTCACCGATGTGCCCGTCGACCTGGACGCAGAGGCCGCGCGTTTCGGCGACTATCCGCGGGATGCGGTCATGCAGGTCTTCCGCGACCTGGGCTTCCGCAGCCTGGTGGATCGCCTGCCCCAAGTCAAGCCGACGGCCGAGCAGGCGCAGACGGGCTCGCAGTTAGCCCTGTTTCCGACGGGCGGCGATGCGCGGCCAGTGCAGGTCCACGGCGAATATGCCATCATCCGCACCGAGCAGGAGCTGGATGCCCTGGCGCAGCGGCTGCGGGTGGCCGGCGCCATGGCCCTGGACGTGGAAACGACCGGTGTGGATGCCATGCAGGCAGACCTGGTAGGGATCAGCGTGACCGATGCACCTGGCCGGGGATACTATATCCCGGTGGCGCATGACCGCAGTGTGGATGCGGGGCCGCAACTTGCCCTGGAGGCTATCAAGCGCATCCTGGGCCCGGTATTGGCGGATGAGCGCATCCAGAAGACGGCGCACAACGCCAAGTTCGACCTGACGGTCCTGGCGGAGCAAGGTCTGGAGGTGCGCGGCCTGGCCTGGGACACGATGCTGGCGGCCTGGCTGGTGAACCCGGCGACGCGCAACCTGGGTCTGAAAGGGCTGGTTTGGGAAAAGCTCGATATCGAGATGACCCCCATCGAGGCCTTGATCGGCAAGGGTAAGGCGCAGATCACCATGGACCGGGTGCCGGTGGACCGGGTGGGGCCCTATGCCTGCGCCGATGCCGACATGACGCTGCGCCTGCGTGAGCGCCTGGAGCAGGAGCTGCACGAGCGAGAGCAGGAAAAGCTCTTTACCGAGATCGAGATGCCGTTGGTGCCGGTGCTGATCGATATGGAGCGGCGAGGGGTGGCCCTGGACGTCTCGGCGCTGCAGGCCATGTCGCGGGAGCTCTTTACACGCCTGGACGAGCTGGAAAAGGCCATCTACCATGCGGCGGGACAGACTTTTAACATCAACTCGACGCAGCAGCTGGGGACCATCCTGTTCGACAAGCTCGGGCTCAAGACTGTGCGCCGCACGCAGACGGGGTACTCGACCGACGCCAGCGTGCTGGAGGCGCTGCAGGGCTCGCACGAGATTATCGGGCTGATCCTGGAGTACCGGCAGCTCACCAAGCTCAAAAACACCTATGTGGATGCGCTGCCACTCCTGATTAACCGGCGCACGGGGCGTGTGCACACATCGTTCAACCAGGCGGCGGTGGTGACAGGGCGGCTCTCCTCGAGCGAGCCGAACCTGCAGAACATCCCCATCCGCACAGAGCTGGGCAGCCAGGTGCGCAAGGCCTTTGTGGCCCAGGAAGGATGGCGCATCGTCTCCGCCGACTATTCGCAGGTGGAGCTGCGCATCCTGGCGCATATGTCGGGCGACCCGGCCATGCTGACGGCGTTTGAGCGCGGCGAGGATATCCACGCGCGCACGGCAGCCATGATCTACGGGGTGGGCCTGGAAGGGGTGACCTCGGAGATGCGGCGGGTGGCCAAGACGATCAATTTCGGCCTGATTTACGGCATGGGAGAATACGGTTTGGCGCAGCGTACCGAGCTGACGCCCGAGCAATCGAGCCACTTTATCGACACTTATTTCGCCCAGTTCCCCGCAGTGCGGGCCTATCTGGATGAGACCAAGCGCCGGGCGCGCCGTCAGGGCTATGTGGAGACGCTCTTTGGCCGGCGCCGTTACTTTCCTGAGCTGGCGCCCGAGAGCCGGGTGCCCATCGGGATGAAACGAGCGGCCGAGCGCATGGCGATCAACATGCCGATCCAGGGGACGGCGGCTGATATGATCAAGATCGCGATGATCCGCCTGCACCGGGCCCTGGCCGAGCGCAAGTTGCGCGCGGCGATGGTGCTGCAGGTGCATGACGAGCTGGTGCTGGAGGTGCCGGAGGAGGAACTCGGCGTCGTGCGCTCCCTGTTGCGCGAGGTGATGGAGGGGGCGATGGCACTGCGCACGCCGCTGAAGGTGGACATTGCGGTTGGCAAAAACTGGCTGGAGATGGAATGAGCATGCTACTGAATGAGGATCTGGCTCTTTGCCTGCGGGCCGCCATTGAGCGGGCACAGCAGGCCGGGGCGCTGCCTGCCTTTGATATCCCTGTGGTGCCGGTAGACCGCCCCAAGCAGGCGGCGCACGGCGATTATGCGTCACCGGTGGCCATGCAGCTGGCGCGACTGGCCCGGCAGGCGCCGCTCAAGATTGCCGAGGCGGTCGTGGCCTACCTGGAAAAGCCGGCGTATATCGGTGCGGTTGAGGTGCTGCCGCCCGGCTATATCAATATGACGCTCGACCCCCTGTGGTTGGCGCGGCAGGCCGATGTGATCCGCCAGGCGGGTGAGGACTATGCCCGCCTGGATATGGGCGGCGGCCGGAGGGTGCAGGTCGAGTACGTGAGCGCCAACCCGACGGGGCCGTTGCATATGGGCTCGGCGCGCAACGCGGTGCTGGGCGATGCTGTGGCCAATGTGCTGGCGGCGGCAGGCTACCAGGTGCAGCGCGAGTACTATGTGAATGACGCCGGCAGCCGCATGCAGGTCTTCTACGAGAGCCTCTATGCCCACTATGCTCAGGCGTTGGGGCTAGACGAGCCGGTGCCTGCGGATGGCTACCTGGGCCACTATATGGTGACATGGGGCCAGCAGATCGCCGCGCAGGAGGGCGACCGCTACCTCAAGCTGCCGCGGGAGGAGGGTGTGGCCTCCATCGGCCAGCGGGGGCTGGAGATCGTCCTGGAATCGATCCGTGGCGACCTGGCCAGCATGGGCGTGGTTTATGACTGCTGGTTTTCCGAGCGCAGCCTCTACGATTCGGACCTGTTCACTCAGGTGCTGGACATGCTGCGCCAGCGGGGCTATATCGAGGAGCGTGAGGGCGCCATCTGGTTCAAGGCGACGGCCCTCGGAGGCGACAAGGACGAAGTGGTTGTGCGCTCCAATGGGTCGCCGGGGTACTTTGCCTCGGATATCGCCTATCACTACAACAAGTTCGTCACGCGCGGCTTTGAGCGGGTGATCAACGTGTGGGGGGCCGACCATCAGGGCCACGTGCCCCGCATGAAGGCCATGATGCGCGCTCTGGGGCTGGATCCTGAGCGGCTGACTTTTATCATCTACCAGCTCGTGACCCTGCGCCGCGGCGGCGAGATTGTGCGCCTCTCCAAGCGGACGGGCGACATGATCAGTCTGCGCGAGGTGCTGGACGAGATCGGCAGCGATGCGCTGCGTTTCTTCCTGCTGGCGCGCTCGGCCGACAGCCAGATGGACCTGGACCTGGAGCTGGCGGTGAAAGAGTCGGACGAGAACCCGGTGTTCTATGTCCAGTATGCCCATGCGCGCATTGCGAGCATCCTGCGCAAGGCCATGGACCTGGGCCTGCCCATGGACGAGGGTGATACCTCGCTCCTGACCAGCGTGCCGGAACAGACGCTGCTGCGCGCGCTGCTGCGCCTGCCCGAAGTAGTGCAGCAGGCGGCCGCCGACCTGGCGCCCCATCATCTGACCTACTATGCCCAGGAGCTGGCCGGTGTCTTTCACGGGTTCTACCGCGACTGCCGGGTCGTTTCTTCCGATCCGGCGGACCGGGAGATCACCCTGGCACGGCTCAAGCTCGTGGATGCCGCGCGCACCGTGCTCGCGCGCACCCTGCACCTCATGGGCATGAATGCCCCGGAAACCATGTAGCTCCATGGGTGTTGTGGTGAAACATGGCGCCCGGGGTTTCCGGCTGCGAGCAGCCGGAAACCCCGGGCGCCATGTTTCACCACAACACCCATTCTCCTGCGGTCATTGGTCTACCGGGGTGAGGGTGTAGCTATAGGCCGCGGTCTCGGTCGTATTGCGGGTGAGGCCGGAAATGGCCAGGGTCGCTCGCTGCTGGGCCTTGATGATGATAGAGCCCTGCTCGTGGGCGTCGAGCTCGACGCGATCAACCTCAGGCTGGCTGCCGGGATAGATGACCTGCACCAGGTACTTTTGCGGGAGCTTGTTATCCATGCGCACAAAGCCCGCTGCTTGCCAACCGCCGTTCGCATTCTCGGCGTTATCCAGATAGCCCAGCTCAGGGATAGAGATATTGTCGAGGCACATGCCGGGCAGGTTCACGGCGTCATCGGTGATCTGCTCAAAGCGCAAAAGGATGTTCTTGCCGGCGTAGGGCGTCAGGTCCACCTTCTCCTGGATCCACTGGGGGATCAGGTTCGTGGTTGAGCCCGAGGGATGGCCGGAGAACCCTGTGTAGCCGGGGCCGAAGGCATTGCCGTTGGGATCATAGTCGGTGGTGTGGCTGGTCTTCAGGGGCTTCCAGGTGCGACCGTTATCGGTCGAGACCTCGACATAGGCATAGTCCCAGCCATCCTCCAGCTCGTACCAGAGGGCGTACTGGAGAGTGGCGCGCTGGACGTGGGTCAGGTCAAAAGCGCGCGTCAGCGTCGAGTCACTCATATCGCCCCGATTGGCCCACCACTCGTAGCTGCCCTGGAAGGGCGTGTTGGGGACCACGGACACGACCGTCGAGCCGCTGAAATCCAGGCGGAGGGGCCTGCGGCTGGGCTGAATTGTGACATAATCGGTGCCGTATTGGTGCACCGTGCTCTTTTCCTGGCTGGGGAAAGTGCGCTCTGCCCTCTCGATGGTCATATGGGGGTTGGCAAAGTCGTGGCCGTAACGGCCTCCCCCATAGGTGCGGTTATCCAGCAGGTTGGCGACGACCCAATCGGCAAAGAGGTCATCGAAGCTTGGGGCGCCCTGGATCTTGGATAGCACGTCCTCAAAGCCGGCGATGCCGTTGGCCTGATCTGTTTCCACTGCCTTGAGAGCAGCTGGCCCCATGCGCTGCAGGAAATAGTCCATCCACAGGTACGAGGCGCCATAGTGGGGCAAGGTATCCTCATCGGGGCTCAGCGCCCAGGCGTTCAACTGCGTGTCGGGCTGCAGAGCGAACGAGTCGACGGCCCCGGTAACCCCATAGCCGCAGAGACGGGCCGACAGCTCGGAGGCGCCCTCGTTCACCCATGAGTCCTCATTGGGGTCCAGGTGCCAGTGGACCATGTGCTGGAACTCATGGGCGAGAATGGCGTCGTAGCTGCTATCGCCTGGCTCAGTGGAGTTGAGGCTCATGTAGAACATTTCGCGCTCATTGCTGTAAGGGTAGACCAGGTGTGAGAACTCGTCGCCGCTGGCGTAATAGCCCGCCGCCCCGGTAAATCGGGCATTGAGGATGGCAACGCGGGGGTCGTCATCGACCCCAGGGTTCCACTCGCTGCCGAAATACTGGTGCACGGTGGGGTAGATGTGATCGTCAAAGTCCTTGGCAGCGTTCTCCAGTGCCTTTTCGTCTACCTGGACCCCATCCTGCACCCACATGGTGCAATGCTGCGAGATCAGGCGCAGGGTGGCGGTGATGGGAAAGACCTCGCGGTTGTCCGAATTGGAAACGCGGAAGGTGGCCTTGTCGCCCACATGGTAGGTGGGTGGGGCGGGGTTCACGACTGCTGGCACTGGGCCGATGCCTGGCCGCAAGCGCTCGGCCAGGGCGCGCGAGTCTCGTGCCGGCACGATGTCGGCATCCAGGAGCTGTTCCGTGCCGGTCAGCTCGGCGGTAGCCGTCGCCGCGGGTGTGGGCGTGTTGAGCGATGGCGTGGATGTGGCGGCTGTTGTGGGCGCCGATGTGGTGGCGGTGGCAGGGACCGTGGCGGTATGGGTGGGCGTCGCTGCATCGGCGAGAGCGGACGTGGTGGCCAAGCGCGGCCTGTAACCCAAGCCGGCCGTCACCAGATTCCAGTTGGCAAAGATGACCAGCACAGAAAGGATAACCAGGACTATGGCCACCCCTAAGAGCAGCCTTTGCGTTCGACGCACTCGATCCTCCTCAAGACTTGGATATCGTCAGTGTAGCGCCACAGTGCGGGCAGGTGGTCAAAGCATCGCGCACCGGGTACTCACTGCCACAGTAGGGGCAACGGCGCGTAACGCGCGCGGGCTGCAAGCCAGGAAAGACATAGATGGAGCGCCCATTGCGCACCTCTGCCTGAGCCTGACCGGCGGCCGCGAGGCGCTCCAGTGTCTCCTGCGCCCGAGATGCCGGGATGCGGAACTCGGCCGCCATCTGCTCGCTGGTCAGCTCACCCCCCGCCTTGCGAGCGAGGGTCAGGGCGCCGGTCGCCAGGGCCTCGGGACTGATCTCGGCCTGGCGCCGGAAGATGGCGATAGCGGGGAACAGCAGGGCGCCGCCAAAGATAAAGAGGACCCCTGCCACCAGCAACCGCTCTGGCTTGACCATGGCTGCTACCAAAAAGACCGCAGCCAGTAGCAAGAGCGGAATGGAGAGGATCGTAGCGATGATGGCCCACACTTTTTTCATAGTAGCGGCTCCTGTCAACCCCAGGCCTTGGTTGCCTCGTTCAAGGCCTGACCCATGTTCTCGAATATCGCGGCGATGCTCTGCTCATCGAGGTGCTCTTTGATGAGGGTATTGACGCGTCGGCTGAACTCGGCCGGGTCGGCGCCAAGGCTCTTTTCATCGCGAACCTGGTTGCGGAACTCGGGCCACAGGTTGCGAAAGCGGTAGGCATCGTCGCTGAGCCTGATCTGGATCTCACGCAGGTGGTACTCTTGCTGCTCCTCCAGCACCTTGTCGGCGCTCTTCCGGAAGCGCTCCATCCCCTCGGCGAGGCCCTTGAGGAGCCCCAACGCCTCGGCGACTGTGCGCAGCCCCCCTTCATACGCGGCCTTGACCTGGTTCAGCTCGACCATGGCCGAGAGGGCTGTGTGCAGTGGCTCGGGAGCCTCGGGCACGGCCTGCAGGCCTGCCAACAGATTGCTGGCGCCGTTCTGGCGGCTGAGGAGGTCGAGGTTGGTCTGCAGGTAATCCAGGCGGGCCTGTAGTTGCGCCGCCTCGATGGCAGCCGTCTCCCAAAGGCCGTGCAGCCGCACCTGGTCAGTCTCCTGCTTTTTTCTCTCGTCGGCCCAGAGCTGGCGCACGCGGCGCAGTTGGCCCAGCTCGGCGCTCAGAGCGGCCTGTCTTGCGCTGCGCTGTTGCCGAAGACGATGGCGCTGGATGAAGCTGAGGAAGCTGGTGCGCTTGATCTGGGAGTCGAGATCTCGGACTTGCTGCTGGATGGCGGCGCAGCGGGCTTTGAGATCCTCCTCCTGCGCATTGAGCTCGGGGTTGAGTTGGCGCAGGGCGGCTATCTCGGCCTGGGCCTCGCTCAAGGCCCGGTCACCCTCCGCACGCTTTTCCTGCACCTGCTTTGTGAGGCTGGCGATTTCCTCTTCCATCCGCTTGCGCTCTTGTTGCACGGCTTCCAGCAAGCTCTGTGCCAGAGGTGGGGGCAGGCGGCTATCGCCGTCCGCCAGAAGGGGCACAGCTTTGCTCATAGCGGCTTGCCATTCCTGCAGCCTGTCGTGGTAGACCTGGTTGAACTGACGCTGGACCTGCTCGATCTCGGCATAGACGCTCTCAATAGCCTGGTGTTGGTCGGCCAGGAAACGGCAGAAGCGGGCGAGATTCAGGGATTCAGCCATGGCAGTGCGCTCCTTCTGCTGCACGGGGCCTGCGGCGCAGACCAATACCCCAGCTACGCCGCTCCCAGCGGCGCAGGCGCCAGCGCAGCTTGTCCCAGATCGAGGCGGGCGGGGCGATGCCATCCAGTTCGGTAAAGCTGCCCCGCTCATCCCAGTAGAGCGGGCAGGCCCCGCAGCAGATGTGCTTGATGGGGCACTGGGCGCAGGCCGGCGGCACAAAGGCCTTGCTGCGCCAATAGCGGGCAGCCCGGCTGTGCCACACGCGCTGGAAGGAATCGGCAAGCAGGTTGCCCAGCCCATGCTCAAAGCTCGAGCAGGGGAGCACATCGCCGGTGGGGCTGACGGAAAGGAGTCCATCGGCGCAGGCGCAGGATTTGCTGCCCAGGCCGGCGGTCACCGGGTTGAACAGGCAATAGGGCAACGGCGAATACCACACCAGGCGAATACCCTCGCGTTCGGCGCAGGCCAGCAACGTGGGCAGCATGCTGCTGACCTCGCGGTAGCTGATGCCGATCTCCGGATGGTCCAGGGCCGTGCCCGTGCGGATCACCATGTTCATGGAGAGGTATTCGGAGCCCAGGGTGTGCCGGACGTAACCGATGAGCGCCTCCAGGTGATCGCGGTTGCCGGCGCAGATCGTGGTGTTGGTGTGGGTGTGGATGCCGGCCGCGCGCAACGTCCCGACGGCGCGGGCGGTCAGCGCAAAGGCCCCCGGCCGGCCCACGATGGCGTCGTGGACCTCAGCGGAGCCCGCTTCCAGGCTCACCTGGGCTGAGTCGAGCCCGGCCTCGGCCAGGAGCGCAACATAACGCTCGTCGGCACAGCGCAGGCCATTGGTGATCAGGTTCACGCGCATGCCCTTGCTCTTGGCATAGGCGATCAGCGTAGGGAGGTCATCGCGCAGGGTGGGCTCACCGCCGGTGAAGGAGACGGTGGGGCAATGGGCCTCATCGAAGATGCGATCGATAATGCGCTGTACTTCGGCCGTGCTCATCTCGCGCACGGTGCGCCCCCGGTCGGGGGCGGCCGCATAGCAGAACTGACAGCGGTTCTGGCAGCGATAGGTGAGGGCAATCTCCGAGAGCACGGGCAGGTCGCGAGCGTGACTGCCAAAGGGCGTCTGGCGCACGGCCGGCGCGCCGCAGACGTCGTCGTTGAGCAGGGCGGCTACGCTCAGCAGCAGGCGTTCCAGGTCGGCCTCGATCTGGCTCTCTGGCACATGGTAGCGAGCTGCGGCCTCGGCTATCAGCGCGGGCACGTCGGCGCCGGGGCGCTCGGCGGCGTAGAGGCGCGAAAGCATGCTCGTGGCGCTCGCGTTCAGGTGATGCACCCGGTTGGGCCGGAGGATGAGGAGGCCATCCTCCGGGCGAATATAGACATAAGAGCGAGTCTGGCAGACGAGAGTCTCTGCCAGTTGCTGCAGGTTCGTCATCACAATCTCCCAAGGCGAAAGGCACGTCCTCTGGTGATGCCGAGACGCCCCAGCACGCTGGGGATGCCGGACGGCGCTTGCGCTCTCTTCAGATCAGACATCATGCCCGGTTGGGCACAACTCAGGATGAAAAAGCGCTCAGCTCATGAAAACGGCAGGTGGGCATCTGGCCGGCTAGCAGCCGGCGCTCCATCCTGTCAATTCTGGTAATCCTGTCCATTTTCAGACTAAAAGTGGCTGACACAGGCCGAGTGGCAGGCCGAGTGACAGGCGGAATGGCACACGCACGCCGAGTGACAGGCCGAATGGCAGGCGTCATGCACGCAGGCCGAGTGGCAGGCCGAATGCACGCAGGCGGAATGGCAGGCTGAGTGACAGGCCGAGTGGCAGGCGTCATAGCCTGGCGCGTTGCCTGCCTGGCCCTTGCCGAGCAGGCGGCCGGTTGCGGCTTCGATGGAGCCGGTGATGTTGGAGATGGCCTGTTCGGCGCCCCGGGTCAGCTCATTGGCATAGGCCTCAATGGGGCGCACGACCTCTCCCGCTGCCTGTACGATCGGCGGCGGAGCTGCAGGTGCGGCAGGGCCCGAAGGGCCTGCAGAGCTCTGGGGCTGCCTGGCGCTGTGGCCGAAATCGCCAATGATGATCCAGGGCATGTAGGGGCGGTGCGACACATCGGGCCAGGCGACTGGGCCGGGGTGGGCGCGCCAGTCGCGTTCATAGTCATCCCAGGCCTGGCGGATTCGGCGCCGGTAAGTCTCGCGGGTGGCCTCGGGGTCGGCGTTCCACATCTTGGGCCGCACCGCTGCGGCGACCGCTGCCATGATCTTGCTGATCTGGGCCTGATCGACGGTGCCGTCGGGCAGGATGGCCGCGACCAGGGCCTTTTCATAGTCGTTCATCGGCGCCTGGGGCTGGCTGATCTCCAGTTGCAGGGGCTGGCGGTTGAGGATGGTCAGCACGCCCCGTTGCTCGAGCCCCAGCACAATCAGCGCCAGGGTCTTGGCCGAGTTCCCCATGTAAAAGGCGGTCTCGACAGCGTTGAGGTCGGGTACCACGCCGGGGGTCTCGAATGTCTCCAGCTCAATCTCGGGCGGCTCATAGGCCGGCTTTTTCTTGCGCCGGCTGATGAGGACGGCCCCCAGGACAAAGAGCCCGACCAGGCCGCCGGCGCAGAGGCCCAACTGGGCCAGGCCGCACGTCAGGTTACCGGAGATCCTGGTCGTGCCGGCCCCGGGGATGACCTCCGGGCTCGTGGTGGCCTCGGATGTCGGCGTGGCCCGGCGCGGGCCGGGGGTCTGCGTGGTGCCGGGGACCACCCCCGCAGGCAGGTAAAAGACGGGCTGCAGGTTGGTCTGTGGGGGCACGTTCTTTTTCTCGATGTATATCGAGAGCCAGTTCTTGCCGGTGGTTTCATCGGGTGTAGAGAAGTAGACCCAGCGGTCCCAACCGGCGGTAGATTCCACCAGGATGCCGCTCTTCTGCACCAGGTCCTGTGTGACCTGCTCGGGTTGGGTCACATCCGCGGGCAACTCGACGGGCAGCACGAACTGGAGGACAGCGTCCTCGACAGGCAGCGACCACTGGAAAGGCGACCAGCCCAGGGCACGGTAGGGGCTGCCATTTACATCCGTCGGGTCAAAGACTGGATGGTCAATGGTGTACTGGACTGTCACGGTGTAGGTTTCGCCGGCGCGGGTGGGGTGCTCGAAATTGGCGCTGTAGTAGCCATCCTCGGCAGGGCGCATAGTAACGGTAAAGGCTCCATCGGGGCCCTGGCCCGCCGCCGCAACGAGGGTGTGCTGCGGGTCAAAGGGGCCGATGGCGGCGATCTGGCTACGTGTCTCATGCTCGGTGAAGCGAAGGCTGTACTTGACGTCGAGCCGGCCATCCTGGCGTACGACGACATACGCCTCAGTGCGGTTCAGAGTCACCGGGTCCTGGGCCAGGGCCAGGGAGGGCAGCCCCAGCATCAGCGTCAGCAGGAGCAGTGGCAACATGATTGCCCGTATCGCTTTCATCGGTGCACACCTCGGATTCGCCAGCTCGGACAGCGGCCTGGGCACAACACACGATCGCCAGTCCAGGATGGTAGTAAGGGAGAAAAGCGCTTATCTGCGTTCATCTGCGGTTTATGATCATTCCTCACCTCCCGCCGCCAGCAGGGCGGGCAGGACGGCCTCTGCACAACGGCGCCAGGAAAAGCGCGCACATTGCCGGTGACCCCGCGCGACCAGCTCACGGCGCAGGGATTGGTCGCCCAGGATGCGAGCCAGGGCGGCCGCCATTGCATCCACATCCGTGGGCGCGAACTGCAGGGCGGCGTCGCCGGCAACCTCGGGCAGCGACCCGGCGCTGGAGCAGGCGACGGGTGTGCCGCAGGCCATCGCCTCAAGCACCGGCAGGCCAAAACCCTCGTAGAGGCTGGGCATGACGAAGCATGCGGCGGCGCTGAGCAGGGCTGGCAGGTCCTCTTGGGCCACATAGCCGGGGAAACGGACGCGCGCCTCCAGCCCCAGCTCGCGCACGCTCTGGTGAATGTCGCCGGCCAGCCAGCCTGTCGCCCCGGCCAGCACCAGCTCGACGCCGGCGAAATCGCCGGGCAGCCGGGCAAAGGCCTGCAACAGGCGCACCAGGTTCTTGCGCGGCTGGATGGTGCCCACATACAGTACGAACGGATGGGGCAATTGGTAGCGCTGCCGCACCGCATTCTGAGCCGGCTCAGCTGCAGGCGCCATCGCCGGGTCGAGCCCCGGGTAGGCGATGGTGATGCGGGCAGGGGCCACACCGTATTCCTGCGCCAGATCGCGCGCCGTGGCCTGCGAATCGGCGATAATGCGCCGGGCCACGCGGCAGCTGAAGCGCGTCGAGGCATCGAGGTAGAGGCGTGAGCGCGTTGTATGTTGTTGGGGGAAAAAGCGGTAACCGATATCGTGAACTGTCACCACGCTGGGCGCCCGGTGCAGGAGCGGCACCACATGCGCGGGCACAAAGAGCACCTGGGGCGGGCGGCGCAGCATCTCTGCCGAGAGGCCCAGGTGCGTCCAGAGGCGCCGCGGCCCCAGCACGACGGGCTCGATGTTCGGGCCTTCCGGCAGCAGGCCCGAGGGGGCGGGCTCGCGCAGGTAGAGGCGATAGACGTGCTCAGGGGCCACCTCCACCAGGCTGCGGATGATCTGCAGGGCATAGTTTTCGGTTCCCGTGCGTTGGGCCCTGGTGGCCCGGCTGGCGTCAATGCCGATCAGCATGGCATTTCATTCCACACGCGTCAGCACAATACTGCGGGCGCCGGCAGCGCCCAGGGCAGCGCGCACGGCCTCCTGCGTTTCATCCTCCACGAGGGCGATCATGTTGCCCCCGCGGCCCGAGCCGGAGAGCTTGGCGCCCAAGGCCCCGGCCGCGCGGGCGGCGGCGATCAGGAGATCGAGCTCGGGAGAAGAGACGTCGATGGCGACGAGTTGCTCCTGATTGGCATCCATCAAGCGGCCCAGCTCGGCCAGGTTGCCCTCGGCGATGGCTTGCCGGGCGCGGCGAACGAGCCGCCCGATGGCCGCAAAGTGGGCCTCGTAGCTTTCCGGGTCGGCCTGCCAGCGCTCGCGCACGCTGGCGACCACATCACGCGTGGCGGCGCGCAGGCCGCTATCCGCAATGAGCAGGGTGAGGGGCCGGCCGGGCGCAAAGACCTGGGCGCACTCGCCGCGGACAAAATAGAGCGGCTGGCCGAAGGCAATGACGGCGTTGTCGATGCCGCTCGGGCTGCCGTGGTGGATCATCTCCGTCTGGTAGACCAGCTCCGAAACCTCGCCGGGCGTCAGGCTTGCCCCCAGGTGCGCCGCCAGGGCGCGCACAAGGGCGGCGGCCACGGCGGCTCCCGAGCCCAGGCCGCGGCCAATGGGCACTGTGGAAGAAATCGTGATGAGCAGATCGGGCTCGCCGCTGTAGCCCAGGTGCGCCAGTGTATTGTGCACGGTGCGGGCCAGGGCGAGCACAGCCGGGCTCTCGCCCTGGAGCCGGAAGGGGGCAAAGGTGCGGGCCAGGTCGGCGGCGACAACGGTCACCCCCAGGCCGGGTTTGTTATCCCGGACCTCGGCGCGGGCCTGCACCTGTGTGACGGGCACGGCAATAGCCGGCTGCCCGTAGACGACCGCGTGCTCGCCCAGAAGGATGACCTTGCCGGGTGCGGTGGCAACAGTCACGCTGACGCTCCTTACAACGAGGTAACTGAGGGAACTGACGGAACCAATGGAACTGAAGGGGAGATTTCCGTCATTCCCTGGTTGCCATGCTCATGGCGCCTTGCTTCAACACGGCTGACGGGCACTATAGTGCAAGGGGAGAGGCGTGTCAAACAACAACTGGCAACTGGAGTACCCCCGCGAGTCGGACATGAGAGTGCATGCTCCGAGCCTTCCCCCAGTTTCCTTTACTTGCCTCCGTTTCGCACCAGCGCCTCCTTCATCCGCCGCGCAGCTTCCTCCAGGGTTGAGCGGGGGCAGCCGAAATTGAGGCGCACAAACCCTTCGCCGCCAGGACCGAACGAAGCGCCGTCGTTCAGGGCCACTCGCGCCTGCTCGAGGAAGAATTCGTGCGGGTTGCCCTGGATCCCGGCTTGCCGACAATCCAGCCACGCCAGGTAAGTGCCCTCCGGTTGGGCCATGGTGAGGGTGGGCAGCTCACGGCGGACGTAATCGTAGAGCCAGTCGCGGTTCCCTTCCAGGTAGCGCAGCGCCTCATCGAGCCAGGGCTGGCCGCCGCGGTAGGCCGCCAGGGCGGCGGTGTAGGCCAGCACGCCTGGGTGCCCCACCAGCCCGGCATTCGCAGCCACATAGCGCTGGCGCAGCTCGGGGTTGGGGATAACGGCGTATGCGGCCTGGAGGCCGGCGATGTTGTAGGTCTTGCTGGGGGCCAGCAGCGTGATCGTGCGGTCGGCGATCTCGGGCGCCAGCGAGGCGATGGGCAGGTGTTGTTGCCCCGAGAAGATGAGGTCGCCGTGGA
>DAOTVS010000257.1:0-3238 GCA_034436375.1 Anaerolineae bacterium | reverse complement strand
GCACGCCCCTCTATGACCTGCTGCAGAACGACGCCGTGATCGAGCACTATACTGGCGAGAGACTCACGGTCGAGAACGGCGAGCGCCTGCAGTGCCTGGCTATTGGCCGTACGCTGGATATGGTGCGTGCTATCGGTGGCCCCAGCGCCCCTGGGTCGTACATGCAGGAGAACGGCCTGCGCATCCGGCGGTTGCGCTGGACTTCGTGGATCGAGGAGCGCCCCTGGCACGATATGCCCGGCTTGGTCGAGTGGATCAAGGGCGAGATTAAGCGCACCAATGCTTTTGTCTATGATCGTGCCTATGCCGATGCGCTCCACCAGCGCATCGAAGGGTGGCTTGCCCTCTTCGCCCAGGCGGACCCCACCGGCCGCAATGATCCCACCGTGTTCGTTCTGGAGAGCGGCGTGGGCCTCACCGAGATGTACTGGCAGACGGATATCCAGGATTTCTCTTACCTGCTCGCCGACGAGCCGGACCTGATTGAGGAGTGGCTCGATGCCCGGCATCGTGCCGAGCTGCGGCGCGTGGCGGCCATTGCCAACCCCAGGCTCTTCCCGGTGGCCCTCACTTACGACGACATTGCCTACAAGAATGCCCCCATCTTCTCGCCGGCCTGGCTGCGCGCTCACTGGGTGCCCCGCCTCAAGGCGCTCAACGACGCGTGGCACGAACGCGATACCTACTGCCTGTTCCATTCCGATGGCAACCTTTTCCCCGTCCTTGACGACCTGGTGGCAGCGGGCATTGACGGCCTCAATCCCCTGGAAGTCCTGGCGGGCATGAGCGTGGGCGAGGTGCGCCGCCGCTACCCCAAGCTCTTCCTCACTGGCGGCATCGACGTGAGCCAGTTGCTTTCCTTCGGCACGCCCGATGAGGTCCGCGCCGCCTGTCGCCGGGCCATCGCTGAAGCGAACGGCCGCGGCTATTTCCTCGGCTCCACCACCGAGCTGCACTGGGATGTCAAACTGGAGAACGCAGTGGCGATGTTCGAGACGGCGTGGGGAGTATAGGCCCAACGCCAGGGCGCCGGAAGCGGATGCCCTGTCGGCCGAGACCAGCATGAAGGGCTTTGATCGGGCGGCAGATCGGGGCCACGCCCTGAGGCCCTTTGGCCTACGGCCTCTCCCCGGCTATAATGCCCACAGGCCGCAATTTGCGGCGGCTGGCATCCATGCGCAGGAGGAAAGGCCCGATGAGAAGAGTCAAGGTCGGCGTCATTGGCTGCGGCGCTATCAGTGCCAAATACCTGGAGAACCTGACCGGCCCGTTCCGGTTCTGCATCGAGGTAGCGGCGTGCGCCGACCTCATCCCGGAGCGGGCGCAGAGCCGGGCGGCTGAGTTTGGCGTGCCCCGGGCCTGCAGTGTGGCCGAGCTGCTGGCGGACCCGGAGATCGAGATGGTGGTCAACCTGACGGTGCCGGCGGCCCATTATGAGGTGAGCCTGGCCGCACTGGAGGCCGGCAAGCACGTCTACACGGAAAAGCCGCTGGCTGTCACACGCGAGGAGGGGCGCTTGCTCCTGGCCAAGGCGCGCAGCATGGGCGTGCGCATCGGCGGCGCGCCCGATACGTTCCTTGGGGCGGGCTTGCAGACCTGCCGCAAGCTCATTGACGATGGCTGGATCGGGCGGCCTCTCACAGCGACGGCGATCATCGCCATGGGGGTCAAGGCTGAGCGCTATTACAAGGTTGGCGTCGGGCCGCTGTTCGATATGGGGCCCTATTTCCTCACGGCGCTGATCCATCTGTTGGGCCCGGTGCAGCGGGTGACCGGTTCCGCGCAGACGCCGTTCCCCGTCAAGACATACTCCGATCCCCTTTCCCCGGATTACGGCAAGAGCTTTACCGTGGATACCCCAACCAATATCGCCGGTGTGCTGGACCTGGCCGGCGGCTGCACAGCGGTCCTCACCACGATCTGCGAGATCCCCGGTTACAACCCGCGCCTGGAGGTCTACGGCACGGAGGGCATCCTCGTCTGCAATGACCCCAACATGTTCAGCGGGCCGTTGACGCTCAAGCGCGGCAATGACGTGCGCGAAGTGCCGTTCTCCCACGGCTATGCGGAGAACTCCCGTGGCCTCGGCATCGCCGATATGGCCATCGCCCTGCAGACGGGGCGGCCGCACCGGGCCAGCGGCGAGCTGATGTTCCACGTCCTCGATGTGTCGCACGCCTTACAGGAAGCCTCGGCAGAGGGCCGGCACCAGCAGATCGGGAGCATGGTCGCACGGCCGGAGCCGTTCCGAGCGGGGTTGGGGGTGAATGTGTTTGTGGGGTAGATTAGAGAACAGACTTCCGAGGTCTCGGAGACTTCGGAAGTCTGTTTTGTGCATACCAGGCGAGGGACGGCAGCCTGGAAAGGCTGCTCCACGCCGCATAGTCTACTCGCGCGCAAGCCACGGCCGGTAGCGGCAGGTCTCGTCGAGCAGGGCCTCCAGGCTGGCCGGCGGGCAATCTTCGTGGATGGCGTTGCCGGCGCCAAGGATGAGCCTGCCCTCGGGCCGCTGGTAGGTGTCGATCATAAAGCGCACCTCACGCCGGACGTCTTCGGGGCTGCCCCAGGGGATGATCTGCTGGACGTCAAAGCCCGCCCAGATGCACAGCTTGTCGCCGTACTTGCGGGCGATGGTGCGCTCGTCCATGGTGTACTTTTGGATGGGGTGCAGCACATCCAGGCCCATCTCCGTAAAGCTTGGGATGAACGGCTCGATGTTGCCGCAGGCGTGCAGCCAAAAGTGCATGCCCAGGGCATGGGCCTTGGCGATCAACTCGGTGTAGAACGGCTTGAAGAACTCGTCATAGACGGCGGGCGAGAACATGGGGCCGTGTTGCCCACCCAGGTCATCGCTGGTAAAGATGCCGTCGATCCCCAACTCCTTTTTGCTCCGCTCCATGGCCACCAGGTAAAAGTCGGTGAGGGCGCGGTACAGGCGCTTGACGGCCTCGGGCGCTGTGTAAAAGTCCAGCAGGGCATTCTCCATGCCGCGCAGCGACCAGTGCCGCTCAAAGAGGCAGTACCACCAGTGGCCCAGCCGGTAGCGACCGTCGGGCTCGGGGTTTTCGGGCAGCAGGTGCGGCGAGCGCGGATTGGGGAAATCGGCCAGGATATCATCCAGCTGCGCCCAATCCGAGATCGCGATCTGCGCGTCCAGCCCGGCGCTCGCCGTGGCTTCCGGGCGGTCGCAGTTCATCCAGCGGTAGCCCGGCTCATCGTCCGGCGCGTCGTAGACGGC
>DAOTVS010000256.1:0-15267 GCA_034436375.1 Anaerolineae bacterium | reverse complement strand
TTTGGCATCTTTATGATGCGCCAGTTCATGTTTGGCGTGCCCAAGGACCTGCTCGATGCCGCGCGCGTGGACGGCGCTCCCGAGCCCTACATCTATGGGCGGATCATGCTCCCCCTGTGCAAGCCCGCGATCGCCGCCCTGACCATATTTGCCTTTTTGGGGAGTTGGGATAACTTTCTATGGCCCCTGATTGTCATCAATAGCAAGGAATTGTGGACATTGCCTATTGCCATGTCGCGGTTTACGGAGCAGTACATCAGCCAGACCCACTTGCAGATGGCAGGGGCGAGCCTGATGTTCTTACCCGTCCTGATCGTGTTCCTGATTATGCAGCGGGACTTTCGAGGGCATTGCGCTGACAGGCCTCAAGGGCTAGCTCCTGCCGAGTGTGGCACGCCCTGGAGGGCGTGTAAACTGCCGGGTGCACCCGGCAGTATGGCGGGCAAGCCACATGATACACGGATGTCGCCGAGGATGAGCACATGATGATGACACGTCGTGAGAGGCTGATGGCTACGCTGCGCGGCGAAGCGGTCGATCGCCCGGCGGTCAGCTTCTATGAGATCGGGGGCTGGAAATTCGACGTGACCGACCCCGATCCCTTTAACATTTACAACTCGCCGGATTGGGGGCCGCTGATCCGACTGGCCGAGGAAGAGAGCGACCTGATCCGCATGATGGGCCCGCAGCGCGTCAAGGCGGCCGGCAACTGCCGCGATGAGTTCTTCCATGAGCAGGTCTACATGCAGGATGGCTCCGAGTATACCCGGCAGACGCTCACCGTGGCCGGCAGGACGATGAGCTCGCTGTCTCGGCGCGACCCAGACGTGTCGACAGTTTGGGATGTCGAGCACCTGCTCAAGGACAGTGATGATGTCAGGGCCTATCTGCAGCTGCCCGATCAAGTCTTCGCTTACGAGTACAGTGTCCAAGCTCTGCTGGCCGAAGAAGAGGAACTGGGCGATGCCGGCATCGTCATGGTCGATGTGGGCGACCCCATCGCCCATACTGCCGCCCTGTTTTCCATGGAAGACTATACCGTCTTTGCTCTGACGGAGCCCGCCCTGTTCCATCGACTGCTGGAAAAGCACGCCGGCCATATCTATCCGATGGTGGAGCAGATCGCCCGGCAGTTTCCGGGGCATCTGTGGCGAATCTGTGGGTCCGAGTATGCGTCGGAGCCCTTTTTGCCGCCGCATCTGTACCAGGAGTACGTCGTCCGCTACACCAAGCCGATGGTCGATATGATCCAGAAATACGGCGGGTACGCCCGCATTCACTCCCATGGCCGGCTCAGAAACATTATGCCGCATATTGCCGCGATGGGAGCGTCAGGTCTCGACCCCGTCGAGCCTCCGCCGCAGGGCGATATGCAGCTTATCGACATCCGCCGGCGGTACGGGGCCGATATGGTCCTGTTCGGCAATATCGAGGCCTCTGAGCTCGAGCTGTTGCCCCCGGCCGATTTTGAGGCCAGGGTCAGGCAGGCCTTGCGGGAGGGCACTGACGGCGAGGGGCGGGGCTTTGTGCTGATGCCCTCAGCTTGCCCGTATGGCCGCCGGATTGCCCCCCACGTCCTGGCCAACTATGAGACGATGGTCCGCCTGGCCAGAGATTGGGCCTGAGTTTGCATCCCCATGCTCGGGGGCAGCAACTCGCTGAACCCGGCGGTGGGCATTTTGACCTGGGCGAGCGCCCATTCCATATGATAGAAGGGGGCCTCCCGCTGCACGCAGTGGGAGGCCCCCTTCTATCATATGGAATGGGCTAAATCAGCTCGAGCTGCTTGCCGACCTGCTCAAAGGTCGCCAGCACGCGGTCAAGCTGCTGGTCGGTATGGGTGGCCATGTAGCTGGTGCGCAGCATCGAATGGCCCGGCGCCACACCTGGCGGCAAGACGGGGTTAGTGTAGATGCCCGCGTCGAAGAGCGCCTTCCAGGTGTAGATGGTCTTCATGTCGTCGCCGATGTAGATGGGGATGACGGGGGTCTCACTCTTGCCGGTGTCAAAGCCCAGCGCCTGGTAACCCTCGCGCATCTTTTTGGTGATGGTCCACAGCCGTTCGATGCGCTCAGGCTCGCTCTCCATAATGTCGAGCGCGGCCAGGGTCGCTGCCACGTTGGAGGGAGGCATACTGGCGCTAAAGATGAGCGAGCGCGCCGAATGCTGGATATAGTGGATGACATCCTCATCACCAGCGAGAAAGCCGCCCAACGAGGCGAAGGATTTGCTGAAGGTGCCCATAATCAGGTCCACCTGGTCATTCAGGCCAAAGTGGATGCCCGTGCCCCGGCCTCCGCCCAGCACACCGATCGAGTGGGCGTCATCGACCATCAGGCGCGCGCCGTACTTGCGGCACAGGGGGATGATCTCGGGCAGAGGGGCGATATCGCCGCCCATGCTAAAGATGCCGTCTACCACCACCAATTTGCCCACATCGCCAGCCGCCGAGAGCACGCGCTCCAGGTCGGCCATGTCGCTGTGGCGGAAGCGCTTCATCTCCCCATAGGAGAGGCGGCAGCCGTCGATGATGCTCGCGTGATCATCGCGGTCGGTAATGACCACATCACCGCGCCCAACCAGGGCCGAGATGGCGCCCAGGTTGCTCTGGAAGCCCGTGGAAAAGACCAGAGCAGCCTCCTTGCGCACATAGTTGGCCAGCCGCGCCTCCAGTTCCTTGTGCATCATCAGGTTGCCGTTGAGGAAGCGCGAGCCAGTACAACTCGTGCCGTACCGGCGCACTGCCTCTATAGCCGCCTCGCGCACTTTGGGATGGGTGGTCAGGCCCAAATAGTTGTTGGACCCGATCATGATCAGGCGCTTGCCGTTGATGACGACCTCGGTGCCCTCGGTTTGGTCTAGCGGGATGAAATATGGATAATAGCCGCCTTCCATTGCCTCGCGGGCCCGGGTAAAGTCCCGGCATTTTTCGAAGAGATCCATGGCCAGTCGCTCCTTTCCAGGATGGAACATGAGGCCGGCGCGGTTCACCATGCTGATGCTTCCCCAGGGGGGAGATACCCCACGCTCTGGGCCAGGCGGCCGCGATCGCCATAATGCCCCGTTGCACACTCGACCATTATACCATGCTCTCTGGAATCTGCGATAACAGTTCATTCGGGGATGTTGAGGATGGCTGCTTCGCGGCTGAAATAGCGCAGGGCCAGCCACAGCACCAGCCAGTCGACATTGAGCATGACAGCCGTGAGCGCCAGGACGAAATTCATCGTCAGGCGCGGCCCCAGGAGCAAAATGACCAGGGCCCCAGGGATGGCGAGCAGAAACGTGGCCAGAGTGTTGATCAGGTGGGCAGTGCGCACGCTCGCCACACGGAGCGAGACCAGCGTGCCGACGCTGACGGTATAAAAGAGCACGGTAGGCAGGACGAGGAAAAGGGCCAGGTAGGCCACCGGCGGCAGGACGATCAGGTCCGCCATCCCCACGCCCAACTGGGGCACAAGCCTCTTGATGGCGTTGACGGCCACGAACTGCATCACGCCCGCCGCCAGCACCGAGCCCAGCGACACGACCAGGCTAAAGATCATCTTGCCGGCAAAGATGGAAAGGTCCGTGAGGGGGGTGGTGAAGAGGGTCTCGAGGGTGCCGCGCTGCCGCTCGGCGAAAAAGGCGCCCAGAGTGGCCACCGAGGCTGTGGTGATGCCGGCATAGCCCAGCCAGAGGACGCTGCCCACCACCACTGTGCCATAGCCCTGGTTCAGATAGGTCATCGGAAAGAAGGCACCCAAGATGACTGCGAACCCTATATAGCGCAGCACGTCGCTGCCCTGGCGCAATTGCTCGCGCAGCTCTTTGCGAGCCACAATCCAGAGGTCGCCCATGGCCTAGGCTTCCTGCTGCATGAGTTGGAGATAGACCTCTTCCAGGCTCTTGGTGGCCTCCCGCACCTCGCGGATGCCGGCGCCCTGGGCTACGAGGGTCGCCACGACCTCTTCGCAGACCTCCGGCTGGGCCAGCGTTACGGTCAGATGGCCGCCCTCCTGTTGCACGGCACGCACCCCCGGCAGCGCTGTGACGGCATCGATCGTCGGCGGAGTCAGGCGGCTGGCGGCGATGGTCACCTGGGGCAGGCTCATGCGGGTGCGCAGAGCGCCGGGGCTCTCCTGCAAAAGCAGGCGCCCGCTGCGGATAACGCCGACCTGATCACAGATGCGCTCGGCTTCGTCAAGGTTATGGGTGCAGAGGAGCACGGTGCGCTGCTGGGTGCGGGCAAGAGAGGTGATCAGGTCGCGCACCATCTTCAGGCTCAGGGGGTCCAGGCCCGAAGTGGGCTCATCGAGAATGAGCAGCGGGGGATTACTGAGCAGGGCCCGTAGCAGGGCCAGCTTTTGCCGCATCCCCCTCGACCAGCCGCCGACCAAGTCCTGGCGTCGCTCCCAGAGCCCGGCTTGCCGGAGCAATTCCTCGCTGCGCCGGTGCCGCTCGCCAGGCGCCATATGGTAAATCTCACCGTAATACTGGAGATTGTCCCAGGCGGAAAGGCGGTCGTAGAGGCCGTCACGGTCCAGCACAACGCCGATCTGCCGGCGCAGGTCACGGGCGTAGGGGGTCATGCGCTGCCCCAGAATCTCAACCCATCCTGAGTCGGGCTGTAAAAGCCCCAGGAGCATGCGGACAGTCGTCGTCTTGCCAGCGCCATTGGGCCCTAGAAAGCCGAAAATGCAGCCGCGCGGGATATGCAGGGACAGGCTATCAACGGCGGGGCGCCCGCCGAAATAACGCGTCAACCCATTTGTCTGGATGGCCCAGGGGCTATCCATGGTCGGCTCCTCAGGTTACAATGCAACTCACGAAAGTAGGTCGCTGGAGCAGGCCCTGGCCCTGTGTTATGAGCAGTGTCCCAGGGTTCCAGGAACCCTGGGCGAGGCGCTGACTCTCAGCCCGGAGCGTTACACAGCGCACCTCACACTGACAGAGCAGCTTTCAGCTCCGGGCCTTTGCCGATGAAACATCATCAAGAGCCCGGCTCGGTCGTCACCGCCTGCAGCCCTGCCAACGAGGCCCCCTGAGATTCGTTGGCCCGCTGCTTGACGGCGCCAATGAAATCCCGAAACAGCGGATGGGGCCGGTTGGGGCGCGACTTGAACTCGGGATGGAACTGGCTGCCTACCATGAACGGATGCCCCTGCACCTCGGAGATCTCAACCAGGCGGCCGTCGGGAGAGAGGCCGCTGAAAGTGAGGCCCGCCCCGGCCAACAGGTCGCGAAAGGCGTTGTTGAGCTCGTAGCGATGCCGGTGCCGCTCGTAAACCAGAGTATCCCGATAGGCCTCGTAGGCGCGAGTGCCGGGCACCAGCTGGCAGGGCCAGCGGCCCAGGCGCATGGTGCCGCCCTTGTGCGAGATGTCTTTCTGGTCGGCCATCAGGTCGATCACCGGATAAGGGGTATCGGGGTTGAACTCGGTGCTGTTGGGCTCACTGGAATTGAGCGCCTTGCGCGCCAATTCGATGACCATAACCTGCATACCCAGGCAGAGCCCCAGGTAGGGCACGCCGTTCTCGCGCGCATAACGGGCTGCCAGGATCTTGCCCTCGATGCCGCGCGGCCCAAAGCCGCCGGGCACGACGATGCCCTGCACCTGCTCCAACCGGCCAAAGCCGTTGCCCTGTTCTAACTCTTCGGCATCGATCCATTCGATCTTGATATCACAATCATGGAACCAGCCGGCCTGGTGCAGCGAATCGCGCACACTGATGTAGGCATCGTGCAGCTCCACGTACTTGCCCACGACCGCCACAGGCAGCACTTCTTTGGGACTGCGGATCTTCTCGACCAGCTGGCGCCAATCGGCCAGATCGGGCTGGCGGCATTCCAGACCAAAGCGCTCAATGATATAGTCGGCCAGGCCCGCCTCCTCCAGCTCAATGGGCACCGAGTAGATGGTATCTGCCGTCACCAGGGGCACCACAGCCCGACGCTCCACATCGCAGAAGAGGGCGATCTTGTCCTTATACTCTGGGCCCACGGGATAATCGGAGCGAGCTACGATCACATCGGGCTGAATGCCGATGGAGCGCAGCTCCTTGACCGAGTGCTGCGTGGGCTTGGTCTTGAGCTCCGCCGTGGAGCCGATATAGGGCAGCAGGGTGACGTGGATATAGAGCACATTGTCACGCCCCACGTCATTGCGCATCTGACGGATAGCTTCCAGGAAGGGCAAACCCTCAATGTCGCCGACCGTGCCGCCAACCTCCACAATCACGACCTCTGCCTTGCTCTCGGCAGCCACCTGCGTGATGCGGTTCTTGATCGCATTGGTGATATGGGGCACCACCTGGATCGTGCCGCCCAGGTAATCGCCCCGCCGCTCTGCCGAGATGACCTCGGAATAGATCTGCCCGGTGGTAACGTTGGAGAGCCGCGTCAGGTCCTGGTCGACAAAGCGCTCATAGTGCCCCAGGTCAAGGTCCGTTTCGGAGCCATCCTCCAACACAAAGACCTCGCCATGCTGATAGGGCGACATGGTGCCGGGGTCCACATTCAGGTAGGGGTCCAGCTTTTGGATCGTCACCGAGACGCCCCGGCTCTTCAGGAGGCGCCCCAATGAGGCCACGGTCACACCCTTGCCGACCGAAGAGACCACACCGCCGGTACAGAATATGTATTGAGTCATCACAATTTCTCCATCTTGGCGAAACTTGCCAGCAGTCGCTTGATTCCCCGCCCCTCAAAGGCGACCGTCACTTCCTCGTCACCCTCCACCAAAGTGCTGGAGATGACTGTTCCCTGCCCAAAAGTGGGGTGTGAGACGCGGTCGCCCGACCGATAGAGCTGCTGGGCCGGGCCGCTTGATCGGCCTA
Organism: Anaerolineae bacterium; assembly: GCA_034436375.1. Classification (GTDB taxonomy): domain Bacteria; phylum Chloroflexota; class Anaerolineae; order SpSt-313; family SpSt-313; genus DAOTVS01. The sequence goes on along the minus strand of DAOTVS010000256.1, from coordinate 8,449 downwards.
TCTCAGCGGTTGGGGGCTCGGGCAGGTTCTTGCGCCGAGGCGGGGGCTCCTCAACAGGCGGGCGGCCGCCCGTCTGTTGAGGAGCTCGGGGCGCCGGTTGTTGTGCGGGCGTGAGTACCGGCCGGCGCCAGCGCTGAGGCTGGGGCGCCGCGGGCGGGCGTGGTGCGGCTGGCCTGTGCAGCGCCGAAGGCCGTCCATCTCTTTGCCCCCCGGGTCGGCGCAGCAGGTGTTCTGGGATGTCATGCAGAAAGCGCGAAGGCTCGCTCAGCTGCTGATTGCCGTAGATCGTGCGCCGAAAGGTGTAGGTCAGGTAGAGCCGCTCGCGGGCGCGGGTGACCCCCACGTAGCACAGGCGCCGTTCCTCCTCCATCTGGTCCGCGTCCTCCATGGAACGGCTGTGTGGGAAGAGCCCTTCCTCCAGGCCCACCAGGAAGACCACTTTGAACTCCAGCCCCTTGGCCGCATGCAGGGTAAGCAGGGTCACCGCATCGGCTTCATTGCGAAGTGTATCCACATCTGAAACGAGAGAGACATCGACCAGGAAGGCCGCCAACCCGTCGCCTGGCGGCAGCGCCGCATAGTCTCGCGCCACCGTGCGCAATTCCTGAATGTTCTGCCAACGCTCCTCGCCCTCCTCCGAGCCGTCGCGCACCATATCCATATAGCCGCTGCGCTCCAGCATACGGTCAAAGAGGGTCAATAGATCCAGCTCGGTACTTTGGCGGCGCAGGTCCTCCATCAGGGCATGGAACCCCAACAGGGCCTTGCGGCTGCGGGCATCAATAGGGGCATCCTCCGCACCGGAGGCCAGGCGCTGCAGGCCCTCGTGCCAGTTGAGCCCGCGCTCATCCATCCACACCTGGAACGAGGAGATTGTCTTCGAGCCGATGCCCCGTGCTGGCACATTGAGCACCCGGCCTATGGAAGCCGAGTCGCTGGGAGAATAGATCAGGCGCAGATAAGCCAGGGCATCTTTGACTTCTTTGCGGCCATAGAATCGGGTGGCGCCCACAATGCGATAGGGCAGGCCCCGGTGCACAAATTCATCTTCCAGCGCACGCGACTGGGCGTTGGTGCGATACATGACGGCGCAATCGCCCGCCTTGCACGCGCCCCGGGCTACCAGTCGCTGCACCTCATCGGCGATGAATTGGGCCTCTTCGTGCTCGTCATAGGCCTCGACGACGGTGATCGCCTGGCCCTCGGCGTTCTCCGTCCAGAGCTTCTTGTCGGTGCGCTGCTTGTTGCGTGCAATAACCCCCTGCGCGGCGTTCAGAATTGTCTGCGTGGAGCGATAGTTCTGCTCCAACAGGATCAGCTCGGCATCGGGGAAATCCTTCTGGAAGCGGCGCACATTCCGGAAATCGGCCCCGCGCCAGCTATAAATGGATTGGTCCTCATCACCCACCACGAAAACGTGGCGCGACTCCTGGGCCAGCAGGCGCACGATCTCGTACTGGGCCTGGTTTGTGTCCTGGAACTCGTCCACCAATATGCACTCGTAGCGTCGGCGCAGCTTGTTCAGCACATCGGGGTGCTCGCGGAAGAGCTTGACAACCAACAGCAAAAGATCGTCAAAGTCGAGCGCGTTGCTCTCACGCAGCAGATCGCGGTAGCGCGCATAGACGCGGCTGCACACCTCTTCACGATAATTGCGGGGGCGCAGGGTTTCGGGCTCCAGCAGCTCATTCTTCCAGTTGGAGATGGTACTGAGCACCGAGGCCGGGCGATACTGCTTTTCGTCGAGGTTGAGGTCCGAGAGCGCCCGCTTGATGAGGCCCTCCTGGTCGGAGGTGTCGTAGATCAGGAAGGAGCGGTCGAGGCCGAGGGCATCACCCTCACGGCGCAGGATCATGGCGCAAGTGGCATGGAAGGTGCCGATGGTCAGGTCCGCAAGATCGGCCGCATCGAGCATGCGGCCCAGGCGGTCCTTCATTTCGCGCGCCGCTTTGTTCGTAAAGGTCACCGCCATAACCCGGTAGGGGGGGATGCCCATACGGCCTACCAGATAGGCGACGCGATGCGTCAGCACGCGGGTTTTCCCTGAGCCCGGGCCGGCCAGCACGAGGGTGGGGCCTAAGCTCGCCTCGACCGCCCGCCGCTGCACAGGGTTCAAAACATCCAATAACGGGTCCATGCACGTTCTCCAATGGACTACTGGGTATTCTACCACAACTTGCCCGCCCGTGCGAACGCAGAACGGGTTCAATCCCCCGCCGCAGGGACGGGCTTGGCGCCGGTGAGGCGCCGGAAATCGGCCACGCTGAGGTGGATGTTCAGCCCGCGCTGCCCACCGCTGACGTACAGATCCTCTAGCCCACAGGCTGAGTCGTCAATATACACATCGAATCCCTTGTGCAGGAGCGCCAGGGCCGAGATGCCGCCTACCAGGAGCCCTGTCAGCTCTTCGGCTTCGCGCTGGGTGGCCATACGCAATTTCTTCTCGCCGATGGCGGCGGCCAGACGGCGCAGGTCGAGCTGCTTGCCACCGGGCGCCACCACGAGCAGCGGCTTGCCCTTTTCCCGCAGCACCACCAGTGTCTTGAATACCTGGTGCAATGGCTTGTGCAGGACTTCCGCCACCTCTTCCGCCGAATGAAGTGTATCCGGGTACGTGAGCGCCTCGAAAGCGATCTTGCGCTGGGCAAGGAGGCGGGTCACGTTCGTTTTGGACGCATTGTTGGCCATAGGGCACCCCTCTATTGGCGAACCCCCGTCCGATTTTAGCATCAGCTCATAGCTTGTGCTATAATTAAAACAAACTGGCCGCTCTTCCCAGGGAAAGGAGCGCATTTATGGATTGCCCCTACTGCAAGACTTATAATCCAGAGGACCGCACCACCTGTTGGCGCTGCGACAAGCCGTTGCCCAAGCCCCAACCCAAGAAAAAGCCCAAGCTCAGCTCACAACAATGGATGTACATTCTGGTCGCCGTCATGTTCATCCTCATGGTGGCCAATTTCTGTGGGCTGCCCAAGATGCTGGGGGGCGGCACGTCTCAGCAGACGGGGCCGACGGGCCTCGTGCCTTCCATTCCGGCGGCCATGGTCTTCCTGCGCGCTGCACTCGGCTTTTAGCAGTGCTTCACTATAGGGCAAAGGTTCATCTTGCCGGGCGGCCACACACGCCATTGGGGAGGCGCACCTCCCACAGCCAGCCGGCGCCCCAGGCGCAGGGTCGGATTCGACCCTGCCACCCATATTCAGCATAGCTCCCAGGCATACAGCGGGCCGGGTGTGTTGCACGCCCGGCCCGTCTGCTTCCGCCAGGAAAAAAGCAACCGGGCCAATGGCCCGGGCCATAAGAATACCACAGATTGGCGCTTTCGCCAAGGGGCGCAGCAGTTCCTAATCCCACACTTGGGATAGCTCCGGCGCAAAGCGGGTGAAATCCTTGCGCAGCTGCAGCAGGGCCACATCCTTGCCCTTGGCCTCGAGCATGATGTCAAAGGGGCGCAAGCCCGCCACGAGCACAGCGCGCAGGAATTCCTGGGTGGCAAAGGGATCCATGTAGTCGCTGTGGCGCTTCCAATCCGGCGCGGTGATGGTGGGGGCCTGGCCCTTTTTTTCCTGCGTGTCCATGGCGGTGCGCGGCGTGGAGAGGTGGATCTTGGGCGTCTGCTCCGCCGGCCAGGTGGCGAGCGTTGCTCGCAGCGCCTCTAGGGCCCCGAGCCCCTCTGGGTTGTTGTTCTGAAAGTGCAGCAGATCAAAGATCAGCCGCACGCCGGTGGCCTCATGCACTTGCAGCAGGTCGGGCACGGTGAAAACGGTCTCGTCATTCTCCAGCACCACTCGCCGCCGTGTCTCTTCGGGCAGGGCGCTAAAGGCGCGCACCAGGCGCTCGATGGCGGCCTCTTTCCCCTCAGTACCCGACCCTCCGTGCAGCACCATCACGCCCTCTGGGCCAAGGCCCATCAGGTCCAGCATATGGGCGAAGGCGATCACATCCGCCGCTGAATTGGCAGCCACATGCTCTTGCAGCGAGTTGAGGACGACAAACTGCCCCGGGTGCACCGAGAGGCGCACATCCAATGTCCGCGCCAGCGCGCCTGCCGCGGCCAACTCGCCCTCACACTCGTCCAACTGGCGGTGGAACTGGGGCAGGTCCGGGTGTGTCAGGTAAGGCGCCAGATCGGACGAAAAGCGGTACATACGGATATGCATCTGCCCCAGATAGGCCAGCACCTGGCGCAGGTAACCCAGGCTCACCGAGAGGTGCGGCGCCGACTGCCAGCGCCGCGTATCGTGGGATTTGAGATCCGACCGGCCGAGCACTTTGACCGCAAAGCCGAGACGGTTCATACGGCCCTCCATCGCATGCTGGCCAGGGCGGAGCAAGTTGTGTACCTGAACGAGGGGTAGGAGCGCTGTCAACGGATTACCGGCACGGATTACACGGATTGGTTCTGTGCTTGTGCTCTCCGCCCGTATGGGCAAGGCGCTTACGCTCGGAGCCTGAAACCGCCATGGCACGCAAGCAATCCGTGCAATCCGTGCCCAAATCCCTTGACAGCCGCCTCCTAATCTTGCTTCGCCAGGGCCCGTGCGATCGCCTGGCCAATCTCCTGCACGCCAAAGGGTTTGCCCAGGTGTGGAAGGCCGGTAGCTGCCAGGAAGCTTTGGCTCTCAACGCCCACCGCGTCGCCGGTAATGAAGAGAAAGCGGTGCGCAAGCTGGGGGAAGGCTTGCCGCACGCGATCGTAAAAGCCGGGGCCATCGAGGTGGGGCATCTTGAGGTCGGCCACGATCAGATCGGGCATGTGGCCGCGCGCGATGGCGTCGGCGATAGCCAGGAGCCCTTGCTCACCATCGCTGGCCGTGAGAATGCGGTGGCCGGCGGGCTCCAGCACGCGCGTCATGAGGGCCACAATGGGCTCTTCATCTTCGACCAGCAGGATGCAGCGCCCGCGCTTGGCCGCCGCTACCGTGGGCTCGGGTGTGGGCGAAGCGCTGGCATGGCGCAAAGGCAGCTCCACGTAAAAAGTCGCTCCCTGGCCCGGCTCACTCTCCACCCAGATCTTGCCGCCATGCTCGCGCACAATGCCGTAACAGATGGAGAGACCCAATCCGGTCCCTTCGCCCACGCCCTTGGTGGTGAAAAAGGGATCGAAAATGCGATTTCTTAGCTCGGGTGGAATGCCTGGCCCATCATCGCGCACGCTCACCCGGATCACCGCCGGCGTAGCCCGGCTGCTGATCTGCAGGGCGCCCTGCCCGTGAGCGCCACTCATGGCCTGCAGGGCGTTGGTGCACAGGTTCAGGAAGAGCTGCTGCAACTGGCCGGAATCGGCCAGGGTATGGGGCAGATCGGGCGCCAGGTCCAGCTCGACCGTGATGTGATGGCTTTCGAGCTGCGGTTGCATGAACTCCAGGGTCTGTTCCAGCAGAGCATTGATGTCGACCTCGGCCATCTGGATGCGGCTCTGGCGGGCAAAGGTGAGTAAGCTCTGCACGATGCGAGAGCAGCGCTTGGCCTGCCGGCAGATGCGCTCCAGGTCGGTCCGAGTCTGAGCGCTGACATCGGATTCCTGCAGCAACTCGGAAAAACCGATGATGGTGGTGAGGGGATTGTTCAGCTCGTGGGCTACGCCGGAGAGCATCTGCCCGATGGCGGCCAGTTTTTCCGCCTGGGCCAATTGCAGCTGCATGGCGCGCTCCTCGGTCACATCGCGCACCACGTGCACACAAAACTCGTCGCCTTCCAGCGAGGAGAGGGTGATGTGCAGGGTACGGTTGCCTTCGTAGCCCAGGTCATACTCAGATGCGCCCTTGGCATAGCAGGCCAGGCGCGGCTCCGGGCCGGCAGGGATCAGCTCGAACCAGGGGCGAGAGATGATGTGGTCAAAGGGGCGATCCACCAGGCGGGCCAGGGCCCGGTTGGCGCGCAAGATGCGCCCCTGCCGGTCATGGAGAAAGATACCGTCGGAGAGGGCATCAAAGGTCTGTAGCCACTCACGGCGGGCGCGCGCAACCTGGTTGAACAGGCTGGCATTGGCCACCGCAGCCGTCGTCTGCCGGCCCAAGAGATTCAGGAGGTTGCGCTCGGTGGCGCTCAGGGGCTCGCCACCGGTGTGCGGGCCATAGAGAAAGACCCCTACCGGCTCCTCGCGCAGGCGAATGGGCACAATACAGGCTGTATCCAGCGCGCCATCATAGTTTGCGGGTTGGGTATCGGGGAGTGCCTCGCTGCGCTTTTCCTTCTGCCCCGCCAGCAGCCAACGGGTGAGGGGATGGTCGGCCGGCCAGTGAGCGCGCCCCGCCTCGTCGAGGCCCTGGGCTGCGATGACGTGCAGTTCCTGCACGGTGCGGTCCCACAGAGCGAAAACGCCCCAGCGGATCTCGAGGGTTTGCACCGTGCGCTCGAGGATCATGGTCGCCAGGGGCTCAAGATCGAGCAGGCCGGGCGCCGCTTCCTTCACTTCCTCTATCAGGCGCTGGGCTTTGTATTGAGAGCGCAACCCTGTGCGCTCTACCCAGAGCCCCAGGGCGTCACCCAGCCCAGGGAAGATGAGCACCGTTCCGGCGTAAAGAAGGCCCCCGGCCAGGCCCAGGGCAACCCCCAGAGGGCCGGCCAGGAAGGGGGTTGCATAGGCCAGGGCGCCGTAGAGCAGCACAACGAGCAACCCAAACAGGGCATAGCCCACATTGCGGCGCTGGTTGGGCTCCAGAGACGGCTCTCGGCGGCGCAGGAGGGCCTGGGTAGCCAGGACCAGAACCCCACACCAGATCAGGGCCGTGAATGTGAATGCAACGACGGCAGCAGCCCCCATGGCGCCTCCTCAGGGATAGCGGAACGGAAAACCGCCATGTTGTATTGTACTGCGAGTGCTACAACTTGGCAAGCATACGCGCTGCCTCAAATGTTACTGATCACTGCCCTGTCGCCGTCATGGGATCCATAGGGAGGTATCACAAAATCTCGCTCTTGGCTTGCATGGTCATGCCATCCCCACCTCTCGGTTGCACTCATCCCAGGCCGGCGAAAAGAGACCCGTTGAGCCGGACCTGGACATCCGCTCCACCCGCTCCAGCCAGCGGGCTGTGGCCTCCTGCGCCCGCCCGAAGCAGGAAGCGGAGAGGGCGCGCAGTTCCTGCGCCCGCGCCTCGCCGCTCAGGCTCCGGCAGCGCGCCTCGACAACGCCGGCCTCGGCCAGGAAGGCAGCCTCAAGCTCGTCGCGCTCATCCCGGTAGGCGCCCAGCCGCGCTCGGTAATCGCCGGCTATCGCCCGCTGCAGCCGCTCGTGCGCCCACCAGAGTGTAGCCGGGTCATAGCGGCTGTCGGGCTCGGGGCCCAGGTCGGGCAAGCCGGCGCCGCCCAGGTACACCGGCTTGAAGAGGCCAGTGCAGGGGCCGCTGGTGCCGGTGAGCCAATAGGCTGGCAGATCGGGCGCCAGGCGCGCCACCAGGGAGCCCGTCGACTGGCCCCCCCGCTGCGCCCCCCGGCAGGCGTGCATGCAGAGGGTATCACCGCTCATCCCCTCGCCCGGGTACCAATCCGGCTCGGACCCATGATGGCGCAGGGCGGCCATCATGGTCTGCACCGTCGCCTGCCCCTGAGCTGCCTGCAGGAACCCGGTCGAGCACTCGTGTCGCCGCTGCCCGCCCTCGATGCTGACGGACGGGTCAGCATAGCAGCGGGCGAAATGGAAGGGCTCGCCCGCCCGGTGCCACCCCTGCGCAACGGCATGCTCCGCCAGCCCCGGCGACGCCAGGTCCCAGTGCTCGCCGATGGTGAGCAGGTTGGAGATGGTGCGCACGCTGCCTTCCTGCACTCGCTCCGCCACCCAGTAGCGTCCGGCCGTCTCGAGCACCCAGGCTTCCTTGGGATCGGCGATGATGAACGAGTTGTGATAGTAGCTCTCGCCGCGCGCACTGCAGTTGCCTCCCTGGCCATGGATGGCGATGAGCGCCGTGATCACATCGAGCGCCTGCCGGGACGTGCTCGCCCGCTCCAGGCCCAGGCGGAGCAGGTCCATGCCGATGAGCCCCGGGCCCTTTTCCAACGGCTCGCGCGTCCAGACGGCCTCGTTGCCGATGGCCACGCCGTACTCATTGGCGCCCATCTCCGCGCCCCACAGCCAATAGGGCCGCGAGAGCACAACCTCATAGGTCTCGGCGACCTGCGGCACCTCGATATAGGTGCAGCGGACTGTGCTGCCCGGCGCATGCCGCCTGTGCGGCACATAGGTCAGTGCCTGCGCCTCATTGGGGTCCCGGTCCGAGTTCTTGGCCAGGAGCATGACGCCATCCGCTGTAGCGGAGGGAGTGGCAACCAGGGTATCACACATGGCAAGACTCCTTGTTGGGCAGCGGCCCATAGTCTGTTGCCGGGTTTGAGGCGTTGCCTGCACCCGGCGTGAACCCTCTATGGGGGATTTGGGGTCTGGCATCGCCGCTGCCGCCTGCGGGCGGCAGCGGCGATGCCAGACCCCAAATCCCCCATAGAGGGT
>DAOTVS010000255.1:0-9740 GCA_034436375.1 Anaerolineae bacterium | reverse complement strand
GATTGTGAGCCGGCGTCGGACTGCGAAAGGCGGAGCTACGCCGAATGGCCGCCGCCTCCAGGGTGCGCTGCAGGGCCGCCTCGTCGCCGGCGCGCAGCAGGTGGTCGAGGACATCCAGGCGCTCGCGGAAGCGGTCGATGGCGTCGGCGATGGCGGGGCCGTTGGTCATCAGCACATCGAGCATCATGCGCACATCACTGGCCGCCAGACGCGAGGTATCGCGAAAGCCGCTGGCTACCAGGTCCCAGAGCAACGTGTCTTCGTTGGCCATTTCCTCTGCCGTGCCCACCAGGGCCAGCGCCAACAGGTAGGGCAGGTGGCTGCCGACTGCTACCAGGCGATCGTGGCGGCGCGGGTCCATGCGCCGCGGCCGCGCACCGACCGCCCGGATCAGTTGTTCCGTCAGGGCAAGGGCGGGTGGGGTTGTGCGGGGCAGGGGGGAGACAATAAAGTTCTTGTCGATATAGAGGTCTCCGTCGGCCGCTTCCAGGCCGGCCGTCTCCTTGCCGCACATGGGGTGCGCAGGGCAGACATATATCCCCTCGGGCAGAGCGCTCATGGCATGGGCGATTTTGCCCTTGGTCGAGCCCAGGTCAATCAGCAGGCTCCCCGGCTTGAGGACCTCGCCGATCTGGGGCAGGCTGCGCAGGATCGTGCGCACCGGCATGGCCAGCACGACAATATCGGCCTCAGCCACACCCGCGGCCAAGTCCGTGGCGCCACGGTCCACGATGCCTCGCTCGATGGCCTGCGCCAGCGTCTCCTCGCGCCGGGGGATGCCGATCACCTCGCGGCAGGCGCCGCGTGCCTTGAGCGCCAGGGCCAGTGAGCCGCCCATCAGGCCCAGGCCCACGACCGCCACCCGCGCCTCGGCCAGGTTTGTGCAGCGGAGGGGTAGAGCTTGCGACTGGCTCATAGCTTCCTCCCCACAGCTTCCGCAATTCGCCGCGCTTCCTCAACCAGCCGTTGGAAGGTCTCGGGCTTGAGCGACTGCATCCCATCGGAGAGGGCCGCCTCGGGGTGAGGGTGCACCTCGATGATCAGGCCATCGGCCCCCGCTGCGATGGCCGCGCGGGCCGCCGCAGGCACCAGTTTCCACTGTCCCGTGCCATGGCTGGGGTCCACGATCACTGGCAGATGGGTCAGCTCTTTCAGCATGGGGACGGCGTTGATGTCAAGGGTGTTGCGGGTGTAGGTCTCGAAGGTGCGGATGCCACGCTCGCAGAGCATGACGCGATAGTTGCCATGGGTGAGGATATACTCGGCCGACATGAGGAGCTCTTCCATAGTGGACATGATGCCCCGCTTCAGAAGCACCGGCCTGCCCGATTCGCCCACGGCGTGGAGCAGGGAAAAGTTCTGCATCTGCCGGGCGCCGACCTGCAGGATATCGGCATACTCGGCCACGAGGGGCACATCGTTGGGGGCGATGACTTCGGTGACGATGGGCAGGCCGGTCGCCTCACGCGCCTCGGCCAAAAGCTCCAGCCCCTCTACCCCCAGCCCCTGAAAGGCATAGGGCGAGGTGCGGGGCTTGTAGGCGCCGCCCCGCAGCACCTTGCCGCCGGCCTCCTTCACCGCCTGGGCCGTCTCCAGGATCTGCGTACGGTCCTCCACGGCGCAGGGGCCGGCCATGATGACCACCTCCTCGCCGCCGATGCGCACCCCGTTGAGGCGGATCACAGTGTTCTCGGGCCGCAGATCACGGCTGGCCAGCTTGAACGGCCGCAGGATCGGCACGCAGTGGTCCACGCAGGGCAGCAGCTCAAAGGCGGCCGGGTCCACCCGCCGCTCGTCGCCGATGACACCAATGATCGTGCGCTCTTCGCCCTGCGACAGGTGGGCGCGGAAGCCCATCTCTTCGACCTTGGCTACGACGTCGGCTGCTTCCTGCGTCGAGGCCCCCGGCTTCAGGATGATGATCATCTTCTCCTCCTCCTTCAGTCCCTCACTCGATCGGGCCGCAACACGCGTGCGCCGCGCAGGTAGACGTGTACGATCTCGCGGGCGGGCCGATCCGTATTCCAGTGCAGCAGCACACGAATGCAGCGGGGGAGCGCCCCGGGCACCGGCGCCTGCTGCATATCCAGCAGGGCGGCATCGATCCAGCCTAGCTCGCGGGCGGCGCGGGCTGGAAAGGCGGCATCGAGGTCGGGCGTGACGGTAAAGATGGCGCTCGCCAGGTCGGCCGGGTCGATGCCGTTGGCCTGGACCAACGCCGCCAGCAGCTCGCGAGTGGCTGAAAGGATCTCTTGTGCGTCGTTGCGCTCTACCGTCGTTGCGCCGCGTACCCCGCGGCAAGCGGTCGAGCCAGTGGTCATGGTTTCCTCCGGAGCGGCGATAAACAAAAAGCGTGGAGCTTGCTGCTCCACGCTCTATTGACTGATTTCTACGGCCTACGCTGGCCGGGTCGCGCGTCGCAGCCGGCTGGCTTGCCCAGCGTAATAATAATAGTACCCATAGCTGAACGGCTGCTGTGCAGAGGTCACCGGCCCCAGGGCAACGCCGGAGGGGATGAGCTCGAGGGCGCGACTCAAGGATGAAGCGCTGCTCTTCACCGCCAACCTCCTTTAATGGGCGCTATTATACTCTTTGGGGCCGAAGCCGTCAATCTGCGGAGCGAGGGTTTGCCGGCCCGCTGAAAGGGAGGCAACCGCCATGGACGCCAGGCGGATTCTCAGATTACTCTCCATTGTTGCCTTTTCGTTGCCGATCTTGTGGGTGAGTTGCGCGGGCGGTCCCTCGCCACGGGCCCTGCAGCCGACCAAGACTACCTTTCCCAGCCCAGAGGTCCCGGCTGAGCAGATCGTGTATGGCGATGCGCTGGCTGCCGGATGGAACGACTGGTCGTGGAACACGGCTACCAATCTATCCAACACCACACCGGTGCATAGCGGCGCGGCCTCCATCGCCGTCTCCTACGCCCCCAGTGGATGGGGCGGGCTGCAGCTGGTAAACAACGGCGCCCTTGACCTGAGCGGCTATGATACCTTGCGCTTTTGGATCCACGGGGGTGCGAGCGGCGGGCAGACGATCCAGATGCAGGTGCGCGGCCAATATGCGTGGGCCACGCAGGCCATTACCTTGCCGGCCAACACCTGGCTGCAGGTGAATGTGCCGCTACAGGATCTGGGCCAGCCAGCGAGCGTCTCCGGGCTGGTCTGGTGGAACCCCACGGGCGGCGCTCAACCCACGTTCTACGTGGATGATATCGCGTTCATCGCCAGCGGCACGCCTGCGCCGCCCTCGGCCTCTGTCGATGGCCCAGCTTTGAGCGTGGATGCGGCCCTCGGCCGGCATCCGATCAGCCCCGATATCTACGGCATGAACTATGCGGATGAAGCCCTCGCCGCCGAGCTGAAGCTGCCGGTGCGGCGTTGGGGCGGCAACGCGACGACCCTCTACAACTGGCAGAACGACACCTACAATACGGGCAGCGACTGGTATTTCGAGAACATCCCGGCGGATAACCCTGACCCATCTCAATTGCCTGACGGGTCATCAGCGGACCGCTTTGTGGAGCAGGATCGCCGCACCAATACCCGTACCCTGCTCACCGTGCCGCTCATCGGGTGGACGCCCAAGAGGCGGCCGTCGGGCCACCCCTATGACTGCGGGTTCCGCGTCAGCGTGTACGGCGCCCAGCAGAGTGTGGACCCGTGGGATAGCGACTGTGGCAATGGCGTGCGCGCCGACGGAACCGTGATCACCGGCAATGACCCGCACGACACCAGCATGCCGATCACCCCTGCCTTTGTGCAGGATTGGATCCGCCATCTGACCGGCAAGTATGGCCTGGCGGCGAATGGCGGCGTGCTGTTCTACAATCTGGATAACGAGCCCATGCTGTGGAACAGCACCCACCGGGATGTCCATCCGCAGCCCACCAGCTATGACGAGATCAGAGAGCGGACGATCGCCTATGCCTCCGCGATCAAAGCGGTAGACCCGGGCGCCAAGACCCTGGGGCCGGCCGTCTGGGGCTGGGTGGCCTATCAATACTCGGCGCTCGATGTCGCGGCAGGTGGCCAGTGGTGGGACCTCCGCCCCGACCGCCGCAAGCACGGCGATACGCCATTCCTCGAATGGTACTTGCAGCAGATGCGCGCCTATGAGGAGCAGACGGGCACGCGCATCCTCGACTATCTGGATGTGCATTTTTACCCGCAGGCGGAAGGCGTTTACTCGGATCAAGCCGGCGATGCCGGTGTGCAGGCGCGCCGGCTGCGCTCGACGCGGGCCCTGTGGGACCCGAATTACGTAGACGAGAGCTGGATCGGGGAGCCAGTGGACCTGATTCCGCGCCTGCGCGCGTGGGTGGACGAGAACTACCCCGGCACCAGGCTCGCCATCAGCGAATATAGCTGGGGCGCGATGGGCCACATCAGCGGAGCGCTGGCCGAGGCCGACGTGCTCGGCATTTTCGGGCGGGAAGGGCTGGACCTTGCCACGCTCTGGGGGCCTCCCACCGCCGACCAGCCCGGCGCCTATGCCTTTCGCATGTACCGCAACTATGACGGCCAGGGGAGCGCCTTTGGCGACGTGAGTGTGCAGGCCGCCAGCGCCGACCCCGACCGGGTGGCGGTCTATGCCGCCCAGCGCAGCAGTGACGGGGCCCTGACCGTAATGGTCATCAACAAGACCACCAACGCGGTGGCCGCGCCCTTGACCATCAGTTCGACCACAAGTGCCACAGCCCAGGTGTACCAGTATGGCCGCGATCACCTGGACCGCATCGTGCATCTGCCCGACCAGACGCTGAGCGGGGGGCGGATGGCGCTCTCTCTGCCGGCGTATTCCATCACTCTGCTGGTGTTCCCAGCTACGGATGGCGAGCCGCAGCAGGTCTATTTGCCCTGGGAGACCCGGTAACGGCGCCGAAGAATGATGGGGAGTGGTGGGTGTGCCCTGTTATGGGGGAAGCTATTGGCGCCGCCAATAGCTTCCCCCTTCCCTTTGCCCAGGCCAGGCGCAGAGCCAACTGCTCTCCGCGCGTTAATGGGCTTGCTGATCACGCATTACGGATTACACACTAGATCTTGATGAGATAGTACATGGTCGACGGGTTCCACGCGGGCTGGGGGCCGATTTCGAAACTGAGGACCCCATCCTTGTATTCCACCGGCAGCTTGGTGACGGCCTCGCCGTGCTCACTGATGACCCACACCTTGAGGTTGGGGCGTGCGGTCTTGACCCGGACCTTGGCCTCGATGGCTTCGATCAAGATGGGCGGCCGGCCAAAGTCGAGCTGGTGTTTGTGCTCGGGGTCGTACTGGGCGCCGGTGTTGTCGCTGCGGCCGACTGCTGTCAGCAGGAGCGTGTCGGATTGCTCGATGGGGTCATCGGTGAGGGAGCTGAGGGCGATGGTGGCGAAATCGGTCTTGACCTCCAACTCCAGGCCCCGCAGGGCGATGGCGCCCGCCGCGCCCAGGAAGCCATAGGCTGCCTTGGTGCGGGGGGTGTCGATCCAGCCGTAGCGCTTCTGCCAGCTGCGGTAGAGCTCGCCCGTGTCGGAGGTCACCTCACCGGCGGCCGGGTCGACGCTGGCCTGATCGGCGGGGACGGTCTCGTCGGCCTCGACGCTCTCGCTGGGGAGGGCCATACCGCAGCGGTGCACCTCGGGCAGCAGGGTGAGGGCCGGGATGGCGTTGCTGCGCGTGAGCTGCCAGCCAGGCTCGCCGGCCACCCGGATGGCGACACTCTTCTCCGCCGGGCGCACATCGCCTCGGCGCAGAATGAGCGCGGCCTGGGGGAAAAGGCCGATCTTGGCCGGGTCGTTGTAGCAGTCAAAATGATTGCGGTAGGTGATGCTGTTGATCGTCGAGCCGCCGCCGCCCAAACGATCGACCGGCTTCCAGGTGGAGTAGCGGTAGGTGTGGATGGTGAACCCGCTCCAGCCCTGCAGGGCGCCGACGGCGGCATAGGCCAGGGGGCTCTCGGCGCGCCACTCGTCGGGCCAGGCGTGGTCCCATTCGGAGACGAAGAAGGGCTTGTCGAGCACGCGCTCCATGGAGAGCCCGGCAAAGGTGTTGGCGGGCACACTGACCATGGGCGTGGTATTGGTGCCGGAGGATTCCCAGAGCGGGAAATTCCAGTAGGTGTGCGAGTCGGTGAAATCGGTAGCCAGGTTGGCGGCCAGCACGCCCAGGTTGATGGACCAGTTGGTGCCGTTGATGGGCACCCGGACGCCGATGGAGCGCAGGTAGGCGATCATATCCTGGTAGTACTTGCTCATCACCGCAACCAGGAACTGCGCGCACTGGGCGTCGGGGTGGGCGAAATCCACCTTGCCGGCGGCGACCGCGAGGTTGTGCTCCTCGGCCCAGTTGCGATACATCGCCTCCAGACGGCTGCGATAGGGCTCGAGCACCGGGGGTTGGGCGAACATGTCGCTCTCGTTCTTGATCTCGCTGAGGGCGATGGCCGGGTCGTCTTTGTAGGCCAGCCTGGTGTAGGGGTTGATGTGGGTCCACAGATCACGGTTGAACTCTTTTTGCAGCTCGATCAGCCGTGGGTCAAAATAGGTATAGGGCTTGGCAGCCTGGGGGAGCTGATCGACTGCGTCGACCTCGTCACCGGGGCGGAACTGGCGGTAGGTGAGCATGTCCAGGTAGGTGTAGATGCCCTCCTCTTTCAGGCAGTAGAGCAAATAGTCCAGCCGGTCCATGCTCTCGGGGTCAAAGGTGCGGGTGTTATCCTTGGGCCTGGCCCGGTTGAACTGGAAGATGTTGGGCGTGGCCCACTCGGCGTCCATCTGATGGGTGCGCATCATGTTCATGCCGAACTTGGCCAGGCGCCGGGCGACCATCTCAGAGTACTCGTGCGGGGGAAAATTGGCGCCCGAGTTGAAGCAGGTGCCCCAGAAGCGGGCTTCGGTGCCGTCGGCAAAGACCATGCGGCCGCCCTGGACGCCCAGGAAACCGTGCTTGCCCGCAGGCCGCTCTTTCTCAAAGACGAAGGAGATGTCGAGGGGGACGTGATCGTCCCAGGCCAGGTTAAAGGGGACCCATGTGGCTACCATGATATCCTCCTGTAGGGGGCGCTGTCAACGGATTTCTGGCACGGATTGCACGGCTTGGTTGCCGCCATGGCAGCCCGCAATCCGTGTAATTCGTGGCCAAATCTGCTGACAGCCTTCTAAATAACGTCGATTCCCAACAGCCTGCACAGGCTCTCCAGCTCCCGCCGGCAATCGCCATAGGCCACGATATAGTGCTGGCCGAGCACCTGCTGGGCGAAGGTCTCCACCGGTGTATCGAGGATGACCTCGATAGAGGGGAGCTGCGGCGCGGGCGGCGCCCAACCCGCTTCTTCCCAGGGCCGCGGGCTGACTGCTTCGCCAGTAGCGATGTGCAGGCGGTAGCGGTCGCCGCGGCCGGCGAGCCGGCAGATCGTCACCTGCCCCGTCTTGACCCTGGAGACGTTCAGCACGCCGCCGGAAAAACCGCCAAAGCGGCAGGGGCTGACGGTGACCGGGCCCGCCACGACCTCGCTGGGCACGTAATCGGGCACGCCCAGGAGCACGCGGTCGGTCATGAACTCGTAAAACTCGAAATAGGCGCCCACCTGGCCCGTCAGGTAGCGCACCATGAGCTGAGTCACGGCGCCCGGGCCGTCGTTTTCGGGGATGGAGGCCACGCCGCCCTTGTCGGCCAGGAGCATGAGCACCATGGCGGGCGGGAACTGGAGCAGCTTCTTGACCCCGTCCACATCGACCAGCGAGATGGCCTGGTAGCCGCGCTCGGCGATCTTATCCTGCAGGGCCAGGAACATGCGTGCGCTCTTCTCCAGGGTCGTATCGTCTACCGGGCCGGTGAAGGTCCACTCGCGGCGCAAGTCGGCGAGGAGCGCACTCACGGCGGCGGGGGAGATGCCTTCCATCCTTTGCACGATCTCGAGGGTGTCGAAGGATTCGACCTCGGGCCCCACCACCCGGCGCAGCGAGACGCCGTCGACCAGGGTGCCGTAGAGGTGCATGTCGCGGTAGCCCATGTTGCCGATGCGCGCCCCCTTGAGCTGTTGGGCGGCCGTGGCCACGCGGGCAAAGCGGGCCACCTTATCGGCGGCGCTCACTGGGCCGTCGGGGCTGTCGTAAAAGTACTCGAACCGGAAGCCCAGGGCGTCCATGGGGTCGCGCAGGGCCGAGGTGCCGGCCTGATCGGCGGTGGTGACCAGGCGGCCGCCCTCCACATGGCCGGTGAGCCCCCACAGGGCCATCGGCTTGTGAGCAAAGGGCGCGATGACATTGATCACCGTCTGCGAGGGGATCCAGCCGGCCAGGCAGACGATCAGGACGTCGAACGGCTCGCGCGAGAGTTCTTCGATGGCGCGCTGCGCCTGGGCGCCTGCGGGGTCATCGGCCAC
The DNA here is from genome assembly GCA_034436375.1 of Anaerolineae bacterium. Lineage (GTDB taxonomy): Bacteria > Chloroflexota > Anaerolineae > SpSt-313 > SpSt-313 > DAOTVS01. The sequence continues at coordinate 1,376 of DAOTVS010000255.1, read as the reverse complement.
CGGCTCGGTGTAGACCAGCTCCAGCCCGCGCTTGAGCAGTTCGTCACGGGCGGCGCGGCATTTGCGCTCGATCAGATCGCGAGGGCTGTTGATCTCACCAAAACCGACGAACCCGGCTTTGATCTTGGGCAGTTCCATCTTCACCTCCTGGGCAAATAGTGCTTCTACCATTATAGCATTGCCGGCCATTCGTGGCGATGGCTTTATTGCCATGAACAGGCCACAAACAGGACGCGAACCGTAATCCGTAATGCGTGGTGCGTAAGGTTGCCATTGCGAAGCATATGCGGCTGTTCGGAGCCGGCGCTTTCAGAACATGCTTTTGAGCATCTGGACGGCGGTATCGGCGATCATGTCCAGCGCCTCGGGGGCCAGCATCGACCAGTTCGCGGTCTGCGTCTCGTACCCGCCGCGCTTCAGCGCCTCGGTGGTGGGGATGTAGCCGCCGTAATCGTTGCAATGGTGCGCCACATAGGTGGGGTAGGTGGGTGATTCCACCTTGATGCGCAGCTGCCCCTCTACAAAGGGCTCGCCGGGCGCGCCGACAAGGGCAATGTCGCCGATGCGGAAGGCCTGGATCTCATAGTCGTACAGAGGGTTCCGCCGGCGGCGCTCGGCCAGGTCGAGCGTCGCTACGGCATAGACCCAATCCCAGTGCACCGAGGTGTGGGCCTCATTGAGCCACATGGGCACGGGGTGTTGGGCCAGGAGCTGCTCCGCCGCCCGCACCCGCTCAGGGTCCAGCTTACGGATGGGAATGCTGATGCGCTTCGTCTGCCAGTCGAGCACGACCTCGCGCTGGTAGGTGATCTTTTTGAGCACCGGGTGCGAGCTTTCCGCCAGGAGCCGGCCCATGCGGCGATAGTCATCGACATAGCTGGGGTCGAGGTGATTGGCGTGATGGATATTGCCGCAAAAGCCGTTGATCACCAGGGGAACGCACTGCCGGCCATAGGCCTCCTTCATGGCATCGCACCAGACGCCTGGCCAGCCGGCGGAGATGTAGCGCTCCGGGTAGCCATGGGTGGGGTGGCAGGTGTAGTGCAGGAGCATGGTCGGGATGCGCAGCGACTCGGTGGTGAAGCAGACGATGCCGAGCTCGGGGTCGATGGGGCCTTCGGCGTAGCGGATGCGCGGGTCGCCGGCGGCCGGGTGCGTCTTGACGGTGCCGTCGCGCATGACAAAGCGGCGGTTAAAGGCCACGCGGCCCTCGATGCCGCTGGCCGCGCCGACGAGGGCGGGCTCGAGCGCCTCGTGCGCCTGGCGGATCGCCTCGAGGATACGCGGCACGACATAGGCGTTGTACTCGTCGTCGCCGCCGCGCAGCCACGGCAGCTCCGGCGGCGAGTAGGCGGCCTCGTCGCTCCAGAAGGTAT
>DAOTVS010000254.1:0-8189 GCA_034436375.1 Anaerolineae bacterium | reverse complement strand
GCAAGAGCACCACCCGCGCCAGCAAAATGGCCACGATGGGCGCCAGGCTCAGGATGTAGCGATCCCAGACCTGCAGCCCGAGCACCGTATGTACAGCCAGGAAGAATACGCCAAAAAGGGCCAGCGCCCAGTCGGCCGCCCAACCCGGCCGCAGGCGCCGCCACAGTGCACAAGCCAGCAGGCAGGGCACGCCCAGCAGGAGCAGCCCATTCAGCACGGGCGAGCCGGTGAAATACTGCGCCAGCGCCAGCCATCCCTGCAGGCGCGGCAAAAACCTGGCCGGTGACGCCAGCCCCATGCCGCCATAGTGGACGACGCCTGCCCGCATCCAGGTCGTGCTGCCGCGGCGGATCACGAGGTCCCAGACCAGGTCGGCGCCGATCACCGCCCCGAGCCCGCCGGCGAACCCCAGCACCGCCGGCAGCAGCTTACGCCGCCAGCGCTCCCGGCGGAGCGACTCGCCGGCGAAGAGAAGGGTGAGCGGCAGGAAAACAGCCCCCTGCGGCTTGGTCATTATGGCCAACCCCAAAGCCAGCCCAGACCACGAGTAACGGCCCCGCAGCGCCAGCAGGCAGGCGCCCAAGGCCAGCGCCGTCATCAGCGGGTCCACAAAGACGGTCGGGGCAAACTGGATATCGTACGGAGAGAGGGCCAGGAACAGCGCCGCCAGGGTCGCCGTCCGCCGGTTGAAGAGATCGAGGGCCATCTCGTAGACGATGGCGATGCCCGCGAGGCTGGCGATGATATTGGGCAGGCGCGCGACGGCCTCGCCGGGGCCAAAGAGCTTGAAGAAAAGCGCCAGGATGTAGAAGAACACGGGGGGCTTGTCGACCAATTCGCTGCGCAGGAAGAGGTCTCGCCCCGAGGCAATGAGTAGACCCCAGTGGCTGTAGAGCGCCTCATCCACGTAAAAGCGGTTGGCGGCGATCAGGCTCACACGCAACAGCAGCGCCACGGCCAGGATCGGCCCCAGGGTCGTCAGGCGCCTGGAAAAACAGGCGCCCAGCCGTCCGCGATAGGGGTAGATCGCCGCCGAAGCCCGGAGCCCGAGCATCAAGCCCAGGGCACTCGCCAGGAGCAGGGTGCCGATGTTGCGCACCTGCGCCACCGGCGGCACGAAATAGACAGCCGGCAGGAGGAGCGGCAGGTGACACAGCCCATCCAGGCGCAGGGCCTGCTCCAGGCCAAACCGGGCAGCGCGCGCCCACAGGGCAGCATAGAGGGGCCACTCCGCCATGACCGCTGCCGCCAGCAACAGAACGGCGGCAGCGAAACCCAGCGGATGGCGAAGCGAGCCGTAGCCGTGCCGCCGCAACAACTCGGTCAAGAAGACGGCCAGCGTCACCGCTGGCAACAGGACCAAGGGGGCGCCATATCTTCTTGCAGCAATACCCATAGCGCTCACCTGCGACGTTGTACTGCGTTGAGCATCGGATTCCTCTTTGTAAGGAAAATGGAGAAAGGGTAGCGATGCGGTCAGAGCCAAGAATCAGGCGTGTTTCCCCTCACAATAGGCGGCGAACGAGCCCCGCAAGCCCGAGGCCACGCGCTCCGGGCATTGGGCCAGCATCCGCTCCAGCTCGGGCAGGGCAAAGACACAGAACGCCGCCGCTTCACCATCGGCGAAATGGATGCGGGCGAGCCCCCCGGGTCGCAGGCGGCAGCGATAGAGGATGTTCAGCTCACAGTCACGGATCATGCCGCTGGCTTCCGGCGCGCCGTTCGTGTGGGCGCCCAGGCGCGCCAGCCCCTCTATATCGTCGTAGGCCAGCCCCAGCTCCTCTGCCAGCTCTTTGCCCAGCGCCGCCGCCGGCTCATCCAGCCCCACCACGTGCCCGGCCACCGGCAGGTCGAAGCAGCCCGGGTACTGCACCTTGGCAAAGCTGCGCACCTGCACCAGGGTATGGCCCGGGAGCGTGGGGTGATCGATATAGAGCTGTACCGTGCGATGCCGCAGGCCAGAGAGATGGCAGAGCCAGCGGGGGAGCATGACTCCGGCCGCCTCCGGCGCAGCCACAAGCCACTCGCCAAGAGCCGGGTGCGCGGCGAGCGTCGAGCCATACCCGGCCGGCGCCCCGGCGGCATCCACGTTGAGCAGAAGCTCGGCCCGGCCATACTCCGGCGCCAGGGAGGGCAGCGCCTCCGGCTCAGCGAGCGTCGCCAGGTAGAGATCCGCGAGGGCACTGCAGGCCTCGGCACCGAGGGTGTAATCGGCGCGGGCGACAGCCTGGCGCAGGCGATCAACAAACGCCGGCGAGAGCGATGGGGCAGGCAGCATAGTTCGAGAGCTCCTCGTGCGTACTACTGTGGGAGCAAGTCGGGGTGATTATCTTCCAGCCAAGACACCACGGAGCACTTTAGCCCTTCGGCCAGGGCAATCATCTCCTCAGCCTCCTGCTCCGACACCAGCCCAGCGCGCTCATAGCCTCCCATGTTCCGTTTCCGGCGAAAGCCATCCATCTGATCCACAATAGTCGAAGGGGCGGCAATGGTCAGGCCCAGGCTCTGTATCACTCGATAGTGGTGCATTTCGCGCGCAGCCCGGTATCCGCTCGCAGCCAACGCTGCTGCCGCCATCTGGAGAGCAGCATTGTAGGCAATGTTCAGCCGCCAATCCGGGCTGAGGCCGGGAGTACGGCAATCACGCAGATCTCGAGTGGCCACGGCCAGGAGATCGCTGATCTCCTGGGGGCTGGTCTGGTGCTCCGTCACCCAGCCAAGGCGCAGCCAGTCGTGCAAGTTCATGCTCACCTCCGATGAGGAAAACGTGCGGTTCACGAATGACGGTGGTGAGGAAATGATTGCCGGATGCGAGTTTGTCGGAAAACTCAGCCGGCGGATAGATGGAAGGGTTCACCTCTCGGCGCAGCGCTTCTTGGGCAGGGCGCAGGGCAGCGACAGCCTCAGCAAAGGATATTGTGCCCACAATCAGGACGTCAACATCACTATCTGCTCCAGCCGTGCCGCGCGCCAACGAGCCATAGAGCAAAGCCAGTTCGATTCGATCGGCCAAGCCGGCCAGGCTCCCTCGCAGCACATCGGCTACACCCATGGTCTTGATCACCAGACCCTGCAGATCAGCAAAGATCGGGCACTGCCGGTTGGCTTGATAATAGACCTGCCGGCCCTCCACACGGCGCAGGAGGATCCCCGCTATGGCCAGACGTTGCAACTCGCGGTGCACGGCACCCATGCCAGCATTCGCTGCCCGGGCAACCGCTCGGACATGGAAGGCCTCATCAGGGTGTGTGTACAACAATGCCAATATGGACCGCCGCGTCTTGTCAAAGAGGGCGGCAGCAATGGTCAGTTCATCCATAGATGTTCCCATATTGGGAACAATTGTACCCAATATGGGAACATCAGTCAAGCGCTCAACCATCCCGCACTCTTATTCTCCAGGTACTTACTATATCCCATCGGTCCCCACGAATCAAGTTTCTGTCTGCCACCCTATTGCTTTCACTTTACGTCTATGATATAATGCCGAAAAGCCAAGGGGGTTGCCAAAGTGGCAGAGACGCTACGCGAGGAACTGATCCAGGTGGCCCGGGGCGAGCGCGAGGCGGACCTGGTGCTGAAGAATGCCAGGGTGGTGAATGTCTTTGCGGGCGATGTCCACATGGCGGATGTGGCCATCGCTCATTCTTATATAGCTGGGGTAGGCGAGTACCGCGCCCACCAGGAGATCGATCTGGAGGGGCGCTACCTGGCGCCCGGTTTTATCGACGGCCACGTGCACATCGAGAGCAGCATGGTCTCGGTGCCCGAATTTGGGCGCGCCGTGGTGCCGCGCGGCACGACCACCGTCATTGCCGACCCGCACGAAATCGCCAACGTCCTGGGCCTCGATGGGGTGCGCTACATCCTGGAGACGAGCAAGTACAACCCGCTCTCCGTCTATGTGATGGCGCCCTCCTGCGTGCCGGCAACCGCGCTGGAAACGGCCGGCTCCAGCCTTTCCGCCGAGGACATTGCCCCCCTGTTGGCCGACAAGTGGGTGCTCGGCCTGGCAGAGATGATGAACTACCCCGGCGTGCTCTTTTGCGACCCGGCGGTGCTCGGCAAGATCGACGCCGCCCGCGGGCAGCCCATCGACGGTCATGCGCCGGGGCTCTCGGGCAAGGACCTGAGCGCCTATGTGGCCGCCGGCGTCGCCTCGGACCACGAGTGCACAACGGTCGAAGAGGCGCGCGAAAAGCTGCGCCTGGGCATGCACATCATGATCCGTGAGGGCTCGACGGCACGCAACCTGCACGACCTCCTGCCTCTGGTGACGCCCCAGAACGCCCGCCGCTGCCTGCTGGTGACCGACGACCGGCATCCCTCGGACCTGCTGCGCGAGGGACATATCGATCACCTGGTGCGCGAAGCCATTGCGTGGGGGCTGGACCCCATGCTCGCCATCCAGATGGCCACGCTCAATGCCGCCGAGTACTTCGGCCTGGCCGACAAGGGGGCCATCGCCCCCGGGCGCCGGGCCGACCTGGTGGTATTCGCCGACCTGCACGACCTGCATGCGGAAAAGGTCTTCCGCAACGGCGCGCTCGTGGCGCAGGATGGCCGGGTACTGCCCGATGTGATCCACCCGGCCGCCACCGCCCTGCGCTCCTCGGTGAACATTCCCCCCTTGGGCGAGGACGCCTTTCGTGTGCCCGCAGCCGGCGAGCGCCTGCGCGTGATCGGCGCCATCCCGGGGCAGATCGTGACGCAAAAACTCCTGCTGCCGCCCAGGGTTGTGGATGGGCAGGCCGTCGCCGATGTGGAGCGCGACATCCTCAAGCTGGCCGTGGTCGAGCGGCACCTCGCCTCGGGGCGGGTGAGCACAGCCTTTTGCCGTGGATTCGGCCTGCAGCGGGGCGCCATCGCCTCATCGGTCGCGCACGACTCGCACAACGTGATCGTGCTCGGCGCCAACGATGCCGATATGCGGGCCGCCGTGCAGGAGATCGTGCGCATGAAAGGGGGGCTGGTCGCCGTGCTCGAGGGGCAACCCATCGCCACGGTGCCATTGCCCATCGCCGGGCTCATGTCGGACCAGCCGCTGGAGACGGTCGCCCGCCAGCTCGATGCGCTCCTCACCGCCGCCAAAGAGCTCGGCTGCACCCTGCATGACCCCTTTATGAGCCTGGCCTTCCTGGCCCTGCCCGTCATCCCGGCGCTCAAGCTCACCGACCGCGGCCTGGTCGACGTAACCCAGTTCCGCTTCGTGCCCCTGTTCGAGGGGTAAGAAGTGGGGGACATGGAGCGCGCGTATAGCACAGTTGCAGCCCTTCTGTTAACGTTGTACAATGGGCACTGCTGATTTAGTGCTCGCTGCTCTGCAGGAAGGAATGCCCGTGCAACATAGCGATTTGCCCTTTGGTAGTGAATTCTCACCCTCCCAAATCAACCTTGCCGAGGTTCTCGAACTGGCCAAGGCAAATGGCGGAGACTGGAAGTCGTTCGAGAAGGCAATCCAGGTCCGATACTTCGACTCCCATACTACCAGCGAATACAACCGCGCCAAGCTCGCGAACAATACCAAGTTGAGCATGGTGGCGTACGGGATTATCGACCGTGATGCCAGACTGACCGAGTTCGGGGAACATCTATACCTTATCCGTCAGGATGCGGATCAACTCTATGAAGAGCTTGCACGCTACATTTTGTTGCATCTTCACGGAATGACATTCATCCAGTGTGTCCAGGATATCCAGGCGGCGGGCCTGACGGTGGACTTGATCACACTGCGGGAATGGCTCGGGCAGGCCGGGGTGCACTTTCCACGCGGCGGCAAACATGCGAGCACCATGCGCCTCTGGTTGGAAAGGGCACGGGTATTCAGCGATGGCTGGCGTGTCGACGAGTCCAGAATTCGGGACTTGCTTGGTATGCCGGCTGAAGATATCGAGGCGCTGGCGCGTTTGACGCGCGAGCAGCGGATGTACTTGAGAGCGCTGGCCAATCTGGGCGGATCTGGATCATATGCGTCCAATGATGTTGAGAAGCTTGCTGCAGCCACATATGGCATCAAGTACAACGAGAAGAACTTGCCCAAGACAGTCCTCTATCCTCTGCAAAAAGCAGGTTACATTCTGCTGGAGAGGGGCACCAAGCAGGAAGGTAGAGGCGCTAAGCCATTCCAGGTGACCCCAACAGACAAACTGCGGACAGAGGTAATCGAGCCACTACTGAACGAGATAGAACAGCAGACCGGTGCAGATCTACGTTGCCTGTTACGCAAACCACTCACGAATATTCTGACGGATCTGCAGGCCCCTGATAAGCACAGCCGCGGGCTCGCACTGGAGGCGCTGGCCTTCAAGCTCATGCGTCTCATCGACCTGACCTATGTAGCGACCCGCCTCCGTGGCGATGCGACAGGTGGAGCCGAGGTCGATGTCATCTTTGAAGGGGCCCGCCTGCTATTCTCACGCTGGCAGGTACAATGCAAGAATACAAGTCAAGTAGCCCTTGATGACGTTGCGAAAGAGGTCGGCCTGACACACTTTTTGAAGAGCAACGTTATTGTTATCGTGACCACAGGTAATATCGGCCCCGAGGCTCGGCGGTACGCCAATAAGGTCATGCAGGACTCGAACCTGTGCATCGTTATGATCGACGGATCCGATCTGCACAGGATTGAGCAGAATCCAACACAGATCGTCGATGTCCTCAATCGTGAAGCCAGACATGCCATGACCCTCAAGGCGCTTGAGCTATAGGAGGCATGTTGTGAACGCTGACAAGTCAGTCCCTCGTCTCTACCACCAGACAGAGTCGGGCTTGATATATCTTGGTGACTCCCTCAATGTATTGGAGAATTGTGTGAAGGAGTCATCAGTCGATCTGATCGTGACCAGCCCTCCCTATGGCCTCGTGCGCAAGAAAGAATACGGCAACGTTGACGCTGATGAGTACCTGGAATGGTTCAGGCCCTTTGCCAAGGCGTTCAAACGGGTACTGAGGGAAGACGGCAGCCTGGTCATCGATATTGGGGGCTCCTGGATTCCTGGCCAACCCACCCGAAGCCTATATCACTTTAAGCTGCTTATCATGCTGTGTGAGGAATTTGGGTTTCATCTGGCTCAGGAGTTCTACTGGTGGAACCCCTCGCGGCTGCCAACCCCTGCAGAATGGGTGACTGTCAGGAGAATTCGCGTCAAGGATGCCATCGATTGTGTATGGTGGCTTTCGCCATCCCCCTGGCCACGCGCCAGTAATAGACGAGTGCTGCAACCGTATAGTTCGAGCATGAGAGAGTTGCTCAAGAACGGTTACCGGGCAAAGAAAAGACCATCTGGCCATGATATCAGCACCAAGTTCGCTGTCGATAATGGGGCAGCCATCCCCCCCAACCTAATAGCCATCGCGAATACGGAGAGCAATAGCTACTATCTTCGCTACTGCCGTGAACGGGGCATAGAGCCACATCCGGCGCGTTTCCCGGCGGAACTGCCAGAGTTTTTCGTGCGTATGCTTACAGACCCGGGTGACCTGGTTCTCGATCCCTTCGGAGGGAGTTGCGTGGCCGGTGAAGTGTGCGAACGCATAGGACGCCGATGGATATGTGTTGAGATTTCTGAGGAATACCTGCAGGGTGCAATGGGACGTTTTGTACGTCCCATTGACGCTGATGCTGAGATATCCTCCAAAAAAAGTGATACAGAGGCCAGTTACTATCGTTTGCCTCGGCCTGGAATACTCTGGAATGGAGTGGAAGACACTCTACTGCCTGGCGATGGGGGCAAGACGCGCCAGGTGATCACAGAACCTACTTCCACCCCACCATGCTCCGATTACCAGCTATCAATGGGATTAGGGGTTAGTCCCCGTGCTCTGCGTGAGTCCGAGCAAGCTGATTCATCAGCACCTCTTATCGACACAGGGATCGAAGAGGGTTAGGGTGTGTTTGCAAACTATAGCCAGAGCAGTATGGCACCGATCACCCACATGGCCCGGAAGTTTGCGGCCCGTTTTTCGTAACGGGTGGCCAGGCGCCGGAACTGCTTCAGGCGGTTGATGAGCCGTTCCACTTGGTTGCGTAGCTTGTACAGAGTGCGGTCGAAGGGACCGGTGCGGCGCTCGTCTTTGCGTCTCGGAATGGTGATGCGTATGCCATGCCGCCGCAGGTACTGTCGATTGGCGCGACTGCTGTAGCCTTTGTCGCCGGCGACCCGGTCTGGGCGCTTCTTGGGTCGCCCACG
>DAOTVS010000253.1:0-2618 GCA_034436375.1 Anaerolineae bacterium | reverse complement strand
GTGGCATACACCACCCTCGCGCCGGCGGGCATGATGGGCGACGCCCAGTCAAAGATCCACTCGGCGTCGGGCAGGCTGAGGTTGACGCAGCCGTGGCTCATGGGCTGGCCAAAGTTGTTGTGCCAGTAGGCGCCATGGATGCCATAGCCGCGGTAAAAGTACATCGTGTGCGGCACATTGGGCAGATAATAGCCCGGGCCGGTCATCAGGGTGCTTTCCAGCTTCACATAGATGTGATAGCTGCCCGTGACGGTAGGTGTGCCAGGGAGGCCGGTCGAGCAGAGCATCGTCCGCACCGCCGTATCACCCTCCCAGGCAATGAGCCGCTGCGTGCTCAGGTTGACTTCGATCCAGCGCCCCTCGTGCCCCTGAGAGGCCGGCACAGTGGTGGGTTGTGGGACCGGCGTGGGCGGCAGAGCAGTCGCTGTCGGCGGCAGCGACGTCGCCGTGGCTGTGGCTGTAGCGGTCGCCGTCGGCTCGGGCGTATTCGTCGCTGTCGCAGTAGCGGTCGGCGAGCAGGTCAGCGTCGCCGTCGGGGTCACTGCCGTGGGCTGCAACGCCTCAACAGGCGTCTCGCTGATCAAGGGCAGCGCCGGCAGGCCGCTGTGGCTCGGGGTACCCGTCAGCGTGCTCTGAGCATGGAGCACCTGGGCCCAGCCAGCGCGCGCCACGAAAAAGGCGCCGCTGAGCAACGCGGCCAGGCAGAGCAGCACCCCGACCACAGGCGTGAGCCACCGGTTGCGTCGGTGGAGCGCGGGCTCCAGGCGAGGAGAGGCGAGCGCAGGCGCGCCTTCGGCCAGGGCCTGCGCCTCCAGGCGGTCCCAGGCCCAACGCAACCCGGCCGCTGCGCGCGCGTTACCCGGGTGATCCTGAAGCACTTCGGTGAGGAGGTCAATCGACTCCTGCGGGTCTTCGGCAATGGCCGCCAGCCACAGGCGCGCCTCAGTGTTGGTCGGATCGGCAATCAGGGCCGCCCGGAGCAGGCGCCTGGCGCGCACCCGGTCGCCATTTCGGGCTGCGGCCTGCCCACGGCGCAAGAGGCCAGCCGCAGCAGCAAGGGCAGATGCAGGGACAGATCTGAGATCTGCCCCTACGCCGTCTGCGCCGCCCGGCTGTGTTGCACTCTTGTTTGCGAACTTGGGGATCAACCGGTTCTCTCCTTGCCCACCGGGGTGGCGGGGCTAAAGCGACATGCTGCGAGAGGAAAACTCCTCCACTATCCATGTTACAACCACGCAACCGGTGCGTCAACCGCAGGAATGCCGCGTGCATGCTTGTTGTTGCCGTTCCCAACTTACAGTCGGGCGCTGCAGCAGGAATCCCGCACCCGCCGGCCCCGAAACCCTGAAATGTACAAAATCCCAAAATCCTTGACAATAACCCTGGCTTGCCCTATAATGCTTGCAGTACAACTATCTGTTGATTGGGTATCCTGATGGCGCCTCGTAGAAAGGGTGATGATCAGAGCATGGAGCCACGTAGCCTGGAGGGGATGGCCGCATTTATCCGCCGCGTCTGCCGGCCCAATGGTGAGCCGGAAGCCACGTTCTCTTCACCCACCGCTTCTGAGGTTCCCACTCCCGCCAGCGAGCCGCCTATAGCCGGCATCGAGATCGACTCTAGCTCCTGGGTCGCAGGCTTTGAGCCCCCCCCTGAAGCCCCCCTCTACACGCTCTATAACGACCAGCCGCCCCCCCATGCCGGGCAGGAGAGCGATTGGCAATGGGCCCAGAAGGCCCTGGACAGCGGCGATGTCCAGGAAGCCACGGTGGTGGGCTGGAATCGCGGCGGGTTACTGGTACAGTGGGCCAGCCTGCAAGGCTTTCTACCCGCTTCACAGTTGCAGCACATGATTCGTTACACAAGTGATGAAGAGCGCGATACCGCCTTTGCCAGCCGGGTGGGTGAAGCCCTGCGTCTGCGTGTGATCGAGGTGGACCGTAACCGTAGCCGCCTGGTCTTCTCCGAGCGGGCCCTGCAATGGGGGCAGAACAATGGGCAGGGCCTGTGGCAGAGTTTGGCCGCGGGCCAGGTGCGGATCGGCCGTGTGCGCAACCTGTGCGATTTCGGCGCTTTTGTCGACCTGGGCGGCATTGATGGGCTCATCCACATTTCCGAGCTTTCCTGGCGTCACATCAAGCACCCAAGCGAGGTGCTGCAGATCGGCCAGGAAACGGAGGTTTTTGTCATGGCTGTGGAGCCCGAGCGCAAGCGAGTGGCTCTCAGCCTCAAAAAGCTCACACCTGACCCCTGGACCAACATCGAAGAGCGTTACCATGTGGGGCAGGTGGTGCGCGGCGTCGTGACCAATGTCCTCAGCTTTGGCGCCTTTGCTCGCATCGAGGACGGTATCGAGGGACTCATTCACATCTCCGAGTTGGCGGAAGGTAACTTTTTGGATCCGCGCAATGTCATCACCGAGGGTGATGTCGTGACCGTGCGCGTGCTCAGCTTTGATCCGGCCAACCGCCGTCTGGCCCTCAGTATGCGCCAGGCCCGCCCCACAGACCCCGATACGCCGGCAAAGCCCCCTGCGCCCGGCCCGATGGAGTAAAGCCGCATCTATGCCTAGCAGCACATCTCAGCCGGCCCCTGGGGTACCTCAGCAGGATGTAGAT
>DAOTVS010000252.1:0-10984 GCA_034436375.1 Anaerolineae bacterium | reverse complement strand
TGCGCTTGAGCTCATCGCCCCAGAGGCCGCTGAGGTTGACGACCGTGCGGATGTTCAACCCATCCAGCTCACGCAGAATCTCCTCGGAGTCCCTGCTTTCCCAGTCCATGCCCGGATAGGTGATGTGGTTGTGGGCGTCGATGGCCGCAAAACGGGCCCGGGGCACCTCGTGCGCCGGCACGACCAACTCGGAGCGGGGCTGGTAATCCTCTACGAACAAGCGATCGGGCATGGCCATTCCTCCCCTGGGACACTCTATCTGGCTTGCGTTGATTAAGGAGCTTTCGGTTTGCTGCGGGCTACCTGGTGGCGCATGAGGAATCCGAAGATATCTCTCCCCGCAGTATAGGCCCTGGCCTGTGCTTTCGGCAAAACCTGCCAATCCCGCTGTGGAGCAGGCTTTCCAGCCGGCCCGGATTGAAGGGCGGCCGGAGTAGCACAGGCCGGAAAGCCTGCTCCGCGGATGTTCCTGCCGGGGCCCTGCAAGTGGCCGGGTAATGCGCTACGCCGCCAACCGGCCTAAGCCAGGAGGGGAGATGGTGTTTGGCCTTGAAGCCGGCGCTGCCGCCTGCGGGCGGCAGCGCCGGCTTCAAGGCCAAACACCATCTCCCCTACAAAGGGTCCGTGCCGGGTTTGCGCACCGCGTGCAGCCCGGCAGACGCCCAGGCCAAATGGCGGGGCTAACGCCGCCGTTTAGCGGTATTGACAGCGAAAGACGACCATGATAGAATAATTCCGATGTCAGAATCGGAATTAAGGCAGGATGCGATGCGTTTCTCGAGCAAGGAAGAGTTTGGGCTGCGGGCCATATCGGACCTGGCGAGCCACTATGGAGAAGGGCCGGTGCCGCTGAGCGAGGTGGCCGAGAGTCAGGGGATTGCGCTGGATACCCTGGAACAGATCGTGGCCCCGCTGCGGCGAGCCGGGCTCTTGGTGAGCACGCGCGGCGCGAGCGGCGGCTATGAGTTGGCCCGCCCGCCCGCCGAGATCACGGTGGCCGATGTATTGGAGGCGCTGGAGGGGCAACTGGTGCCCATCCCCTGTTTGGACGAAACGCCGCCCAGCTGCAAACATGCCAATGGCTGCACGGCGCGGCCGGTGTGGGCCGTGGTGCGTGACCGCCTGGTCGAAACCCTTGACCATATGACCCTGGCGGACGTATGCAATCAGGAGATAAGGGGCTAACCAGCTATGTCACTCTGGCGTACACTAAAAGAGGATTTGCAGACCGTGTTCAGCAAGGACCCCGCGGCACGCAGCACGGTGGAGGTTTTGTTGTGCTACCCCGGCTTGCATGCCCTGTGGCTGCACCGCGTGGCCCACGCCCTGTGGCGAAGACAACACTACCTGCTGGCGCGGGTGCTCTCTCAATTCAGCCGCTCTGTGACTGGCATCGAGATCCATCCAGGCGCCCGTATTGGGCGGCGGTTTTTTATCGATCATGGCATGGGCGTCGTCATCGGTGAGACGGCCGAGATCGGCGACGATGTGCTGATGTACAAGGGCGCCGTGCTGGGGGGCACGACGCTGGAAAAGGGCAAGCGTCACCCGACCCTGGGCAATGGCGTGGTTGTGGGCACCAATGCCGTGGTGTTGGGCGCGATCACGGTGGGCGATAATGCCAAAATCGGCTCGGGGGCGGTGGTGGTCAAGCCGGTGCCTCCCTACGCAACGGTAGTCGGTGTACCCGGGCATGTGGTAGCGCCCAAAGGGCAGGCGCAACCGCCACGCCTGGACCTGCAGCACGGTAAGCTGCCCGACCCGGTCATCGATGCGCTGCGCAATCTGGAGGCGCGCATTGAGGAACTGGAGCGCGTGACCCGGCTGCCGGTGGGGCAATGCCCAATCTCTCTGGTGAACGGCGACGGCGCCCAACCTGCCCCCGCGGCCAAAATCACCGGGGAATGAGCGGGTAAAGGAGATGGATTTCACTACAAAGACGCCAAGATCACAAAGGGATACAGATCCTTAGTGTCTCTTGTGCCTTTGTGGTGAAATGTCCCCCCTTGAATCAGGACTTGGGAAGTCTCGGAGACTTCAAGTCTGAGACGAACGAGGAGTTTGAGATGACGGAGAAACCGACACGCACCGTCTATATGGACCATGCGGCGACGACGCCCGTGGACCCGCGCGTGCTCGAAGCGATGCTACCCTATTTCACTCAGAAATTCGGCAATCCATCGAGCATATACGCCCTGGGCCGAGAAGCTGCGGAGGCGCTGGATGGAGCGCACAGGACAGTCGCCGAGATCCTGGGCGCGCAACCGCGGGATATTATCTTTACCAGCGGCGGGAGCGAATCCGACAACCTGGCTATCCGGGGCTGCGCTTTTGCCCAACGGAAAAAGGGCAAAAACCACATCATCACCTCACCCATCGAACACCATGCTGTCAGCCATACGATCGAGCAACTCGTCAAGGAATTCGGCTTTGAGCAGACGGTCGTGCCGGTCGACCGCTATGGCGTGGTAGACCCGGCGGAGGTCGAGCGGGCCATCACCGAGCGCACGGCGCTGGTGTCGATTATGTATGCCAACAACGAAGTGGGCACCATCGAGCCCCTGCCGGAGATCGCCAAGGTGACTCGGGCCAAAGGGGTACCCTTCCACACCGATGCGGTGCAGGCCGGTGGCAGCCTGGACCTGAATGTGGAGAGGCTGGGTGTGGATATGCTCTCGCTCTCGGCGCACAAGTTCTATGGGCCCAAGGGGGTGGGCATCCTGTACGTGCGCCGCTACACGCCGCTCATGCCCATGCAGACAGGCGGCGGCCACGAGCGCAACCGGCGCGCAGGCACAGAGAATGTGCCCTACATAGTTGGGTTGGCCACAGCGCTCAAATTGGCGCAGGAAGAGCGGGAGCGGAACAATGCCTATGTGGCAGGCCTGCGCGATAGGCTGGTGCAGGGCATCCTGAGTGGCATCCCTGATGTGGAGCTGACAGGGCACCCTACCGACCGCCTGCCCGGCAGCGCGAGCTTTGTCTTTCATGGCATCGAGGGCGAGTCGATCCTGCTCAACCTGGATATCCAGGGCGTGGCGGCCTCCAGCGGCTCGGCATGCACCTCAGCCTCGCTAGAGCCCTCACATGTGCTCATGGCCATGAAGCTGCCGGTAGAGATTTGCCATGGCTCGCTGCGATTGACCCTGGGCAAGGACAACACGGCGGAGGAGGTGGATTATGTCGTTTCCATCCTGCCGCCGATCGTGGAAAAGCTGCGCGCCATGTCGCCAGTGTACCACAAGTAGGGTGGCCTGCCGGGCTCCGAGCGTTGCTTGTACCCGGCATGAAGCTCGGTGAGTTGGCCTTGGGCAGCGCAGGCGTTGGCGCTGCCCAAGGCCAACTCACCCGGAATTAAGACCGGCTGGTGGCAGGGCAGGCTGCCCCGCGACGGCCCAGGCGCCGCTGGCAAGGATTGTGCCCGCATTTGCAGGAGCCTGGCCACAGGCAGAACTCAACTGGAGCGCCCTCCGGCCCCAGCCGGCTCTGCCCCCCCAGTATGACTCGCCACCAGATCCAGGAGCGTATCCAGGCCAAAGGGCTTGCCCAGATAGTCGGCGGCCTTGATCTCGACCATAATGGCTCGGGCATCGCGCGAGGCCGTCATCACGACAACGGGCGCATGAGGCCCTGGCATTTCGGAGTAGGCGCGCATGAACTGCCGGCCATCCATAACGGGCATCCAGATATCGAGCAGGATGAGATCGGGCGGCTTTTGCTGTATGAGCGCCAATGCCTCGGCGCCATCCCGGGCGAGTTCGGTTTCATAGCCCTCATCGGCCAGCGCCGCGCCCACAAATTCGAGAATGTACTCATCGTCATCGATGATCAGAATTCGTGCTCTTGACCTCATCTCGCCTGCCCCCCGACTGTTCCGCTGGCTCGAGGCCCCGGGGCAGCGTCACCGTAAACACGCTGCCCCCCTCTGCCGGAAACTCGGCCTTGATATTGCCCCCATGCAGCTGGACGAGCTGGCCGCCCAGGTACAGGCCCAGGCCCAGGCCGCCGAAGGGCTCCACACCCTGAACTTGATAAAAGCGGCTGAACAACTGACCTCGCCGTTCGGGAGGGATGCCCGGCCCATAGTCACGCACAGCGATGCGCACCGTATCGGGGTCCGGCGTCGAGACCTGAATGTCGATGGGCAGATCGTCGGGGCTGAAGCGGATTGCGTTTGCAAGCAGGTTACTCACGACCTCCTCGATGCGCACCGGGTCCACGATGGCAGGCATAGAGGGCGGCGCCTGCAGATTCAGCTTGTGCCGCCGGGTGCTGGCCTGAGCGCGGGCCACCCACTCACGCACCAGCTCGGCAAGATCGACCTGCCGCCGCTCCAGCCGCAACTGCCCCGTATCCAGGCGCGTGATGTCAAGCAGCTGTGTCACCAGGCGCGCCAGCCTTTCCGCTTCCTGATCGATCACTTGCAGCGCCCGCCGCACCTGTTGTGGATCCAGGGCGCCCTCCTTATCCAGGCGACGGAGCACTAGTTGAGCAAAGCCGCGCAGGTTCGTGACGGGCGTCCTGAGCTCATGAGCAGCCGCTGACAGGAATTGATCCCGGGCGTGCAACGCCTCTTCAGCTTGCTCGCGGGCGCGATTCGCCGTGGCGTACAGGCGCGCATTCTCGATGGCCAGGGCGGCCCGGTCGGCGACCAGCTGCAGCAATCGGACCTCATCGGCAGTGAAATGGTGGGGACGGATGGTATCGACATGGGCAACGCCAATCAGGCGGTCCTGCACCACAAGCGGCACCCCCATTAGGGAGTGGATGTTCGCTCGGAGCACCGGGCTGACGACCTCAACGGTGGAAAGATCATCGATCACCAGCGGCTGGCGGCTGGCGGCAATACGCCCAGCCACACCGCGCCCAAAGGGGACCTGCACCTGCTTCCAGATATCCTCCTGCAGCCCCACCGAAGCGCGCACGATCAGACAGCTCTCATCCTCGCTGAGCAACAGGATGGTTGCCGTATCGGCGGCCAGCACCTCACGGATACGCATCAGCAGCTCGTGCAAGAGAACATCCAGATCAAGGCTCGAAAGCGCGGCATCGCTCACATACTGGATGGCGCGCAACCGGGCGAGGGCCGCCTCTTGAGAGGCAAGGCATGGCTCGCCCGGTGCGGGGGTCTCTGCCGCCTCCGGCGGGCGGCGCTCATCCCCCCTTCCAGGCTCCGAGGCCTCCGGGCTCGTTGCTATTCGCCGGCCTGCTTTGCTGTCCAAGGCACCTCCTCTGGCGTGGCTAGCGCACCATGGGCAGGCTAAACAGGGTAAGACACAGCAAAGGGCATGCCTCCATGAGCAGGCACCCTGGCAGCCTGCCTCCTTTTGATTCCTGTCACTGTGAAAGGCTATTCCCAAAGGCCGCGGGATGTGATACAATGATCCTGGATCATTCCATACCTGGCAGGTGTGACTGTTGAGCGGAAAGGTGTACGGCAGGCAGGCAGAAGCCGGGCTCTCGCCCGGTGAGCGCGCGGCGCTCTCAGCGATAGAGGGCGTGGTGTTTGACGTGCAGCGCTATTCGCTGCACGACGGGCCAGGGGTGCGCACAGCCCTCTTTTTCAAGGGGTGCCCCCTGCGCTGCGGCTGGTGCAGCAACCCGGAATCGCAGGCGCGCGAGCCGGAGCCGGCTGTCTTTGCCCGGCAGTGCATCCGCTGCGGGCAGTTCAGCCCGCCCTGCCCCGACAAACCGGGTGCCGTTGATGCCGGGCGAGCGGCGCGCTGCCCGGCAGGTGGGGTGCGTTTGATCGGCGAGCGGCGCTCAGCGGGCAGCCTGATGGCGCAGGCACTGCGCGATGCGCCCTTTTACGAGGAGGGTGGCGGCATTACGCTCACGGGCGGCGAGCCGCTGTTGCAGCCGCGCCTGGCCGGGGCGCTCCTGCGGCTGGCGCGGGCCGAGGGCATCCACACGGCCATCGAGACCTCTGGCGCGGCGCCCTGGGAGGCGCTGGAAGCGCTTTTGCCGCACCTGGACATGGTCCTTTTCGATCTCAAGCAGATGGATAGCGCCATCCACCGGACCTATACAGGCGCAGGCAACGAACAGACCCTGTCCAACCTGCGGCAGGCAGCCGCGCGGGGGGCGGCGCTGACAGTGCGGGTGCCGCTGATCCCAGGGTTCAACGCGACGGTGGAGGCCATCGGCGCTATCGCTCGCTTTGTGGCCGGGCTCGCAAGCCCACCACCGCCGCTGGACCTGCTGCCCTATCATACCCTGGGGCGCGCCAAGTACGCCGCGCTGGGGCGGCGCTACCCCTGGGAAGAGCATGAGCCCCTGACGGCGGCGCAGGCGGAGGAGATGGCGGAAGTGGTGCGCGGATACGGCCTGCAAGTCACTGTCGGAGGCTAGGTATAACGAGTAATAAGTAATACGTAAGGTTGCTATTGCGGAGAGCCTGCTGCTTTACAGGGCATCCGCTCGGGCAGATACGGATTGAGCAGCGAGTTCTGCGTGAAAGCGACCTTACTTATTACTTATTGCTTATTACGTATCAAAGGCGTGCAGATATGGGACAGGATGGCATAGGGCTGGAGTCGGGCAGCACCGAGCGGGTGCGGCGGCTGCGCGAGCGGCTGCTGGCGACGACGCCGCAATTGTGTGTGGAGCGGGGGCTGCTGGTGACCGAGGCGCACGCGCGCTATGCCGGCGACCCGCCAGTGCTGCGCCGGGCCAAGGCGCTGGCGCATGTGCTGGATCACATGACGATCTATATCGGCGAAGGCGAGTTGATCGCCGGCAATCAAGCCAGCTCGCCCCGGGCGGCGCCGCTGTTCCCCGAGTATCTGGTGGATTTCCTGGCCGAGGAGATCGACGAGTTTCCACGCCGGCCAGCGGATGTCTTTCTGGTGAGCCCGGAGGCGCGGCAGGCGATCCTGCAGACGATCGTGCCCGCCTGGCGCGGGCGTACCCTCAACGACCGGGCGCAGGCCCTCATGACTGAGGAGGTCATCGCCGCACAGCGAGCAGGGGTCATCTCGGGCCGGGGGAATATCACCTCCGGCGACGGGCACATTATCCTCAATATCGAAAAGGTGCTGCGCGTGGGGCTGCAAGGCATCATCGCCGAGGCCGAACAGGCGCTGGCGCGCCTCTCGCCCTATGAGGCGGCGGACCTGAAAAAGCGCCCCTTCCTGCAGGGGGCCGTCATCGCCCTGCAGGCCGCGATCCGCTTTGCCGCGCGCTATGCGGCAGAGGCAGAGCGCCAGGCCACGGATGACAAGCTCTCCCCAGAGCGCCGGCAGGAGCTGCGCGCCCTCGCTGACACCTGCCGCCGCGTGCCCGCACAGCCGCCGCGCACCCTGTGCGAGGCGGTGCAGGCCGCCTTTTTCGTCCACCTGGTCAGCCAGATCGAGTCGAACGGGCATTCCTTCTCGCTCGGCCGCTTTGATCAGTATATCTACCCCTTTTACCAGGCTGACCTGGCGGCGGGCCGCATTACGCGCGACGGAGCGTTGGAGCTGCTGGAACTGCTTTGGCTCAAGCTCTTTGCCATCAACAAGGTGCGCCCGTGGGACCACACCCGCTACGGCATCGGCTATGCCACCTACCAGAACGTCACCATCGGCGGCCAGACCGCCGACGGGCGCGATGCGACCAACGAGCTCTCGTACATGGTGCTGGAGACCATCCGTGCCGTCCGCCTGACCCAGCCCAATGTCTCGGCGCGCATCCACGCGGGTACGCCCGACCGCTTCCTGATCGAGTGCGCGCGCACGATCCGCCTGGGCTTCGGCATGCCGGCCATCAAGAACGACGAGATCATCATCCCGGCGCTGCTGGAAAAAGGCGTGCGCCCGGAGGATGCCTACAACTATGCCATCGTCGGCTGCGTGGAGGCCTCGGTGCCTGGCAAGTGGGGCTACCGGGTGACGGGCATGTCGTTCCTCAACCTGCTCAAGGTTCTCGAGATCACCCTCTACGGCGGGCGGGACCCGTCCACGGGCGTGCAGCTGCAGACCGGGCCGGGGCTGACGGGTTGCCCCACCTTTGCTGCGCTCTACCAGGCCTTTCACACGCAGCACCTGCTCTGGGCGCGCACGGCCTTTGCCCTCGACGCCGCCGCTGATATCGCCCTGGAGGAGGTGGCGCCCGACGCTTTTTGCTCGGCGCTGGTGGACGATTGCATTCAACGCGGGCTCACCGTCAAAGAGGGCGGGGCGGTGTACGATGTCGTCAGCGGCCTGCAATCGGGCGCGGCCAATGTGGCCAACGCCCTTATGGCGCTCAAGGTGCGCGTCTACGAGGAGGGGCGGCTCAAGCCCCAGGAGGTCATGGCCGCGCTGGCGGCCGATTTCTGCAACGAGGGCGGCGAGGCCGTGCGGCAGTGGCTGCTCAGCGCGCCCAAGTACGGCAACGACGTGGACGAGGTCGACGAGCTGGCGGCGCGCGTGCTGCGTGACTATCAGGCCGAAATGGCGCATCACCACACCACGCGCTACGGCCGCGGGCCTATCGGCGGCGGCTATGCCGGCTCCACGGCCAACATCTCGGCCAATGTGCCCATGGGGCAAAAGGTCGGCGCTACGCCCGACGGCCGGCATGCCGGTGAGCCCATCGCCGAGGGCGTCTCGGCGGTGCACGGCACCGACACACTGGGCCCAACCGCCCTGCTGCGCTCGGTCAGCAAGCTGCCCACCATCAAGATGGTCGCGAACCTCCTCAACCTGCGGCTGGCGCCCGGGGGGTTGAGCAGCGAGGCGGGGCTGCAGCGCCTGGTGACCCTGCTCAAGGGCTTCCGCAGCCTCAAGCTGTGGCACGTGCAGTTCAACACCGTGGATACGGAGACGCTCCTGGCCGCGCAGCGGAACCCAGAGCAGTACCGCGACCTGGTGGTGCGCGTGGCGGGCTACAGCGCCCTGTTCGTGACCCTCGACAGGGCGACCCAGGACGATATCATCCGGCGCACCGTGCATGAGCTGGCGTAGGCCCGTGTGGTAACAGGTCCCGGCTATGAGGCCAGGTAAAATCCCATCTTTCCAGCCTGGCGCGAAACCGGTAAGAAGGCTATGGCGCACCGGCCAGCCTTGCCCTATACTGGGTTCAGCGACGGAGGAATGCTCTGATGGCAGAAATGACGGATGAGGTCAGGCGTGGGGTCGTTGCCTGGATCGCCAAGGCCATTGGCGGGCTGGTGTTCATGGGGGCGCTCCTCTTCCTGGCGGCGGGCGACTGGGGCTGGGTGGAGGCATGGGTCTTTTTGGGCCTGTTCGCCGCCGCTTCCGTTGTGCACGTCCTGATCCTGACCCCAACCAACCCTGCCCTGCTCGCCGCACGCTCCCGGGGCATCCGTGAGCCGGGCGGCAAAGCGTGGGACCGGGCCATCACCAGCGCCGCCGTGGGCCTGCTCCCGCTGGCTGCCTGGCTCATCGCGGCGCTGCAGGTGCGCTTTGACTGGGCGCCCTCCGTGGCGCCGGCGATCCAGGTGCTGGGCGGTGTAGGTTTCGCCGCAGGCTGGGCGCTGGTCCTGTGGGCGACCTACACGAACCGCTTCTTCTCCACCACCGTGCACATCCATGAGGGGCAGAGCGTGCAGACGGGTGGCCCCTACCGCTACGTGCGCCACCCGGGGTACGTCGGGGCCATCGTGTACCAACTCGGTACCCCGCTCCTGCTCGGCTCCTGGTGGGCGCTGATCCCGATGGCGCTCACCGTGCCTCTCCTTGTGCTGCGCACCCTGTTGGAGGATCGCATGCTGCAGGCAGAGCTTAAGGGTTACAGCGAGTATGCGCGGCAGGTGCGCTATCGCCTGTTGCCGGGCGTGTGGTAAGAATTGAGGAGGACAACATGGGCACCGATACGCAGAACGGACAGGGGCAGACGGGCCTCAGCGCGCAGCAGGTGCTCCGGCCCCTGGCGTCGCTGGTGATCATGGTGGGAGCGCCCTTCCTGGCCGCCGGGCGCCTGGATTGGTGGGCGGCCTGGGCGCTGATAGCGGTGACGCTGGCCCTCAGTGCCGTCAGCCGCATCATCCCGGCGCGCCGGAACCCGGACCTGCTCGCCGAGCGCGCCCGCTTTGCCGAGGTCGAGGGCGTCAAGAGCTGGGACCGGGTGCTCATGCCCCTGATGGCCCTGGTTATCCCCCTCCTCACCTGGGTCGTCGCCGGGCTGAATGTGCGGTTCGGCTGGCTGCCCGCCGTCTCGCCCGCGGTGCAGGCGCTCGGGTTCCTGCTGGTGCTGGCGGGCGGCATTTTGGCCACCTGGGCCATGGTCGAGAACCGGTTCTTCTCGGCGGTGGTGCGCATCCAGCAAGAGCGGGGGCATGAGGTCATCTCGAGCGGCCCCTACCGCCTAGTGCGCCACCCGGCCTACGCGGGCGGACTGGCGGCCGGCATCGGCACCGGGCTGGCGCTGGGCTCGGTGTGGGCGCTGATCCCGGGGGCATTGATGGCGGCCCTCACCGTCGTGCGCACCGCGCTGGAGGACCGCACGCTGCGCGCGGAGCTGCCCGGCTATGAGGACTATACCCGGCGCACGCGCCACCGCCTGCTGCCGGGCATATGGTAGGCCGCGCAACCCCGGACCTGCTCCCTGCGTAATGCTGCTAGAGTGGCCGGTGAAGGGCATCGGCTGCGACAGGGGGTTTACTGATGAATGCGCTGGATGAGCGCCAGATGGGTGTGCATGTGCGCATCGCCGGCTGGCTCTTGATTGCGGGCAACGCCTTCTTTCTGCTGATCGGGCTCTTTGTGCTCCTGCTGCTCGTGGGCGTTGGGATTGCCGTACAGGATCCCCAGGCGAGCCCGATCCTCCTTGTCGTCGGGGTCGGTGTGGGTGGTTTCCTGGCGGTGCTGGGCGTGCCGGGCATCGTCGCGGGCGCGGGGCTGTTGGCCCGCCAGGGCTGGGCGCGGATCCTCGCCATCGTGGTGGCCATCCTGAGCTTGCCCAACTTTCCCCTCGGCACCGTGCTCGGCGCCTATGTGCTCTATGTGTTGCTGCAGGATGCGGCGCCGGGCTATTTTGCCCAGCGATAACCAGAGACGGG
>DAOTVS010000251.1:0-13823 GCA_034436375.1 Anaerolineae bacterium | reverse complement strand
GCATCCGCCGCGACACGCGTCCACAAGCGGTGACCCAGATCCCGGGTGGCCGGCAGCTCGCCTGGGCGCACGCCAATGGGCTGCTTTCGATCAGAGTGCCCAAGGTGTATATCCATACGGTGGTGGTAGTGGAGTAGATCCGTGGCCAACAAGTCTGCTGCAAGGGTCAGTGTCGGCTGGCCCTACGCTGAGGATTGGGAATGGCTTCGTGCGGTCACCCTGCGGCGGCTGGCAGCAGCCACCTTTGCCGGGGGGTGGCTTTGGTGGGTGATTTCGCTACAAGCCAGTAGCTTTCGTGGCTGGCTGGGCCCCCTGGTGCTCATGGCTACGGGTGGTCTCGTCTTCTGGGCAACTCCGCACCTGAGCTTCCTGCCAGCAGCCTGGCTATTCCTGATAGCACAATCCATCGCCACGAGTCTGATCATCTGGACGGTGCCTGACACACCGACCGTAACTTTGCTGGGGCTAATTGCCGGTACAGCCGGGTTGTTCATCTCACCCGCCCTTGGGTTCGTGGCGGCAGCAGCTATCTCCATCGCACTGTGGCTTGCAGCGGTGTACGGCCTGGTGCCGCCTTCCCTGGCAAGCTTTGCAGGCGCCCTGGCGGCCGCTATCGCTCTCCTGACCTGGACAGCGACCCATCCCCTACGTACAACGCTACATTGGTCCTGGATGAGCTACGAGCAGGCCCGGAGTCGGGCTGACGATCTCATGGTACAGCGGGGTGAACTCCAGCGGACAGTCAAAGATCTACGAGCGGCCTATGCTCGCCTTGAGAGGATGAGCACCGAGTTAGAGCGTGCTCGTCAGGCTGCCGATGAGGCCCGCCGGCTGAAAGCCGAGTTTGCCGCCAATATAAGCCATGAACTGCGTACTCCTCTGAACCTGATCATCGGCTTTAGCGAGATGATGTTCATGGCACCCCATACCTATGGAGGACAATCTCTGCCGGCGACTTACCGGGGTGACGTGGAGGCGATCTACCGCAGCGCCCGGCATCTATCGCAGTTGGTTGATGATGTGCTGGATCTCAGTCAGATCGAGGCCGGACGCATGGGCTTGGTGAAAGAGCCGTTGGCGTTAGCTGATGTGGTGAGTGAAGCAGTGACAACAGTCTCGTACCTACTGGAGCGCAAACATCTCTCACTGACTACAGAGATCCCGTCGGACCTCCCCTTGATACGGGCAGACCGAACGCGCTTACGGCAGGTATTGATCAACCTGTTGAACAATGCTGCTCGCTTCACTGATCGTGGCGGCATCACCATCGATGCCAGGGCTGATGAGCGGGATGTGACCATTTCCGTTACCGATACTGGCGTGGGGATCGCGGCCAAAGACATGCCAAAGGTCTTTGAGGAATTCCGCCAGGTGGACGGCTCACCTCGGCGCCGGGAGGGAGGCAGCGGGCTGGGGTTGGCGATCAGCCGCAAGTTCGTTGAGCTTCATGGCGGCTACATGGGTGCCAGAAGCTGCCAGGGCGAAGGTAGCACCTTCTGGTTTCGCTTGCCCTTGCGCGATGACCTGGCCTTTGGGCAGCTTCCTCCAGCGTGGGAGACATGGGCGCGCCCGGCAAAGACTGCGGATAGCGCCGGGACCGTCATTGTTATCAGCGATAACGAGCGCGCTGCCCATCTGTTCCAGCGTTACCTGGATGACTACCGGGTTTTGGTGGCTGCCGATGAGCGCGAAGTGCAGCAACTGGCCAGCACCGAGCCGGTACATGCGGCGATTTTCGTGGCGCGCTCACAGCAGGAAGCTGGGGACCGGCTGGTGAAGGGTGTGGCAGGATTAGCCGATGTACCGCTGTTCTGTTGCTCTCTTGCCGGGGGAGAGACCGCGGGCGACGAACTGGGTGTAGCCAGCTATCTGGTCAAGCCCGTTCTGCGCGAGCGATTTCTGGCGGCGCTGGACCGGGTGGGCCCACACGTGCGGGATCTGCTCGTGATCGATGATGAGCCTGAGGTGATCCGTCTTCTGACTCGCATGATCAAGGGCGAAGCGAGACGCTATCGGGTGCACAGCGCCTATGATGGCGAGGAGGCCTGGCAGTTCCTGCAGACAAGCCGGCCCGACGTAGTGATCATGGATCTCATGATGCCCAGGCTGAATGGCTACCAGTTGCTGGAACGAATGCGGGCCGACCCTACACTGCGGGACATCCCGGTGATCGTGATCACGGCCAAGGGGCTTGATGGCGAGGTGATCTCAGCAAGCTTGGCGGGCGTTACCCGGGGCAAAGGCCTTTCGATTGGGGAGTTGATGCGTTATCTGCGGGCTGGCCTGGAGGCCCTGCAACTGCCCCACAGTGCGCCAGCGCAGCCAGCAGCGCCATCTGGGTGACAGGCTTGGGCAGAAACTCGGCCGCTCCCAGCGAAAGAGCCAGGTCCCTTTCACGCAAAACCGAACAGACGATGATCGGGACATGCTGCGTGGCCGGGTGGTTCTTGAGCAGTTGCAGGACTTCCCAGCCATCCTGCGAGGGCATCATCACGTCGAGGGTGATCGCCTGGAGTGGCAACTCACTGACAACACGCAATGCTTCCTCGCCGCTTGTCGCTGTCACGACCTGATAGGAGCCCCCGCCCAGGTAGCGCTGGAAAAGGCGGAGCATATCCTGATCGTCGTCGATCACCAGCACCGTCGTCGGAGGCAGCACCGGCAGTAGCACGTGAACGGCCGGTTTTCCCGTGGACGTCATGGCACCCCAGAGCTGTCCTTCCTGCATCTCCAACAAGTGCTGGGCCACCAACATGCGGTCGCTTTGGAGGTCTGGTTTGGTCCTCCCGGATGCAACCTCCACCGTCACAGCTACCTTTCCCTCGCGCATCTCAGCCCGCAATTCGAGCGCGCCTCCAGCCATGTTGTCCAGCAGGTGAGTCAACACATTGAGCAGCACCTGCCGCAGGACAACCCGATCGATCGCGACCGGCGGCAGGCCAACAGCAGGCAATGCCAACAGCCTTACACCCTTACCGGTGGCCAAGCCCGAAACGACGGCTATCGCACCCTGGATTGTCTCGGGCAGGGGGGTCAGAGCGCTCGCGGTCGCCAGGCCCAGCCGGCTGACTGCCGCATCGAGCAGCGATTCAGTAGCCGGCGAATCTTCCTCCCCGGGCAACATTTCACCCTGATCGCTGGCCTGTCGGTAGCGATCCCAGAGGATATCCACCACCATGTCCACGCCCCGGCTATGTTCCCGGCGTACCTGTCGCGGGCTGATGGCAAGTTGTTCGGCGATCTGGATTGTATCCAGCGTCTCGATATATCGGAGAAAGAGGACGCGGAACGGGCGCCAGGCTGGGGCGCGGGGTGGCACATCATCAGCGGGCCGCAGAGCCTCGATGGCTTCCATGAGAGCTCGGTGGAGCGTTCGCCCACGAGCTTCGTGCCCCGCTTCGGTAGACAGTAATTCTGAAAGCGGGTGACCCTGCAAGTACACGTGGTCATATAGGTGGATGAGAGCATCCCTGACGTGACGTGCGAAGATGTCTCTGTTCATTGGGCCTTGTGACGAGTCCCTGCCAATTGGCCACCTCTTGTCCACCTGTTGGCCAGATCCCTATGGAATCGGAGACGTCCGTCCGTTATAATGGGTACAGACGCGCGGTCACGACAAGACGGTGCAGAGGAGTACTATTGCCAGCCATTATAGCACTGCAGCAGCAACCCGCAAAGATGACCGCCATACTGTGGCATGGGACCATAATCCCATATCGGTGGACAAGGAGGAGATAATGTCTGTCAACCGTTCCATTCGTATAAGCCGGCGCTCGTTCCTGAGCGGCACATTGCTCGCATTTGCCGGGACTGCACTGGCTGCTTGTGCACCCGCAGCCCAGCCGACGGTCCAACCTACGGCGGCAACAGCCGCGCCAACGGCAGCCGCAGCGACGGCACCGACGGCGGCACCCACAACAGCGGTTGAGCCTACGGCGGCGACCGAGTCCACGGCCAGTGCCGCTGGATCCACAAGCTTATCGCCCGATGCCCTCAAGGCGGCCAAGGGCAAACAAAAGGTCGTGTGGTGGTCGTGGACGCCGCAGAAGAACGATTCGATCATGAAGGTACTGCCCGGGATTACACGCATGTACCCCGATCTTGAGATCGATCTGGAGCGGCGCAACATCGAGTGGGGGCAGTATCCGCAGATGGTGAAGACTGCCCTGGCTGCTGGCAACGCGCCCGACATCATCGACATCTATGAAGCTGCGGTCTCAACCATGGACCTGGCGGCAGGCGGCCAACTCGTAGACCTAGCGCCCTATCTGGAAATGGATACCGAGTGGAAGAAGGGGCTGCTCCCCTCGGCACTCAAATCCGATAGCTGGAACGGCGGCTCGCACTATTTCACCTTGCCGCTCAGCGTCAACAATGTCATGGTCTGGTACAACAAGAGCCTGTTCGAGAAGGCCGGGGTGCAAGTGCCGACGACTCTTGACGAACTGAAGGCTGCGGCAAAAGCGCTGCGGGCGCAGAAGATCCAGCCTCTTGTGTTTGGAGTGAGCGACCAGTGGCAGGCCGGCGATATGTTTTTGACCCTCGCTGCCCAGATCGCGGGGGACAAGCTGCGGGCGGCGGATATGCGCCAAGCCAAGTGGACTGATGACAGCTTGGTGGCGACCATGAAGGCCTTCAAAGATCTGTTGGACAGCGGCATCTTGGCCGATGGGATCAGTGGCATCAGTTCCACCGATGCCGGGAACTTGTACATGGCAGAGAAGGCGGCCATGATGCTCAACGGTTCCTGGGCGCTTTCGGGCCTCGATCAGTGGCCCGCGGGCCTCTTCGATCATACGGGTGTATTCCTTTTCCCTAAGGTCAAGGAGGGGGCGACCCCGGTCGCCGTGGGTGACTATTCGCAGAACGGGGGCCTCTGGGTGAACTCCAAGGCCCTGGCCCCTGCCCTGGCCATGTACCGCTTCCTCTCCCTCGATAAGGAGGCCCAGGCAATCTGGCTGCCGCTAGGTGAGATCCCCGTTATCCCATGGGATACGAGCACCGTCAAGGATCCAGTAATGAAGGCCTTTGTCGATGCGCAGCCAAATGCCTTTACGCGCATGATCTACGACTCGCAGGCCAATGCGGCGCTGTTGGCCGGCATCCAGGGGCTGTGTGAGGGCAAGGTGACTCCGGAAGAAGTGATGGACACGACCGAAAAGTCGGCCCGCCAGGGTGAACTACCCTTCCTCAAGGATTAATCAGGCGCAGACACCCATACGGTCTCGGGGCTCCGGCCAGTCGTTGGGGCCCCGAGACCCGTGCTGAAAGCGGGGCCGAGATATGCGAGTGAGCGACTCCCATAATCTTAGTAGTCAGACCACTGGGCCGGTACAAGCAGACGCACGACGCAAGCAAAAGTACGACAACATCGGCTATCTGTTCATCCTGCCCGTCGTGGTCTTCTTCTGCCTTTTCTTCATCTACCCCCTGGGATATACCATCCGCCTTAGCTTTTATGAGTGGACCGGTTTCTCGAACGATATGACGTTCGTTGGGCTGCGTAACCTCCATGATGTTTTCTCCAATTGGGTATTCTGGACGGCGGCCAAGAATACAATCCTGTATGCCATTGTGCAGACCTCGTTGCAGACGGCTCTTGGCTTGATTTTGGCTCTGGTGCTCGACTCGCGGCTGCTGGGCCGGGAAATGTTCAAGGTTCTTTTCTTCACCCCTGTCCTGGTGTCGATCGCCGTTGTCTCGCTGCTCTGGGGGCGCATCTTCGAGCCCAACTTTGGGCTGCTCAATGGTTTGCTAACGAAGATTGGCCTTGGGGTGCTGGCCAGGCCGTGGCTGGGCGATAGCCAGGTGGCCTTGTTCGCGGTCATCAGCGTCAGTGTCTGGCAGGGGTTCGGCTACAGCATGGTCTTGTTTCTGGCCGGGCTGCAGAATGTCCTCGAGGACCTGAAAGAGGCAGCCAAAATCGACGGTGCCTCAGACCTGGGCGTGATCTGGCACATCACCTTGCCGCTGCTGCGCCCGGTGATCGCGCTCGTCGCCACCCTGACGCTCATCGGCGCCCTGAAGGTGTTTGAGATTATCTATGTCATGACGAGCGGTGGGCCCAATCATGCGACGGAGACCATCTCCTCTCTGCTCTACTATGAGGCTTTCCGCTTTAACCACATGGGCATTGCGAGTGCCATCGCTGTCGTCCTGTTGATCGGCACGATGGCCATGTCGATCCTGCAGCGGCGTGTTATGGAACGGGAGTCGGAGATATGAGCGTTTGGAATCGCACTCTGAAGCAACTCCCCAGTCGATTGCTCAAGTTAGTGGTGGTCACTGCAGTGGCGTTGATCTGTATGATTCCCTTCTGGTACATGATCGTTCTCTCGCTGGCCAAGCAGCAGGACACGTTCACAGTGTTGCTGGTACCCAAGAGCCTGCAGTGGTCGAACTATATCGTCGCCTGGCAAAAGGCCAATTTCACTGTCCTGTTCCGGAACAGTTTTGCCGTAACCCTCAATGCCCTGGTGTTGACGATCCTGATTTCCTCCCTGGCCGCCTATGCTTTCGCGCGGCTGAACTTCAGAGGTCGCAATCTGATCTTCAATATCCTGCTATTGGGCATCATGATCCCCGGGCAGACGGTGCTGATCCCACTCTTCCTGACGATGAAGCAACTGGGTCTGTTGGACACGCTCTATGCCCTCATCCTGGCCTACACAGCGTTCGGCATGATCAGCACGACCTTTATCCTGACCAGCTTCTTCCGCACGGTTCCTCAGGAACTGCTGGACCAGGCCAAAATTGACGGCTGTTCGCACCTTAACATCTATGCGCGGATCATGATGCCGCTCGCCCGCCCAGCCATCGCCACCGTGGGCATCTTCCTCTTTCTGGGCAACTGGAACGAGTTGATCCTGGCCCTGACGCTGATCCAGAACGATCTGCGCAAGACGGTACCTCTGGGCCTGATCACATTCGTCGGCCAGTACAAGATCGAGTATGGGCAGTTGGCAGCGGCCCTGGCGTGGGCGACGATCCCGGTGCTGATCGTTTACATTGCCCTGCAAAAAGAGTTCATCAAAGGCCTCACTGCGGGCGCCCTCAAGTACTAAGGATAGAGCAATGCGTGAAGAGATGACTTCGAAAGAGCGCATGCTAACGGCCATGCGCAACCAGCAGCCCGACCGGGTGCCCGTGGCGCCCGACATCTCCAACATGATCCCGGCACGGCTGACGGGCAAGCCCTTTTGGGATATCTATATGCACGATGACCCACCCCTCTGGCGTGCCTACATCGACGCGGTACGTTACTTTGGCTTTGATGGTTGGGTTCAGTATGGGGGGAGCGTCGCTTTTCAGCCGCGGCGAGATGAGCGACAATTTGAGAGCCGAGTGCTGAGCCAAAACGCCGAACGCATCACGGTTGAGACCGTCTGCCACACACCTGCCGGCGACCTGACGTCTGAGACCGTCTACTATGTGGATAACCCGCCCACGGTCACGCGCAAGTGGATCAAGGACCTGAGCGCGGATATGCCCAAGCTGCGCTACTTCTTCCCAGAGATCGTGAGCTGTGACGATGCCGTTCTGCGCGAGCAGCAGTTGGAGATGGGCGATGATGGGGCGATCGGCCCGATCGTGGGCTTGCCCGGCTTCCATGACCTCTTTGATTGGTTCGATGGCGGCCTGGCGGCCGTCTCCTATG
Source organism: Anaerolineae bacterium (assembly GCA_034436375.1). Taxonomy (GTDB): domain Bacteria; phylum Chloroflexota; class Anaerolineae; order SpSt-313; family SpSt-313; genus DAOTVS01. The sequence goes on along the minus strand of DAOTVS010000251.1, from coordinate 6,166 downwards.
CCTACTATGATCACTATGACCTTTTACGCGAGTTTGTGAGCTGGCAAGAGGCCCAGATCCTGCGTCAAGCCGAGATGATCCTTGCCCTCAAGCCCAAGCCCGAGTTTATCATGATCGGCGCTTCTGGGCTGTGGACACTGAGCACTCCCGCCGCGGTGCGCGACCTGACCCTGCCGACACTGCAAAAGATCACGCACATGGCCAAGCAGGCTGGCGTGCCAACGATGCTGCACTCCTGCGGCAAAGAACGTGCGCTGGCAACCCTCTGCGCCGAGGAGACTGACCTGGACTGCATCAACCCGCTCGAGGTACCGCCCATGGGCGATTGTGACTTGGCTGAGGTCAAGCGTAGCCTGGGGCATCGGCTGGCGCTATTCGGCAACATCCCCACGACCTCGACCATGCTGCTAGGCACACCCGAGGAGGTGGAGCAGGCGGCCCGCAAGTGCATCGATGACGCGGGGGCAGGCGGGGGTTTCATCCTATCGACCGGTGATCAGTGTGGCCGCGATACGCCCGATGCCAACATCTTCAAGCTGGTCGAGGTCGCCAAGACCTATGGTCGTTACGACGGCCGCTGACAACTCTAGGGCATTCGGAGAATTCCCCATGAACAGTAGAGAGCGGGTACGGCGGGCGATCGAATTCAGCGGCCCCGACCGCATCCCTGTACGTTACTATGATAACCCGGCGCACTCGGATATCGTGATCGCGGGCTTTGCACATCCGGTGGGCTGGGCCCCGCCCGAGCCCAATGTGGATGAGTGGGGCTGCCTTTGGTCCACACTCAATGAGACCATCGGCCAGGTCAAGCGGCATCCACTGGCGAGACTGGAACAGTACCACGGCTATCGTTTCCCTGATCCGCACGCTCCAGGGCGCCTGGAGCCGGCGCGGAAGGCACGGGAGGATCACCCCGAACGCTATGTCGCCGGCTCGCTGGGCATCTCGGGCTTTAACCGCATGACCTTTCTGACAGGCTTTGATGAGTTGCTGGCCGGGTTGGTGCTGGAGCCCGAGCGCATCATGGAACTCGCCGAACACGTGTTCGGCTTTGAGTCGGAGATCATAGTCCAATTTGCCACACTGGGGCTCGATGCCGTCTGGTTCTGGGACGACTGGGGCACCCAGCACGGGCTCATGATATCGCCCGCGCTTTGGCGCCGCTACTTCAGGCCCCTCTACCGGCGGCAGTTTGAGCTCATCCATGCTGCGGGGATGCATGTCGTGTTCCACTCCTGCGGCGATGTGCATGCCATCGTGGAGGACCTGGGGGAGATCGGCGCAGACATGCTGCATCTGAACCAGCCTGACCTGATTGGCATCGACTGGCTCGCCGACCGGCTTGGGGGGCGCGTATGCCTGCACTGCCCGGTCGATTCCCAGTCTACCCTCGTCCATGGGAGCGATGAGGATGTGGAGCACGAAGCGCAACTGCTGATCGAGAAACTGGGTTGCTTCAATGGGGGGTTCGTGGCCTGCGGTGACGAGGGTTGGGGCCATGGTAGCGTCAGCGGAGAGAGGTTGGCGGTCATGGGGCGCGCGTTCGAGCGCTATGGCGCTAGGCCGCCGGACGCACGTGCATGGCACCGCGAACGGGAGCTGCTATGAATAGTCGCGAACGTGTTTGGCGCGCAGTCAAGATGCAGCGGCCTGACCGCATCCCACTGGACCTATGGGTGGTGCCGGGTGCGAGCCAGCGCTATGGGCATGAGCTCACAGAGCTGCTACAGCATTACCCACTCGACATGGGACCCTCGGGCTACCGTGTGCCCTGGGAGGATGAAGCGCAATGCGAGTATGGCTCGTGGCTGGATCCCTGGGGAGTGACCTGGGAAAACGAGACCCCCGGCCTGTTCGCCCAGGCCAAGAGCCACCCGGCAGCCGATGATGCCGCTCTGGAGCGCTACCAGCCCCCGTGGGACTTGGCGGAGGCGGGCTGCGAGGAGATCGAGCAAACCCTGCGAGCAGATCATTCCCGCTTTGTGCTGACTGGCTCTATCCGCCTGTTTGAGCGTCTGCAATGGCTGCGTGGTATGGAGCGCCTGCTCCTGGATATAGCCGAGGAGAACCCCAGCATGCTCACGCTGCGCGACCGGGTGCATGAGTTCAACATGCGCAACGTGCGGGCGCTTCTGCGCTATGACGTGGATGGCATCCATCTGCAAGATGACTGGGGCAGTCAGACCTCGCTCCTGATCAGCCCGCGTGCCTGGCGGCGGATCTTTGCCCCCTGCTACCGCGAGTTGTTTGCTGAAGTGCATGCCGCCGGCAAGTTGGTCTTCTTCCACACCGACGGCTATACGGCGGAGATCATCGGCGACCTGATCGAATTGGGTGTGGATGCGCTAAACTGCCAGGTGACTTGCATGGATGCGGCGGATCTGGCCCGCCGCTATCGTGGGCGCGTGTGTTTCTGGGGCGAGCCCGACCGCCAGCATACGCTGCCCTTTGGCACTCCCGATAACGTGCGGCAGGAGGTCAGGGGGCTCGTTACACAACTCAGCAGCCCGGAAGGCGGCCTGATCGGGCTGGGCACGGTCATGCCCGACGTCCCGATCGAGAACCTAACGGCGATGCTGAGCGCGTGGAATGAGTGGGAGCGTTGATACCGTGACCGCCTATCTGACTCCGCGCGAGCGGTTTGCACGCATCATGAAGCACCAGGAAGCCGACCGCGTCCCCCTTGATCTGGCCGGCACCGCTCTGACTGGGGCTGCACCGGAGGTGGCCACGGGCCTTGCGCGCCTGCTAGGTTTGAGCGGCGAGCCCCCGGCCCACTATCGTCCATTTGATGAGCGCATTCTGGAGATCCTCGATATTGATTTCAGGCATGTAGGGGACCTGATTGGCAATAGCAGCAAAGAACTGCCGGGGCAACCCGGGCGACACGTGGATGCCTGGGGCGTGGTGCGCGCCTGGACCGGACAATACTCGGACATCGTCTATTCCCCGCTCCGCGGCGCTACACTGGAGGATCTGAGCAGTTATCCCTGGCCCAACCCAGCACAGATGATCGACGAGCGGAAGCTCGATGCGTACCGGCAGGAGGCGCGGCGGCTCTGGGAAGAGACAGAGTATGTGGTGGTGGCCGAGCATCCCGTCTTTGGGGTATTTGAGCTGGCATGCTGGATGTGCGGCTTCGATGACCTGCTCTGGCGGCTGGCCAGCGACCGCCCCTTTGTGCATGCCCTATTCGGAAAGCTGTTGGAGTTGCAGAAAGCATTCATCGCCCCCTACTATCAGGCTGTTGGGCCTTATGTCCACTTGACCACCAGCGGCGACGACTTTGGCACACAGAACGGGCCATTCATGTCGCCACAGATGTTTCGGGAGTTGGTCGTACCCTACTTCGCTGAGCGCATTGCCTATACCCGTGAGTTCACCTCTGCTTATTACTGGCACCACACCTGTGGGTCCGTCTTTGATCTTGTGCCGGACTTGATTGATGCCGGCGTTGAAATCCTCAACCCGATCCAGCCGGGGGCGCGCAAAATGGAGCCCGACCGCCTCAAGAGCGCTTTCGGCGATCGGCTGTGCTTCCATGGTGGGTTCGACACACAGCAGGTGCTGCGCCTGGGCACGGCTGAGGAGATCGAGGCGGAAGTCAAGCGGGTGATGGATTCGCTCAAGCCCAATGGCGGGTTCACCTTCTCTGCTGCGCACAATCTGCAGGCCGATGTGCCGCCTGAAAACGTGCTGACCATGTTCCGTGCGGCAAAGCGATATGGGGCCTATGGCGCTTGAGCGCTGTTGGCTTTCCACGGGGGCGGATCTCAAGAATGGGACCGCCCCCTTTTTGTTGGCACTGTACCGTCAAGAGGCCTCAATTGCCGGTCACTCTCCTTTGCGTTGCAGAGGGCCTGTGTGTATACTCCCCCAGAGAAAGCATGGGACGAATCACCGCGCAGCGATCGCCGTCGGCTGCCATTACGGAATGACAACTTGGTAGAATGGGAGTGGATGAGAGTCAGTGCCTGCAATCCGCCATCCGCGCGGCCCGCGCGGCGGGGGAGATCCTGCGCCGTGGGTTCGGGCGCGCGCACGAGGTGGAGTACAAAGGCCCGATCGACCCGGTGACGGAGAGCGACCGGGCGTCGGAGGCCTGCATCGTCGCCATCCTGCGGGAGGCGACGCCGGGTTGCGGCTTTCTCACCGAGGAGAACGCGCCCGTGAGCGGGGAGAACGGTCTGCGCTGGATTATCGACCCCCTCGATGGGACAGTGAACTATGCCCATGGCTCGCCGCATTTCAGCGTCTCGATTGCCCTCGAGCGGGCGGGCGAGCTGCAGGTGGGCGTCATCTATGATCCGCTGCGCGACGAGCTTTTCGCCGCTGCACGGGGCCGGGGCGCCACGCTCAATGGCCGGCCGATCCGTGTGGCTGGGACCTCGCCCCTGTCTGCAGCGGCGGTGACCACGGGGTTCCCTTATGATGTGTGGACCGAGGGCGATCAGGATAATGTCACAGAGGCCATTCACTTCCTGCGGCGCGCCCAGAGTCTGCGCGTCACTGGCTCCTCAGCGCTGGATCTGGCCGCCGTGGCCTGCGGGCGCTGCGATGCCCACTGGGAGCGATCGCTCCTGCCCTACGACGTGGCCGCCGGCATCCTGCTGGTACGCGAGGCGGGCGGTGTGGTGACCGATTTCGCCGGCGGCCCCGAGCGCCTGTATCACGGCGAGATCGTGGCCGCCAACCCGGCGCTGCATGCGGAGCTGCTCGCCTACCTGCGCACGCGCCCGCGGCAGCGGTAATCTGGACAGGATCAACAGGATTGATAGGATGGAGCGCCGGCTGCCAGCCGGCAGCCATACCTTCTGTATGAGCGTTATCGCTTGGGGCAGTGTCCCCTAACCACGAAGACACAGAGCACAAAGCAGCACAAAAGGAGTCCTTGGGTTGGATAAGCGCTGGCAGGAACTGGCGGAGGTGCTGGTCAACTATTCGACGCAGGTGCGGCGCGGCGAGCGGGTGATGATCGCCATGCACGAGGTCGAGACCCTGCCCATGGCGCGCGCCGTCTATGCAGCGGCGGTGCGGGCGGGAGCGCTCGTGCAGGTGCAGTTCCTCTCCGACTATTTCCGCCACGCCCTGCTGCGCGACGGCTCGCCCGAGCAGATTGCCTGGGTGCCCGAGATCGAGGCCTATGGCATGCGCTGGGCCGACGTCTATTTCGGCCTGCGCGGCGCCCACAACCCCTACGAGTTGAGCGATATCCCCCCCGACCGGTTGAGCCTGCACCAGCAGGCGCAGGGCAAGGTCTCGGCGCTGCGCTGGGAGCATACCCGCTGGTGCCTGGTGCGCGTGCCCAATGCGTCCCTGGCCCAGCAGGCCGGCGTGGACGAGGAAACCCTGCTGGACGCCTTTTTCCGGGCTTGCCTGCGCGATTGGGCGGCGGAGAGCGGGCGTTGGCAGGCGCTGGCCCGGCGACTGGAGGCGGGCCGCGAGCTGCGCCTGGTGGGGCGCGATACGGACCTGCGCTTTTCCGTGGCTGGCCGCAAGTGGCTGGTGGGAGCGGGGCGCATGAATATGCCTGACGGCGAGCTCTACACGGCGCCCGTGACCGGCTCGGTCAACGGCCACATCCGCTTTGAGTTCCCGGGCGTGTTCGGCGGCCGCGCGGTGAGCGATATCCGCCTGGCCTGGCAGGACGGCCTCCTGGTCTCGGCCTCGGCCTCGGATAACGAGGACTATCTCCGCCAGGTGCTGGCGACCGACGAGGGGGCCGGCCGGGTGGGCGAGTTCGCCATCGGCACCAACGCCGGGTGGGACCTCTTTTGCCGTGACATGCTCCTGGATGAAAAGATCGGCGGCACGGTGCACCTGGCCCTCGGCCGCTCCTACCCCGAGTGCGGCGGCGACAATCGTTCCGCCGTGCACTGGGATATCGTCAAGGATACCCGGCAGGAAGGCGCCCTCTACCTCGACGGCGTCAAGGTCTTCGAGGCCGGGCGCTTCCTGGTCTGACAATGGGGTCTCACGCGGAGAGCGCGGAGGATAGTATGTAGCCGCAGATGAACGCAGATAAACGCTGAAGAAGGCTGATCCAGCGCAAGTCTCTGAGATTCAAGTCTTCCAGATCACCTGCGTTCATCTGCAGTTTCCTTCGTCCTCTCCGTGTTCTCCGCGTACTCCGCGTGAGGCCCGTTTCGCAAGGAGGTTCTAG
>DAOTVS010000250.1:0-3670 GCA_034436375.1 Anaerolineae bacterium | reverse complement strand
CCACCTCCAACCCGGCAATCACGCCTGGCTCTTTGACCAGAAAGCGGCCGCTTGCCTTGAGCTCGGCGCCGAGCACCCACTCGCTCGTCACATCGCCCGGGCCGATATCCTCGCCCAGAGCATGCTGAATAGCCGCGACGACGGCCTGGCGGTCCTGCACACTGATCATCGCTCGCTCCATAAGCCTGTTTTTCTTAAACTGACCTATGATAGCACAAGCGGGGGCAATGGTCAAAGATTCTGGAGGCGGCGGGTGCGGTATATGCAGAGTGTCTGGCCTTTGTTTGTGGCCTGTTCTGGTGTTATAATCCGTCTATTGTTATCATCAAGTAAGTGATTCTTGAGGAAGGAATGTACGTATGGAGAGACGTCGCCCGTTGCTGATCGTGGCCGGCATGCTCATGGTGTTTCTGTTGGCTGCGGCCTGCCAGGCCGCGCCCACGCCCACGCCAGAGCCAACCCAGACGCCCAGCCCGGCCCCTACCCGGGTGCCGCCCACCGCAACGCCCACGCCCACGGCTACCCCTGAACCGCAGATGGTCCTGGCATCGGACGGGGCACTGGTGCCCGAGGAAAGCAATGAGCCCTTGCCGCCCCTGGCCCCTGGGGTGAATCCGCTTACCGGGTTACCCGTTGATGCGGATACCCTGCGGCACCGGCCGATCTTGGTGCGCTATGGGAACGACACCGCGGCGCGCCCCCCCTATGGCCTGGCGGCGGCCGATGTGATCTTTGAGGAACTGGCCGAAGGCGGCTTTGTCACCCGCATCACCGGCGCCTACCTGACCACCCTGCCTGATACGGTCGGGCCCATCCGCAGCGCGCGGCCAGCAGTGATCGATATGCTGCAGCAGCTCGACGCATCGCTCGTTTATGGCGGCGCCTCCAATGGCACCCAGGGCCTCCTGAATCGGCAACCCTACCCGCTATACAGCCACGTCGGCAATGGCGCGAATCTGTTCTATCGTATGGCGGGCCGGCCCTCGCCGCACAACCTGTTCATTCACCTGCCGGACTTGCGCCAGCGCATGGTGACCGATCAGCAGGATTACCCTGTCAAGCTTGGCGGCTGGGCCTTTTCGCCCACGGCCCCCGCAGGCACCCCAGTGACGCACATTCACATTCCCTACCCCGGCGAGGCGCCAGTCGACTATACTTATAGTGCAGCCAGCGGCGCCTATCTGCGCAATGTGCAAGGCGCACCCCACATGGACGGTCTGTACAGGAAGCAGCTCGCACCCGCCAATGTGGTGGTGCTCTACCTGGAGCACAAAAACTCGAACATCGTGGAGGACTCGCTGGGCAACGTCGCCATCCTGGTCAACTGGTTCGGCACCGGCCGCGCTCAGGTCTTCCGTGACGGCTTTATGATCGACGCCACCTGGCAGCGCAACGCTGCGCACCAACTCACGCGGCTCAAGGATGCCAACGGCAACGACATTCCCCTCAAGCCGGGCCGGACCTGGATCGAGATTGTGCCGACCAACTACGAGGTGACCGTCAAGTAGTCCGAGGGGCGGGGCGGCGCCTGGGCGCAACCGGCTCGGGCGGTACAGCGTTCCAACCCGGCAAGAAGGGGAAGGGGCTGGCCGGCTCGGGGAGCGCCGGCTCGAGCGATGAGGCGCCCCCCAGCGGCTCTTTGCGGGGTGAAGCAAACTGCATATTGTACAGGTGCGCATAGAGGCCGTCCTGAGCCATCAGCTCGTCGTGGCGGCCCATCTCCACAACACGCCCCTCTTCGAGCACCACAATCCGGTCCGCATTGTGCACTGTCGAAAGGCGATGGGCGATGATAAAGGTCGTGCGCCCAGTCATGAGCCGCTGCAGCGCCTCCTGCACCAGCCGCTCCGATTCTGTATCCAGCGATGAGGTCGCTTCATCGAGGATCAGGATGCGTGGGTCCTTCAGGATGGCGCGGGCAATGGAGAGCCGCTGGCGCTCGCCGCCCGAGAGCTTGGCACCGCGCTCGCCGACAATGGTTTGGTAGCCATCGGGCAGGGCCATGATGAAATCGTGGGCGTTGGCGGCCCGGGCAGCGGCGACGATCTCCTCATCGGTCGCCTCCAGCTTGCCATAGGCGATATTGTCACGGATGGTGCCGCTGAAGAGGACTGTCTCCTGCGGCACAATGCCGATCTGCCCACGCAGAGAGGCCAGGGTGACCGTCCGCAAGTCATAGCCATCGATCTGCAGGCTGCCCTGCACCGGGTCGTAAAAGCGCGGGATCAGGTTGACCAGAGTGCTCTTGCCGGCGCCGCTGCGGCCCACCAGGGCCACCACCTCGCCCGGCTGCACATCCAGGTTGATCTCGCGTAAAACGGGGTCATCCGCCTCGTAGGAAAAGTCCACGCCCTGGAGGCGCACATGGCCGCGGATGGCGGGCAGCGCAATAGCGCCGGGCGCATCCTTGATATCGGGCACCGCGTCCAACAACTCAAACACACGCCGCGTCGCCCCCAGCGACTCTTGCAACTGCGCATAGAGGGTGGAAAAGGCCCCGATCGGCCCGGCCACGATATAGGCGTAGAGCAGAAAAGCCACCAGGTTGCCTGGGGTGATCTGCCCGGCGATCACCTGCCGCCCGCCATACCAGAGCACCAGAGCAATGGCGCCAAAAACGGCAAAGGAGGTGATCGGCGCAAAGAGCACACGCGCCCGCACTCGCTCGATGGCCGCCGCAAAGGCGCCCTCGACCTGGCCCTTGAAGCGCTCTGTCTCATGCGGCTCGCGGGCGAACGACTTGACGATGCGGATGCCGCCAACCGTCTCCTCCAACATGGCCGTCACGCCTGCCAGCCGGTCCTGCACAGTGATAGAATAGCTCCGCAGCCGCCGGCTGATCCAGGTGACAACAGTCGCCACAACGGGGAATACCGCCGCCACCAGCAGGGTCAGCCGCCAGTTCATGGTGATAATCAGCACTACGCCGCCGACGAGCGTCAGGCCCTGGCTCAGCAGGCCCACCAGGTTAGTGGTGGCCGTGGCCTGGATCAGGGCCACGTCGTTGGTCGTGCGCGAGATAATGTCTCCCGTCGGCCGGCCCTCAAAAAAAGCCAGCGACAAGCGCATCAACTGCTCATAGACGCGCTTGCGTAGATCAGCCACCACCCGCTCGCCCGTGTAGCCCAGCAGATAATCGCGGCCGTACATAAAGAACGACTGCACCACAACGATCAGCAACAAGCCGGCGACGATGCGGTTCAGGGCCGCATAATCATGGGTCACAAAGACGCTATCGATGAGGCCGCGGATGGCCCAGGGCATAACCAGGCCAAGCAGGCTCGTCATCGCCAGAAAGATGAGCGCGACAGCCAGCCGCCGCCAATACGGTTTGACGAAAAGCAACAGTCGGCGCAACTCGCCCACTGCTTTCTCCTCTTGGGCCAACCGGCCCGGCATGATACCCCCCTGCGCCTGTTGCAGGGGAAGGTAGAGTATAGCGCCTATAAATGGGTTTGTCAACCACTTGTTTGCCGTTTGATACGAGATCTTTGCATAACACGAGCCTCTCCTTGGCACAACTCTGGGTGTGCCGAAGCATTCGTACCGCTTTCTGTAGGCCAGGCAGAGACGCCCCAACACGACAGCCGTACTTACCCATCGGGGCGCGGATCCCATCCGGGCATCGCGCTTCGCACGCGACCGGAGTGGAGCCATTCGGGGGGATTGG
>DAOTVS010000249.1:0-11530 GCA_034436375.1 Anaerolineae bacterium | reverse complement strand
ACACACGCTCGAGCTCAAGCCGTGGATCCGCGGGTGGGGGCCAGATTGCGAGGTGATCGCACCCGAGGAATTGCGGCGGGAGATCGCGGAGGAGATGCGGCGCGCGGCGGAGGTGTATGGGGCCGAGCACGAAGGGTGCAAAGGAGGATGACGCGGTTGAGTAGAATCACGACAGCAGATGACGAGGGAGTGTGGTAGGATAGAGGGAAAGAGGGTGCGATACAGGCAAGATTCTGGCCGATTGGGAATCGGGCTCGGGGGACTGCGGCCGGTCGCTGGCCTCCGCCAGCGGGGCTACGGGCTTGGCCTGTACAGGCGGATAACTGATTGACAAGCGCGAGAGCCCGACTTTCAGTCAGCCGAGCTATGGAAATGATGCCCGCAGAGCACCACAAACACGGCACCAAGAAACACAGAAGTACAGTGGAAGGAGAGTGGCCAATGCTGAGATACACCGGGCATCCCCTTGTCGACGTTGGTGTGGCCACCATCACGGCTTTTGTCGGTAAGACAGATCCGGCGCTTGTCACCGAAGCCGACCTGGACCGGGTGGCGGACTATATAGAGCGAGAGTATGTGCAGAAGCCGCTCAAGTCGTTCCTGACAATCGCCTTTACCAGCAATTCTTGGTTCGCCCAGTTCGCTTTCGAGTCGCAGCCTGAGAAGCGCCGTGATTACGCAAACCGGTTGCTGCGGGGCTATCACAGCGGCGTGCCTGGGCTGTCCGAACAGTGCGCGTTCACAGGCGAGCCAGCAATGGCCATCCCCTTGTCCGACTCGTTGCCACCGGGACGGGCCTTCCGACAGCACATCCCACTCCTGACAGGCGAGGGAGTTATCAACTTTTACCCCTGGGGGGATGCCGGCTGCCCCATATCGAGCGAGACTTCATTGTGCATACAGGCATTCCCGCTGGGCTGTGCTCCGTGCGCCGGCCGCCTGCTGGCAGTGCATTCCGATAACGGCCAACTGACCCTGGAGTACGCTAGTAGGTTCCTTGAGGAAAACCTGCGCGCCGTTAGCTTGGCGCATCAAGCGGGGAGCGATAAAATGCCCGGGGCAGCATTGGCAGCCAAGACCCTGCTCATCGAAGTGCTTCTGGATGCTGAACAACGGCGGCGCGACGCAGGGAGGTTTGAGCAGCGCCCGAGTTCAATTGCGGCCTATCATCTGAACAATGGCAAGAGCGTTGGCCTGGATATCTACCACCTGCCGCTACAGCTCACAGATTTCCTCGCCCGAGTGGCAGAACCAGACTATCGAAGCGAGTGGCAGAGGATCAGCAGCAAGGCCTGGTGGCTAACCAAACCCAAGAAAAAGATAGGAGAGAAAGCTGAGACATCGGGAGAGAAGAGGCGCCCACAGCGGAATGTGCTCTATGAGGACCTCTTCGATTTGCCTGCACAAGCGGCTCGCTTCGTGCGCACATATCTCTTGAGGGTACCGGTTCGCTCCAGTTATGAAGAGGATCCTCGCCGAGCCTATTCGTTGCAAGGTGAGGCCGAACTTGTCTCTTGGAAGCTGACCGCACTATTTTTAGGAAAGGTGATGGCCATGGACAAAGAGCGCATTGAACAGATCAGGGAACTGGGGGACCGTTTGGCATCTTACATCAGCACCGAGAACGACCGCAGGTTTTTCACAACCTTTTACACCGAACGCAGAAGCTACGAAGTGCTGCGCAGCGCGCTGATCCGCGCTAACTTGGCCTGGGTGAAGCGAGGGCAGCCCCCGCTCATCACTCTGGATCCCTACATCCAGGTTTTTGAGGAGGGCGACGATGTTGCATTCCCCGACTGGCGTCTGGCTCGTGACCTGGTACTCATTCGTATGATCGAGCAACTCCATCGGCAGGGATGGTTAGCCACGAACCGTGATGCGATCACTGAGGCGAATGACGAAGACAGTTCCACAACACCCGCTAATTGAGCGGGCCACACCAACAAGGAGGAAACTCATGGCTTTCGTGACAGGTCTGCTACTCATTGATGCTCCTGCCTCGGCGCTCAACAACCTGGGGAGCATTCCGGGGGAACGGTATGACAACAGCACAGGGGTAAAGGTCATCAAGGCCAAGGATGGCCAATATCCCTACGTATCGGCACAGGCATTTCGCTACTGGCTGAGAACGACGCTCGAACGCACCCAGGTAGACTGGCAGGCAGCGCCGGTCTACCGCGAGGAGAAAGTTGCTTACACCGATGCTAATCCCATCGTGTACTGGGATGATGACCTGTTTGGTTACATGAGAGCGCCTTCGACGAGAGCTTCGGCGGTTGCGCTTCGAGAGGCCGACGCATCTCGGGCCAACGAGACGCCAACGAAGGACACTATTACCCGCATCGCACCGTTTCGGGTGAGCACATTGGTATCCATCTCTCCTGTGACGCCTACTACAGACTGGGGGGTCATGGCGCGTCACGATCACCCCAAAGGGCCTGTCCCGTATGAGCACCAGTTCTATCGTGCCACCCTCAAGGGTCTCTTCTCGCTGGATCTGCAGGCCTGTGGCACTTTCTGGTATCGCCAGAAAACGGGCTTCCGGAACTTGGACGATGTGCGTGTGGAGCAGGCTGCGAAAGGGAATCTGATCCATCTTGAAAAGGAAAAGGCCTATCGCTTGCCTCCTGAGCAGCGGCTGCAGCGTGTGCAAACACTGTTTGAGGGCCTGGCACTTCTTGACGGCGGCGCCAAGCAGACGCTGCATTACTCTGATGTGGCGCCTGCGCTCACTATTCTCGCCGTCACCAAGGGGGGCAACCATATCTTTGGCCATGTGATCGGTGCCAACGGCCGCGGCCTGCCGGAGATCAAGGTTCCTGCCCTGCGCGAAGCACTGACGGTGTTCGAGGATGATATCCTCTCCGATATCTATATTGGCTGGGTACGGGGCTATCTCGACGAGCAGCGCGCCGAGTTCGAAAAGGCGCTGCAGGACGAGAACGGCCTCCAGCCTTTTGCGAAGCAGATCCATATCCAACACCCGCGCGAGGCGTTCCGCTCTATGAAGGATGCCTTGGGTGAGCACCGTGAGTGGCTGGAGTAGGAGGGGGGCTATGCGCGTCCTGAAGGTGGTGGCGGAGGGGCTGACAACGTCCTTCCGCTACCCCCACTTCATGCAAGCCGTCCATCCGACTTTTGAGATGCCGCCCCCAGCGACCATCTACGGGCACATCTGCAGTGCACTGGGTGAATGGGTTTCCCCTGAGGGCATCCAATTTGCCTACCAATTCACGCACCAGGGCATATTCGGTGATGTGGAGCATGTGCATGTGCTGACGGCAGGTAAGGGCAAGTTCCCGGGCACGGACCTGCCCAAAGCGCTGGAGGGCGCCGTGAACCCGTTTTCCCGCTCCTTGCTCTTCAAACCGCGCTTGGTACTCTATATCAACCGTCCCGAATGGGAGGCTGCTTTCCGCAGCCCGCACTATGCGGTGGTCCTCGGCCGCTCCCAAGATCTCTTCACCTACACCAGCGTCCGCGTGGTGGAGCTGACCCGCGCCGATCGCGCCTACTTCCAGCACACGCTGGCGCCTTACCGCATGGCGCTGCAGGGAGCGCGGGGATATGTCGTACTGATGCCGCGTTTCCTGGACTATGAGAATGGGCGCTCACCGACCTTTGCGCGCTACTTGCTCCTGAAGGAGCGCGTCCACAGCACCGGTTTCGTGCGCTTTGCCGGGCTGCCTGTCGATTCGGAGTACTGGGTAGACCCGGAGACTGAAGAGGACGCGGGTGCGCATTTGGGGCTCCCGTTCCACACCTTTGTGGGTGAGTACGATGACAACCCTCTTATGGCCTGATTGGTTGGAAGAGATCATCTGGGCCAAAAGTGCAGAGAAGGGCCAGGCTGGCCGTCCCGAGAGCCTGGCCCGCCACACCTGGGGAGTACTGGAGAAACTGGCTGAGGCAGTGCACCTGCGCCCCGACCTGCCGGCGCAGATCGGTTTCCCAGGCCTTTGGAACTGCCTCTTTTGGGCCTGCTTCCTCCATGACTTTGGCAAGGCCGCCCGCGGTTTCCAGGAACGGCTCCGGGGCGGCGAGAAATGGCCGCATCGCCACGAGGTGCTGTCGCTCGCCTTCCTCGACTGGATAGCCGGTGCGCTGGCAGATGAAGAGCGCCAGTGGGTGGCTGCGGCCATTGTTTATCACCACAGAGATCCCGCTGAGATTCACAGCCTCTACAGGGACTTGGGCGACCCGGATGAGGATCCTCTCATTGATCGACTGGCAGAGATCAGCGACGAAGCTCAGTCTGGGCTCTGGCGCTGGCTCAAGGAATGCCCATCCTGTTGGATCCAGACACTCGGGTTGGGCGACAAGGGAATCAGGCTGCCAATCCTTCCTGAGCAAGCTGAGGCCATCCGCTTTGTGCGTGAGCAGGGGGTAGCACGAGTCAGATACTGGCTGGGCGCCAACCGCTATTGGTTGAGGACCCTCGCCCACGCTGATCGGCGGGCGTTGACTGTCGGCACGCTGGCCTTGAGAGGCCATCTCACCTCCGCCGACCACATGGCCTCCGCTCACACTGGCAAGGCCCCAACACCCTTGCTCACGCGCCCGGCAGACCTCCTGGCTCGCCTGGAGATCAAACCAGAAACCTTGTATGCACATCAGCGAGCCTGCGCTCAGGCCTATGGCTCCACTGTCCTCATCGCGCCCACGGGGAGCGGGAAAACCGAAGCGGCTTTGCTCTGGGCCTGCGCGCAGGCGACTGATATTCCCGTCCCGCGGCTTTTCTACACGCTGCCCTACCAGGCCAGCATGAATGCCATGTACGATCGCCTCCGCGCGGAGGCTTTCCCGGGCCAGGTGGGCCTCGAGCACAGCCGCAGCACCCTGGCGCTCTACCGGCGCTGGCTACAGGAGGATTATACACCTCTGCGGGCTGCGATTGAGGCACGATCGGCCAACAACCTGGCGCATCTGAACTACTTTCCCGTACGGGTGCTGAGTCCCTATCAGATCCTCAAGGCGCCTTATCGGCTCCGTGGCTACGAGGAACTGCTCAGCGACCTCTTTCAGGCGGCCTTTATCTTTGATGAGATCCATGCCTATGAGCCTGGTCGGCTGGGCATCATCCTTGCCACGGTCAAGTACCTCCGCGAGCAATTAGGGGCGAGGTTCCTCGTCATGTCGGCGACGTTGCCGGGGCTGCTGCAAGCCCGGCTGGGCCAAGCTCTAGGCAAGTACACTCTTGTGCGCGCAACGCCTGATCTGTTTGCGCGGTTCCGTCGCCACGAGTTGCACCTACTGGATGGTGACCTGCTGGCAAACCATTATCTGGATCAGATTACTGGGCTTGCTGTCCAAGGCTGCTCAGTGTTAGTCTGTTGCAACACCATCAATCGCGCTCAACAAGTGTACGGCGAGTTGTGCAATCGCCTGCCAGATCGCGTTGAGCCCATCCTCCTCCATGGCGGCTTCAACGGCAGGGACCGACTCGAAAAGGAGAATGCCATCCGCGCGGCTACTGGCTCACGGTCGAGCGAGCGGCGCCCCATCGTCCTCGTTGCTACCCAGGTCGTCGAAGTCAGCCTGGATATCGACCTGGATGTTATCTACACCGACCCGGCCCCTCTCGAAGCGCTGATCCAGCGCTTTGGGCGTATCAACCGCAGACACCTAAGGGATTGTGCGCCCGTCAATGTCCTTACTGAGCCAAACGACGGGCAAGGTGTTTATGAGGAGGATATGGTCCGGGCCACGCTCGCCGTGTTGGCGGAGAACAACGACCGGATGATTGATGAAGAAGCAACCGCCGATTGGCTCAATGCGGTCTACCAGGGAGCTATTAGCGAACGCTGGAACCGCGCTTTCGATTTTGCCTACGACGAATTCGAAGGCGCTTGTCTGCGCACGCTACGAGCGTTCGGTACAGATCGTAACCTCGAAGAGCTGTTCTACAAGGCATTCGATGGTATCGAGGTGCTGCCTGCATGTCTGGAGGAGAAGTATCAGAGGCTGATGGAGGCGGGCGAACCCTTGGAGGCTAGCCAACTGACCGTATCGATACGCTGGGGGCGCTACTGCAAATTGCGCCGCGAGGGGAAGGTCAGAGAAGAGCACGAAGTAAGCTCGCCGCGGGTCGTTGATGTCGGCTATAGCAGCGAGTTGGGGTTGTTGGTGCAATGAGAGGCGAAGGGAAGCGAAGAAGAGAAGCGAAGAAGCACGGCCGATTGGAAATCGGGCTCTCGGGGCCTACGCCGACGGGGCGCGATCTCGTCCACGGAGGTGGACGCCCGGCGCCGCAGCGCCCGCAGGGGCGATTTCCAATCGCCTGGCTCCTGTGCACGGGAGAAGCACGGCCGATTGGAAATCGGACTCTCGGGGCCTGCGGGCCGGTCGTCGGCCTACGCCGACGGGGACTGAATGCGGAGGCGATCGAGCATGAGGCGTAACAAGCTGGCTCTCTACGTGCATCTGATCTGGGCAACCTGGGATCGGCTTCCCTTGATCACGCCGCAGATTGAGCGGCGGTTGCTGCGCAACATCGAGAGCGAGGCGCAGGGGATGGGCTGCAAGGTGCTGGCGTTGAACGCTATGCCGGATCACGTGCATCTCCTGGTCAGTGTTCCCTCGACGGTGAGCATCGCCGACCTGACAAAGCAGGTCAAAGGGGTTTCATCGCACTTTGCCGGTGATACGCTGGGCCTCAAGGGCGAGTTCAAATGGCAGGGCACCTATGGGGCATTTTCGGTGAGCCGGTGGGACCTGGAACGGATCATCGGGTATGTGGAGCGGCAAAAGGAGCACCATCGCGAGGAGGATCTGGTGGCAGAGTGGGAGGAGGTGTCAGAGGAGGTGCAGGGAACTGGGGAGCAGAAAGAGTAGAGAGGTCACAGCCGATTGGAAATCGGGCTTTTGGGGCCTGCGGGCCGGCCGCCGGCCTGCGCCGACGGGATCTGAAAGGAGTTGTCACGCCATGCTGACCGCTCACCGTCTCGAGTTCACACTCGAGGCGCTGACGCCGATTACGTTGAATGAGCATCAGGGGAGCGCGTTGCGCGGGGCCCTCTACAATGCCCTGCGCGGGCAGGAGCACGGGCCCTGGGGTGGATTCTGCGCGCAGAAGCGGCTATCATCATGTGCAGAGTGTATGCTCGCTGCAGCATGCCCGGTTTGCCTGCTGGTGAGCACGCTGGATCCGGCGGCGGAGCGGGGGCGCGACCGGCCACGGCCGTTTGTGATCGACCCACCGTTGCGAGGACCAATGCGACTGGAGCCCGGGGAGCGCCTGACATTCGGGTTGACGCTTTTCTCGCGGGCGCTGCAGCTCTTCCCCTATGTGGTGCTGGCCCTGCGGGCACTGGAGGAGGTGGGACTGGGGAAATCCTCCGCGGAGGCAGGGTGGGGGCGGGGCAAGGCGCGGCTGGTGGAGGCAGTGGCAACGAACCCTCTCATTGGAGCACGACAGGTGGTGCTGGTGGCAGGCGAGGCGACAGTAAGGGTACCGGATATCGGCATTACCCACGAGCAGGTGCTGGAAGCAGTGCAGAGGCTGCCCGCCGGGCGGCTGGCGCTCGAGTTTCTGACGCCCACGCGGTTGATCGAGCAAGGCAAGTTGTGCAAGGCCCCCGTGTTCGGCACGGTATTTCATCGTCTATGGTGGCGTGTGGCAGAGCTGGCACAGGCATTCGGTGACGAGCAGGAACCAGAGCCCGAGGGTTTGCTGGATCAAGAGGTCAAGTTTCGCCTGGTGGGGCTGGCCCGGGCGGTGCGACTGGCGGAGGACGGCACGAAATGGGTGGAGCTGGAGAGTTATTCCACACGCCGGCGGCGTGCCACGCCTATTAGCGGGCTTGTGGGACGGGCAACCTTCGAGGGGGATCTGGCCCCCATGCTACCCTGGCTGGTGTGGGGGCAATTCACGCATGTGGGCAAGGATGCGGTCAAAGGGGATGGGTGGTACGTCATCCGAGAGCACCCAGGCGATTGAAATCACCTTTGGGGGCATTGTGGTGCCGGTCATCCACCTCTATGGACGAAGCCCGTGCCCTGTCGGCGTAGGCCGACAACCGGCCTGTGGGCCCTGAGAGCCCGATTTCCAATCGGTTGTGACAATTCCGGGCCTGGTAGCTACTGGTAGCTACCCCACACCCGCCCCTCTTCGGGCCCTGAGAGCCCGATTTCCAATCGGTTGTGATAATTCCAGGCTGCGCTGGCGGGAGGAAGTATGCATCTGATCGTGGATGGGTTCGGGGCCTTCCTGGGGGTCAAGAGCGAGCGCCTGCAGGTGCGACAGGAGGGCAAAGTCACGCAGGAGATCGCCCTCTGTGAGCTGGAGGGGGTCATGGTGACGGGACGCGGAGTCAGCCTGTCCTGCGATGCGCTGCGCAAGTGTGTAGAGGCAGGAATTCCACTCAGCTTTGTGGCTTTCAACGGTGCCCCCTATGCGCGGCTGGAAGCGCCAGGCTTGGCCGGCACGGTGCAGACCCGGCGCGCACAGCTCCTGGCGTACGAGGATGGGCGCGGGGTGGCACTGGCGTTGGCGTTCTCGCGTGGCAAACTAACGAACCAGGCCAATCTGCTCAAGTACATGGCCAAATACCGGCAGCAGGTAGACTCAAATGCTTATCGTCTGGCGCGAGAGGCGGCGGCGCAGATTGAGGCCCTGCGCACTGAGGCAACGGCGCTCACGGCGGAGCGGGTCGATGACCTGCGCCCGGCGCTGTTGAACCGTGAGGGCCGCGCGGCGGCCATCTACTGGTCCACCATAGGAAGCATGCTGCTCTCAGAGGAGCCCTGGCCCGGTCGAGAGCACCGGGGCGCTACCGACCCATTAAACAGTGCACTCAACTACGGCTATGGTATTCTGTACAGCCAAGTGGAGCATGCGGCGATTCTGGCCGGGCTGGACCCGTATGCCGGCTTTGTGCACGTGGATCGGCCGGGCAAGCCCAGTCTGGTACTGGACCTGATCGAGGAATTCCGCCAGCCGGTGGTGGACCGTACCGTCTTTGGTCTGGTCAACAAGCGGGTGGCTCTCAAGATCGATGATGACGGTCTGTTGGACGAGCGCACGCGCAAGTTCCTGGCCGAAAAGGTGCTGGCGCGCCTCGATGCACCAGAGCGCCACGAAGGCCACCAGCGTCCACTGCGCCAGATCGTTCAAGCTCAAGCACGCCGGGTAGCGGCATTTCTGCGCGGTGAGCGGCCCGAGTATAAGCCGTTCATCAGCCGCTGGTAGGATCATATGCAGTGCCTGCTCGTCTACGACATTCCCAATGACCGGGCGCGTGATAGGATCGCCAATGTATGCCTGGATTATGGTCTGCATCGCATCCAGTTCTCGTCATTCATGGGTGACCTGACGCGCAACCGGCAGGAAGAGATCATGCAGAAGATCAGCCGCATGCTGGGCAAGCAGGAGGGCAATGTGCAGCTTTTCCCTGTGTGCGAGAAGGACCTGGCCCTGCGCCGGGTGATCGACCGCCGGCCACCGGCCAAGGAGGGGCACGCTGAATGAGCCACTGCCGTTGACCGTGACCGACATAAGACAGTACCTGTACTGTGCGCGCGTCTTTTACTTTACCGTTTTTCTGGCAACGACCCGCCCCCTCACCTATAAGATGGATGAGGGGATACGCCAGCATGAGGAAGAGGCCACGCGCGAGGAGCGGCGCAGCCTGCGCCCATATGGCCTGACCGAAGGCGAGCGGGCATTGGATCTGCGCCTGACATCCGAGCGCATGGGTCTGGCTGGGCGACTCGACATGGCCATCCGCACGAGAGGCGAGGCTATCCCGGTCGAGCACAAGTATTCTACTGCAGGCATCGGCACACACCAGCGCTACCAGTTGGCCGCCTATGCCCTCCTGCTGGAGGAGGCCTGGGGGTTACCTGTACGGCGGGCTTTTGTCTATGCCATCCCGCTACGCCGGGCGGTGGAGGTGCCCATCCGGCCCGGCATGCGGCGCTATGTGACGCGCACGTTGCATGCCATGCGGCGCCTGCTGGAGTGGGAGAGCATGCCGCCGCCTACACGCCATACCGGGCGCTGCCGCGAGTGCGAGTTCCGTCGCTATTGCGGCGATGAATTGTGTATCGGGTGAAAGTGGGGAAAAGCGCCACCGGTTGGAAATCGGGCTCTCGGGGCTTGCAGCCAGCCGCTGGCCTACGCCGACAGAACGGTTGCTTTCGTCCACGAAGGTGGACGGCCGGCGCCGCAGCGCCCCTAGAGCCCGATTTCCAATCGGCCGGTCAATTACACTCGAAGGAGGCGGAGCGATGTATTTCCTGAGCGAAGAGGAGCGACGTTATGTGCTGCGTAAGCTCCTGCCAGAGGCGCGAAGAGAGCCGGTGAACGAGGAACTGCGAGGATGGAGTTGGCACCAACCGCCCCTGGCGCCAGTCTATGAGGCGCCGCTAGGGTTGTGGGAAGTGGCCGGGCACTATTGCCAGACCGGACGCGATCTTTTCTGGCGGCGAGTGGAGGGACGCCGGGCAGCGCCAAATGCAGCCATGGTAATTGGCAGCGCATTGCACAACGTGGTTGTCAGGATGATCCTGGCAGCCAAGCAGGCGATCTATACGCAGGGTAGAGAATGCATCGAGATGCTATCGGCCCTGCCGATGCCTGCGTTGGAGGGTACAGACTATGACCGGTTGGCACCCGCTGAGCGGGAATCCCTGAGCGAAAAGGCGTATGTTCTGGCAGGCTTTGAGCGGCGACGCATCGTTGAACGGGCAGAGGATATCCTGGCTCGCCAACCTCACATCGGTCCCGATGCATTGGCGGCCTGGGCGCTGCCTGTGGTCGTGGAGCAGCGACTGGATGGCCGTTTCTTGGGGCTGTCATCTCATCTCTCGGCCGATGCCTTTGCCTTCGGTGAGCCCATGATCGCTGACCTCAAATTCGGCCCAACCCAACCCTTCCACAGGCTGACTGCGACTGGCTATGCCCTGGTGCTGGAGAGCCTCACCGAGATGCCCATCGATATCGGCTGCGTCGTCTATCCATCGTTCGACGGCAAGAGCCTGCGGCTCGAGCGCGATTTCTATCGTATCGACGACGAACTTCGGCAATGGTTCATTGAATCCCGCGACGAGCGCATGCGACTCGTGGAAGAAGGAATTGACCCTGGGAAGCCCGGCATGTGCGCACCAGATTGCCCCTACGCAGAGCTCTGCAGCCGCGCTTAGGGATGGGTTGCATTGAGAAAGAGAAAGGTGCATAATCTACGGGTACAAGGCGCCTATCGCAAATCGCCAGGCTTGGCACACAAAAAGCGATTTGCGGTGCGGGGAGCGAGGCAGATGGCCCAAAAAGGCCCTGAACTTGGCTCCTGAGCCCCCGATGGCCCTCCAGGTCCGCGAATCGCCGTCGTTTTCGTGACCAATGAGCGGTCTTGAGGTCGGTTGCAGTGCCTCGACCCGATAATAGGGTACTGAAATCCATCGCTGCCTTTGTCGCCCAGACAGCGGCGGCCAGTTGCAGTGCCTCGACCCGATAATAGGGTACTGAAATCGACGACCTGGTGGTCGCGGAGGTCCAGGTTGGGGCGTTGCAGTGCCTCGACCCGATAAT